>JAVHVY010000278.1:0-15488 GCA_032160305.1 Actinoplanes sp.
GGAAATCCCTTGGTGCTCGGAGGGATCGCGGGCTGAGTAGCCCAGTTCAAGATCCACCGCAACAAAGGTAGCGAGCACTCCATCCGCCGCCAAAGCCCTGAGGCGGGCCTCCGCCGCCGCCGAGCGACGAGCGACGGTGTAGGCCGATGTATCAGCGAGGAACAACGTGGTCAACGCCGCGCGCCACCCATCACCTCAGCGTCGGTCAGATCCGAGCCGCCGAGGAAGAACGGGTCGTCAAGAACGGCTCGCGACCGCGCGTTGCGCTCGGCGACGTAGCGCAGCGCCGCGTTGACCGTGTCCTTCTTTGTGGCGGTTCCAAGCTCGGACTGGGCGGCTTCGAGTAAGGCATCGTCAACATCAATGATCGTTCTCATGAGGCTCATGATATCAGCTCACCCCTGCTGTATACATCATTGCTGTGCTGGGTCCGCCCTGCCTGAGCCCCGCAGCTCCTTCATGTTGTGGTACCTGCTTGAGCCAGCCGGCTTCTCTGCCCAGGCGTTGGCCGCCTATCTGCTGAGCGGCGTCGCGGAGGGTAGCCTGCCGTCCATGCAGCCGGGCTCGAAGCTGGAACGCCGAGTGGTGACCGCAGCCGAGGTGGCGCTGACGCGCCAGCATCACGTGAGCCCGCTCGACGTGCTGATCGGGATGGGCTGGGTCCCGCTCGGGCCGGTGACAGACTGGCGTCAGGGCCGGGCGCCGAATCTGGAGGCGGTCGCGGCGGTGTCGGCCGACCGTCTTGCCGACGCGCTCGAGGTGTTCCACCGCTGGGTGGCCAGCCGTGGCCTGCGCCCCAGCGAGGTCGAGTACCTGGCCGCCACCCGCGACCGGCAGCCGCTGCGCTTCACCGCCGCCGGCGATCCCGTACTCGAGCTGAGGTACCGCACCCACTGGATGCCGGCGGACCTACCGGAGCGGCAGCGAGAGCGGCTGGCTGCCCGGCAGAGCAAGCCGCCGGACCTGGTCGTGGTCCAGTCGCTGAAGGCTTTCACCTGCGTCGGCTGCGGGCGCACCGACGCCGACATGCTGGTGATGGAGGACGCCGGGCCGGCGTGCCTCACCTGTACGGACTTCGATCACCTGATCTTCCTGCCGGCCGGTGACGCGGCGCTGACCCGTCGGGCTAAACAGGCCAGCCGGCTCTCGGCTGTGGTGGTGAGGTTCAGCCGCACCCGGAAGCGTTATGAGCGACAGGGACTGCTGGTCGAGGGGGCTGCGGTCGAGCAGGCCGAGCAGCAGTGCCTGTCCGATGAGGAGGCCCGCACCCGTCGCCGTGAGCGGGACCGGCAGCGGCGAGAGGCCGCGGACGAGCGATTCCAGCAAGAGCTGGCCGAACAGATCGGCCGGCTGTTCCCCGGCTGCCCGCCGCAGCGGGTGGCGGCGATCAGCCGACACACCGGTACCCGTAGCAGCGGCCGGGTGGGACGCAGTGCGGCCGGCCGGGCATTCGACCCAGATGCCGTGACCCGGGCCGTGGTGGCCTCAGCGCGGCACGAGGACACCGCATACGACGAGCTGCTGATGGCCGGTGTGCCACGAGAGGAGGCCCGGGAGCGGATCCGGACCGACATCGATCAAGTAGTGGAACGATGGCGGCGCCCGGCCTGAGCGCTGCCCCTCTGGGCACTACGAGGAACCAACGCACCGCCAAGCCTGAGGCGAGCTGCCGGCCGGGCCGCAGCCAGCGGTTTCGCACGCAAGATCATCGTGGGCTCAGCCCATTATCGGACCTGTCGGCTCCCGGTGTCCCCGAGTAGGGCATCAAGGTCGAGCTCGCCGGGCGCAGGCTCGACGGAGTACGCGTCCAAGCCGAGTCCAAGCGCGCTGATAGTACATAGAAGTACTACAGCCGTGTAGCATGGGCGGCATGACCTACCGCCTGGAACTCGTCGCGGAGGTGCGGGATTGGCTTCACCAACTCCGCCGCACCGATCGCGCCAGCGCCATCCTGGTAGGCCAAGCGATCACCGCACTCCTTGAAGAAGGTCCGAGCCTCGGCCGACCTCTGGTCGACCGGATTAAAGGCTCAAACCTGCACAACCTGAAGGAACTTCGTCCCGGTTCGGCTGGGACGACGGAGATACGGATGTTGTTCATCTTCGACCCCGCTCGCAACGCGGTCCTCCTGGTCGCCGGCGACAAAGCCGGGCAATGGACGGCCTGGTACCGCCACTCGATCGCCCTCGCCGAGGCGAGGTATACGACCTACCTGAAGGAAAAGGAGGAGTCATGAGTAGCAGCCATGGGTACGACCGTGAAGGTTTCCTCAGTGAGTTCTTTCCCGACGCAGCGGATCGCGCCGAGGTCGAGGCTGGTGCTCAGGCTCTTATCAACGTCAGTCGAGCCCACCGGCTTGCCGAGATGCGCAAGCGGCTCGGGCTGACGCAGGCTGAGGTCGCCCAGCGGATGAACGTACGCCAGGAGCGGGTCTCCGCCATCGAACGTGCCAAGGTCGACGCAAGCGAGTTGAGAACCCTTGCTGCTTACATCACGGCACTCGGCGGACACATGGAGATCGTCGCTGACTTCGGCGGCGAACGACTCGTAGTCGGCTGACCCAGCGCCGCAAGCCAAGCTGGCCAGGTGGTTGTGGCGCGGCCGGGACTCGAACCCGACGGGCCTGGACGGGCGATCTCATGAGGCTCAGGATATCGACTCGCCCCTGCTGTATACATTATTGCTGGCCTGGAGAAACCGGCTACGTTCCGCGGCATTCGCCCGTCATAGCCGCCGAATGACCAGTCCCGGCTTCGCGTCCGTCGCTGCTCCCAGTTGTGTGATGTCGTCCGGGTTGCCGGTGAAGACGATGGCGCCGTAGGACAGGGCGATGGCAACCACGGTGGCATCGACGACGTCCCGTGTGCCGGCCTTGCCGCACAACACGCCGGCCGCCTTAGCCAACTCCAAGCCGACCGGGATGATCTCGCAGCTGTGCAGAAATCTGCCTAGCTGGACTTGCCGGCGGGCGTCACGCCATGCGTGCGCCACGACGACGGCGGGGACGAGGAGGCGACGGCCCTCCTCAATGGCAAGGTGCTGGATCACCCACATCCGCCGGTCGTTGCCGTCGATCGCCAGCAGTGCACCGGCGTCGTAGACGTACGGAATACTCACGCTGCGGCGTGCCCGGAGACGTCGAACGCTTGAGCGTCCGCGGCAGCCATCTCGGCCCGTGCGGCGGCGAGCTCCTCGATCGCGAAAACACCGTGCTCGGCCTGCCAGTCAGAAATCAGTTGCCGGCCGGCCCGTCGGCGCAGTTCGCTTTCGGCTGCGCCGGCGACTAGCCGGGACAGCGGCACATCGTCTTCGCGAGCTGCCACGCCGAGTGCTTCGACCAGTTCCTCTGGGAGCGTGATCGTTACCTTCTTGACTGCCATACGGTCACCATACATCGATATGGCGTTCCACTACACGGTCGCCCGAGACCGCCTCTAATGCGCCTGTGAGCGCACTCCGCACTGCGTTCGGGTACGCGTCTTGCGTTATTGGCCGGTGCGGCCGTCGATGCATTCTCGCAGCAGGTCGGCGTGTCCACAGTGGCGGGCGTATTCCTCGATCAGGTGGACCAGGATTTCGCGGACGCTCGCCTGCTCGCCGTTGGGCATGCGGACCGTGGCGCCGAGGTCGGTGATCCCGTCCAGCCAGTGATCGGCGGCCGTGATCTGGTCCTGCCAGGCGCCGAAGGCCTCCTGCACCACGGCCGGGTCGGGCACGGCGTCGTCGAAGTCGACGTCGCCTCGGCCGCCCGTCGAGTACAGGCGGGGGATGTCGCCGTGGCCCTGCAGGCAACGTACGAACCAATGGTGCTCCACTCGGGCCAGATGCCGGACGAGTCCGAGCAGGCTCATGGTCGACGGCGGCACCGACCGGGTGGCGAGCTGCCCATGCGACATGCCCTCGCACTTCATCCGAAGGGTGTGCCGGTAGTTGGACAGATAGTCCCGGATCGTGGCCAGCTCGCCTACCGGGCTGGACGCAGACCGGGGATCCTGGTCCGGTTGAGCCCACATACCGTCATAGCCGACTTCGTGCTCTGTCATGTCCCCACTCTCGTTGATCACGACGACCTTGGTGTGCGACGACGGAAACGGGACCTGGCGCTGTGCGCGGCCAGGTCCCGGACTCGGCGTCGGATCAGCCGCTGCGCCGGTTGCCGTACTGTCGCGGGCTCTGCACTGCGCCGCGACCCACCGGGGCCTTGCCCTTGGTGAAGACCTGCGGTTTGGGGGTTTTGCCCTTGGCTCGGCGTTCGGCGCGGTTGGCGAACTCCTCGGGCTCGGTCGCCGACTCATCGTCGGTGGTGGGGTCGGGCTCGGACTGAGGCTCGGACATTGGTGTCTCCCTGAGGTGTCGACCGGCCGCTCGGGCCGTCGGGAAAACGGTATCGCAGGACCGGGTGACGACAGCGCCGGATCGTCGCCCGGTGGGTCGTCCGGCCGTCGCGCTTCGCGCGGGTCGCTCGGGCAGATCGATCGCGCCGCGTCCGCGAGATCCACCAGACAGGCCCTAATGTCGGGGCGTGGAGACTGCGACACAGATTTTGCACCGGCTGACCTCCTATGAGCCGGGGCGCGAGTGGGATGACACCATCGACGACCCGCGGCAGGTGCTGGAGCTGGTCCCGAACGACCCGGCCCGCTTGCCCTGGTTCTACAAGCGCTATGCCGGCGACGTGCCGCGCGTGCCGCTGCCCGCGGAGTTGCCGCCGACGAAGGCCGCCGCGGTCGCCGTGCTGGCCGGCACCGTGCGGGTGCCGCCGGCGGAGCTGGATCTCGCCCAGCTGGCCCGGCTGCTCTACCTCTCCGCCGGAGTCGTACGCACCTCGAAACGCAAGAGCGGCATCATGCACCTGTTCCGCGCGGCCGGTTCCGCGGGCGGCCGGTTCCCGCTCGAGCTGTACGTGGCCGTGCCCGAGGGGACCGCGTTACCGCCAGGCGTGCACTGGTACGACCCGCAGGCCCACGCCCTGGTCCGGGTCGGCCCGCCGCCGACCGGCGGAGTGCCCACGGTCGTGGTCACCGGCGTGCCGTGGCGCAGCGGCTGGCGGTATCGTGAGCGCGGCTTCCGGCACGTCTACTGGGACGCGGGCACGATGCTGGCCCAGCTGCTCGCCCTGGCCGAGTCGGCGGGCGTGACTCCCGCGCTCTACAGCACCTTCCCCGACCAGGTGGTGACGGCTCTGGTCGGCGCGGACGGCGTCGACGAATGGCCGGTCGCTGTGGTCGGTCTCGGCGGCGGGGCGCCGGCGCTGAGCGCGACCGGTCCGGCGGCCGCCGGGGAGACCGCCGGGGATCCGGTGGAGTTTCCGTTGGCGACGGCGGCGCAGCGGGCCGGTGACCGGGCCGAACTCGGCCGGCCCTGGTCGCCGGGCGAGCCGGTGCCGGAGTGGCAGGATTCCGCGCCGGTGGAGACCGTGGTGCTGGCCCGCGGCTCGCAGCGCCTGATGGATCCGGCCCGTGGCCTGCCGCAGAACCTCCTGCTGAGCTGCCTGCGGGTCGCGCTGCGCGGCATCGATCTACCGCATTTCGTGGCCGTGCACGACGTCCACGGGATCGCTCCGGGCATCTACCGGTGGCCGGATCTGACCACGGCCGTCCACGCCGGCAATCAACGCGAGGAGCTCTACCGGGTGAGCCTCGAACAGGGGCTGAGCCGCGACGCCGCCTTCGTCGTCATCACGGCCACTGACGTGTCCACCCTCGACGACCGCGAGTACCGCGCCGCGCAGCTCGCCGCCGGCATCGTCGAGGGCAGGCTGCACCTGCTCGCGTACGCGCTGGGCGCCAGCGCCTCGGGCATGACCTTCCTGGACAGTGAGATGCCCGCCCTGTTCGCCGAACCGCTGGACGCCCTGCTCTTCACCTGCGTGGGCGTCCCCGAGTACCAGTCGGCCGCTGGTGGCCCGCCCGGCCGGCCGGTCGACGTGAGTCACATCGTGCCCCGCCTCTAGCGGTCGAGCTGGGCCGACGAGAAGCAGCGCTGTTCCGTCGGCCGGGCCAGTGATCAGGACGTTCTGGCTGATCGCGTGCGCTTCGACGCGCAGTTCGCGGTACTCGACGGCTTGATCGTGGCACAGACCCGGCCGACTTGTTCTTGACAGACGCCATCGCGAATCGGCTCCGGCGGGTCGGCCCGTTCCGGGCGGCCGTTCGGGCCACCGATCCGCCCGTCCGTAGGTCGCCCGAACGGGCCCGGTGCCGCAACGCTGATCCCACGCTACGAATACGCAGCGTGACGATCACGGGGACCGGAGGACAGTGGTGGTCATCCTCAGCCCGACCGCCCCGGCTACCTCTCCGGCGTCATGGCCACCGCGGTAGGTATCACGCCGGCGTCGTGAACGGCCGCCTCAGGTGGGGGAGCAGTTCGCCGACCGCCGCACTGTGCTCGTCGGGTCGCGCCGGTTGCGGACTATGGGGTCGCGGTGATCGCGGCGACGATTTCCGGCGTACGCATCAAGGTCGTGCCTAGGGCGGCGACCTCGCGCAGGCCTTGCTCGCCGGCCTGGGAGACGGCGTCGGTGGCGAGCACTACCCGGAAGTCGCGTTCGTGCGCCTCGACGATGCTGGCCCGCGAACAGTTCGGCAGGTTGCACCCGGCGAAGACGAGCGTGCTCCGGCCGGCCAGCAGCGCCTCGAGATCAGTGCGGTAGAACGCTCCCCACCGCGGCTTGAACAGCACGATCTCGGCCGGGCCGATCGGCTGGGGACGGCCGCTGAGCAATAGGTCGTCCGCCAACTCGACGTCGGCGATCTCCTTCGCCAGCAGCCGGCCGGCCGACCCCGGACGGACGAAATCGGCCCCGCCGGCGATCAGCGTGCGCCGCAACCGATCGACGTCGCCACCCTGGTGGAGCCGTACGATATGGACGATCAGCCGCCCGCTCGCCCGGAACGCCGCCACGAGCTCGGTGAGTGCCGGCAGGATCTCGCTGGTCCCGGGCACGCCGAACGCGCCGTCGCTGAGGAAATCCCGCTGCATGTCGATGGTGACCAGGGCGGCGGAGTCCCAGTGCGGCGCGAGGTGCGGGTCGATGCTCATAGCAGGAGTATCTGCCGCCGCTGCACACCGCCGCGGAGATCGGACACGATCGGGCAATGCTCGATTCGGTGCCCACCGCAACGTACGTGCCCAAGAGTGACCCGCCCTGCGCCGATAAGGGATCATTCACGGGTTTCGTCAGCGTCGCTACTGCCGGAACCACGTCATTACGGGCAGGATCGGCACGTGACGACCTCCAGCCGGCTGCCCTTTCCGCTCACTCTCACGGGTGAAGGCATCATGCTGCGCGAATGGAGATCCGAGGATCTGGACGATCTGATCGACCTGCTGGACGAGCCCGACATCGCCCGGTGGACCCCGATGCCGTCGCCGTTCGACGTCGAGGCCGGCCTCGCCTATCTGAAACGGGCATACCAGGGTCGCACGAACGGCCGCCGGATCCAGCTGGTGATCACCACGGACGGCCGGACGCCGCTGGGCGAGGTGCTGCTCTTCGGTGTGGACGCCGGACTCAAGGAAGCCGAGCTGGGTTATCTGGTCGGAGCCCGGCACCGCCGCCAGGGCCTGGCCTCGCGGGCGCTCACCCTGCTGTCCGGCTACGCCCGCGGTGATCTCGAGCTGCAGCGGCTGCTGCTGCGGATCGACCCGGGTAACACGGCCAGCGCCGCCGTGGCCCGGCACTGCGGCTACCGGCTCACCGACGAGGCACCCATCCTGCAGGAAGGCCCGTACGGCCCGAGCAGCCTCGACACGTGGGAGCTGATCGACGCCCGGGCCACCCGCCTTGAGCGCCTCCGCAACGTCGCCACCCGCCGCTACGGCACCCGTCGGGCCTGATCGCCGGCCCGGGTCGGCCGGCGGGCCTGTTCGGCTTCAGGTGGTGGTGGTTCGGGATGCGGATGGGGGCGGGTGCGGGTTTGATGGGGTGTTCCGGGCCGGTGTTCTGGTGGAGGTGACTGGGTGGTTCAGGTCGGGCGGGTGCAGGTCATGGCCTATCGGGTGGCGGCGCTCGGGCTCGCCGAGCGCGGGACGGCGCGGCCCGGCGATCTGGCTGTGCTGGACCTGGGCGTGCAGGAGTACACGCCGGGGTCGGTGCGGGTCGGGCTGGCTGCTCGGACCGGCGCGGATTTGGACGATGACCGGTTGATCATGGTGTGGGCCGCCCGCGGGGCGCCGCATCTGCACCGGCGTACGGAATTGTGGTCCTTGATGCAGGCTTTGTGGCCGGTGAGCGACGCGGACGCCGCCGCGCGGATCGCCAGCGGGCAGATTCCCGCGGGGGGCAAGCTGGGGATCTCCGCCTTCACGGTCACGGCGACAGCGTTTCGCGAAGTGGTCAAGGGATCGATGCCGCGCGGCGAGGTGAGCACTGAGGTCAGTGCGCGGGTGCCTCGGGAGCTGACCTACGAGTGCCGGTCGTGCAAGGCCCGGCACATCGCCGGCAACGTGTGGCAGCACTCCGGGCTGGCCGGTGCGATCGAGGTCGAGGCCCGCGGCAAGGACGCGACACTCGGGCCCATCGCGAATCTGCCCGGGCCGCCCGAGGAGAACGCCGGGATCGGCGAGCTGATCAGTACGTATCTGCGGCTACTCGGGCCGGCCGGGCCGATCGAGGTGGCGAAGTACCTCGGCAGTTCGACGGCCGAGATGAAGACGGTGTGGCCGGACGGGCTGGCCGAGGTCACCGTGGACGGTCGCCGAGCGTGGCTGCCGGCGAAGGCGATGGACGACCTCGAAGCGGCCAGGCCGGCGCCGGGCGTACGGATGTTGCCGCCGATGGATGCGCTGGTGCAGGCCCGCGACCGGGATCTGCTGGTGCCGGACCGCAAGCAGCAGAAGGAGGTCTGGCGGACGCTGGGCAACCCGGGCGTGCTGCTGGTGGACGGGGAGATCGCGGGAGTGTGGCGGGCCAAGCTGTCCGGCCGGAAGCGGGTTGATCTTGCTGTGACGACGTTCGGGTCGCTGACCGCCAAGGCGCGCACGGCAGTGGAGACGGAAGCGGCGGCGGTGGCTCGCGCCCGGGAGGTACCCGACGCGACCGTCACGTTCGCCTAGGTGCGGCGACTGCGGAGGACCCGTCGTCGCGCGGCCTACCAGGCGGGCGGGAGGAACTCGGGGCCGGAGTCGCGGTGGCGGCCGGGACGGCTGCGAATTGCCAGGGCGGTGCCGATGACGATGGCCCAGGCCGCGGCGACCGCCGCGGCTATCCACCAGCCCAGCACGCCGAGCACCAGGGCCGTGGCCCAGACCACGGCGGTCGCGAGGACCAGCGAGAGCGGCGCGCGCTTGCGGGGGCGGCGGCCCGGTTGCATCCGGGCACAGAACTCGGGGTCGTCGCGCAGGAGCTGGCGTTCCAGCTGGGCCAGCCGCCGGCTGTCTTCCTTGCTCAGCATTTCCTGCACCTCCCGCTCGAGGCCCGGCCGGGGATGTTGCCGGACAAAAGCGCGTCGACCGGAAGCCAACCATGCCGGTCGATGTCATTGTTACCCGTGGGTTGCAAACTTGATACCCTTCCGCGTGCCCGAGTTCGTGACGTTTTCCGCCCGACCCGGTCCTGCCGCATCGCGAGAGCCACTGACGTGACGGTAATCAGGCCATCCGCCCCCGAAACGGACACTACGTGCGCCACCCACCGAACCGCCGCGGCAAACACCGGCGGGCCGGCCGGTGAAGCTGACCACGGCCGGTCGCTGAGCCGGCGGTGCCGATCACGGCCGGGCCGGTCGCTGAGCCGGCGGTGCCGATCACGGCTGGGCCGGTCGCTGAGCCGGCGGTGCCGACCATGGCTGGACGTGAAGGGGCCGGCCCGATGGGGGCCGGCCCGGTGCGACAGGTCAGGCTTCGGCGGGGGCGGTCCGGGCCGCGCGGAAGACCCAGATCCGCATCATCAGGAAACGGACCCCGGTCGCCACCAGGTTGGCGACGATCAGGACCGTGAGCTCGACTCCGCGGGGCGGGTGGTTGCTCAGGGCGTCGAGCAGGGCCAGGGAGCCGCTGGTCAGGCCCAGGCCGATGGCGAAGACCACCAGGCCTTGCGCCTGATGCTTCCAGGCACGCTCATTTCCGCGTACGCGGAAAGTCAGTCGCCTGTTTGCGGCTGTGTTGGCGACGGCGGTGACCAGGAGTGCGACCAGGTTGGCCCACTGTGGGCTCACGCCGGTCCGGAGGATCGCGTAGAGCACCAGGTACGCCAGGGTGCTGGCGACGCCGACGGCGGCGAAGCGGAGCAGCTGGCCGGTCAGGCCGGCGGGCACGCCGGCGACCGGGAGCGGGTTGCGGCCGAGCTGCTCGCGCAGTGCCGCCAGCGGCAGGGCGCCGGTGCCCAGCGCGCGGGTCAGCCGGACGATGCCCCGCAGGTCCGCTGTCGCCGTCGCCACGATGTCGACGCGGCTGTCCGGGTCGTCCACCCAGTCCACCGGGACTTCGTGGATGCGCAGGCCGGCCCGCTCGGCCAGGACCAGCATCTCGGTGTCGAAGAACCAGCCGGTGTCCTCGACCATCGGCAGCAGCCGGCCGGCCACGTCGGCCCGGATCGCCTTGAATCCGCACTGTGCGTCGGAGAAGCGGGCGGCCAGGGCGCCGCGCAGGATCAGGTTGTAGGTGCGGGAGATGAACTCGCGCTTGGCGCCGCGGACCACCCGGGAACCGCGGGCCAGCCGGGAGCCGATCGCGAGGTCGGAATGGCCGGAGATCAGCGGCGCGACCAGGGGCAGCAGGGCACCCAGGTCGGTGGAGAGGTCCACGTCCATGTAGGCGAGGACGGCCGCGTCGGAGTGGGTCCAGACGTATTTCAGCGCGCGCCCCCGGCCCTTCTCCGGCAGGTGCACCGCCGCCACCTCGGTCAGGTCCGCGACGAGCCGTTGCGCGACCTCGGCCGTGGAGTCGGTGCTGGCGTTGTCGGCGATGGTGATCCGGAACGGGTAGGGAAAGTTCCCGGCCAGGTAGGCGTGCAGACGGCGCACGCACGGCTCGAGATCGATCTCCTCGTTGTAGACCGGGACCACCACGTCGAGCACCGGGGTTTCCCGGCGCGTCAGGTCAGCCCTGTGCGTGGGTAGCGTCGAAAGGCTCATGCCATCAAGGTCGGCTCCGCGGCTTTGCCCGGAATATGGCGACACTGTGCGCAGCCTGTGAGTGTTGCCCGAACCGGTCACACCATCGTGCGTCCCGGGCGGGCACGCCATGCCAGGCCTGTGAGTGTTGCCCGAACCGGTCACACCATCGTGGGTCCGGGCGGGCACGCCATGCCGGCGGCTCCTGGGGAGGGGAGCCGCCGGCGGGCGGAGGTCGGGTTTGATCACGAGGCGGTGGCCGGCGCCGTCAGGTCGTAGACGGTGGTGGTGCCGACCGTCTGGGCCGGGTAGTTCGCCGCCACCCACGCCGAGATCTGAGAGCTGCTGTTGCTGCCCCCGGTGCTGGACCGGCCGCCCAGGTTCCCGCCGATGAAGTAGTGGATCTTTCCCTGCTGGACGTACTGCTGGAACTGGGCCAGCGTCGGGGACGGGTCGCTGCCGTTGAAGCCGCCGACCGCCATCACCGGATCGCCGGTCGCCAGCTGGAAGCCGGACGCAGTCTGCGAGCCGATCGCCGCCGCCACCCAGGTGTACGAGCTGGCGTTCTGCTCCAGCAGGGCCGTCATGTCGGAGCTGACGGTTTCGGCGTTGAGCAGGCCACCCATCCCGCCGCCACCGGGCATCCCGCCGCCCCCCATCCGGCCGCCCCCCATCCGGCCGCCCTGCTGGCCGGTCGTTGCGCCGGTGGTACCGCCGGCGGGCGTCCCGCCGCCGGGGAAGCCGCCCTGGATGCCGCCGCCCTGGAAGCCGCCGGGGGCGCCACGGCCGCCGCCGCGGCCACCGCCGAAGCCGTTGCGGCCGCCCTGGACGGACGGTCCCGCGGTCGGGATCGATCCGGTGTGCGGCTGGGATACCGTCTGGACCGCGTACGCCGCCGGTCCGGCCAGCACCGCCGCCAGTGCGACGCCCGCGCTCACCGCGGCGATGCGCGCCGGCAGGCGCAGCGAGGCCAGCACACCCACCGCCGCGACCAGCCCGCCGACCAGAACCGCCCAGCGCAGCCAGGGCAGGAAGGTCGGGCTCAGCGCGAGCAGGTGGTACGACCACCAGGCCGAGACCGCGACGGCCAGGGCCAGCGTGCCCGCCGCGAACACGGTGCTGCGCCTGCGCCAGAGCAGCACCGCGCCGATGCCGACCACCGCGCCGATCGCCGGGGCCAGCGCGACCGTGTAGTAGGCGTGGAAGATGCCCTGCATGAAGCTGAAGACCAGGCCGGTGACGAGCAGCCAGCCACCCCACAGCACCAGGCCGGCGCGCAGCTTGTCGGTGCGGGCCGCGCGCCAGGTCAGCGCGAGTCCGCCGATCAGCAGGATCAGCGCCGCCGGCAGCAGCCACGACACCTGACCGCCCTGCTCGCTGTCGAACATCCGGGTCAGGCCGGTCGCGCCCCAGCCGCCACCGCCACCGCCCCCGCCGACGCTGCCGGCCTCGTCGCCGGAGAGCCGGCCGAGGCCGTTGTAGCCGAGGGTCAGTTCGAGCAGGCTGTTGTTCTGCGAGCCGCCGATGTAGGGGCGCGAGGAGGCGGGCCAGAGCTCGACGATCGCGAGGTACCAGCCCGCGGAGACGATCATGGCGAGGCTGGCGATCAGCAGCTGCCCGATGCGTTTGCCCAGCTTGGGCGGGCCGAAGAGCAGATAGGCCAGGGCGTACGCCGGGACGACGAGCAGCGCCTGTAGCTGCTTGGTCAGGAAGCCGAGGCCGACCGAGACGCCGGCCAGCGTGAGCCACTTCGTCGAGCCGTTCTCCAGCGCCCGGGTGGTGGCGTAGGCGCCGGCCACCATCAGCAGCACCAGCAGCGCGTCCGGGTTGTTGAAGCGGAACATCAGGACGGCCACCGGGGTCAGCGCCGAGACCGCACCCGCGATCAGGCCGGCCGCGGGGCCGTACCAGCGCTTGACCGTGGTGTAGAGCAGGCCGGCGGTGGCGACGCCGATCAGCGCCTGCGGGACCAGGATGCTCCACGGGTTGACGCCGAAAATCCGGGCCGAGATCTCCATGATCCAGAGCGCGCCGGGGGTCTTGTCGACGGTGATCGAGTTCGCCGAGTCGGACGAACCGAAGAAGAACGCCTCCCAGCTCACCGAGCCGGCCTGGACGGCCGCCGAGTAGAAGGTGTTCGCCCAGGTGGAGGCACCGAGGCCCCAGATGTAGAGGAAACCGGTGCCGAGGAGCAGCCCCCACAGGGAGGGCCGGGCCCAGGCCGCGTCACCGGCCGGGCCGCGCAGGAACGCCGACCGCCGGGAGCGGCGGCGGTCCGTCGGAGGCGTCGCCGGTGGTGCTTCCACCGGCGACACCATCGGCGGTACGGGCAACGTCGATGTCATCGAGCTTCCTTAAGGCAGGTGGGTCGGCTAACCCCCTGACCTTCGCCCGGCCGACTGTCGGCGCGTTATGCCCGTCCTGTGCGCCCCCTGTGAGTCAGGCGGTACGCCGCCTCCTCGCGGACGAGTCAGGCGGTACGCCGCCTCCTCGCGGACGCCCCCGGTGAGTCAGGAGGTACGCCTCTTCGCGGACGCCTGCGCCAGCCGATCGAGTACGCCGACGGTCGGCTCCCAGCCCATGCACGCATCGGTGACCGACTGGCCGTAGGTCAGCTCGCCGCCCAGGTTCTGCCGCCCGGGGACGAGGAAGCTCTCCAGCATCACCCCGCTGATCCCGGGCTGGCCGGCTTCGAGCTGCCCGGCCACGTCCTCGGCCACGAGCGGCTGACGCAGGTGGTCCTTGCCGCTGTTGCCGTGCGAGCAGTCGATCACCAGCCGCTCGGGCAGCCCGGCGGCACGCAGCAGCTCCAGCGCGGCGGACACATCGGCGGCGCTGTAGTTGGGCCGGTCGCCGCCGCCGCGCAGGACCAGGTGGCAGTCCGGGTTGCCGGCGGTGTGCAGGATCGCCGGAGTGCCGGAGAAGTCGATGCCCGGGAAGACGTGCGGTACCGCCGCCGCCTGGATCGCCTCGGTCGCGGTGGCGATGCTGCCGTCGGGCCGGTTCTTCATCCCGATCGGCATCGACAGCCCCGAGGACAGCTGCCGGTGCACCTGCGACTCGACCGTACGGGCGCCGATCGCACCCCAGGCCACGGTGTCGGCGATGTACTGCGGGGTGATCGGGTCGAGGAACTCCACGCCGACCGGCAACCCCCGGCCGACCACCTCGAGCAGCAGCTTGCGGGCCAGCCGCAGGCCGGTGCCGACGTCTCCGGTGCCGTCCAGCGCCGGGTCGTTGATGAAGCCCTTCCAGCCGACCGTCGAACGCGGCTTCTCGAAGTAGACCCGCATCACGATCAGCAGATCGTCGGCCAGCCGGCCGGCCTCGGCGCGCAGCAGGTCCGCGTACTCGCCGGCGGCGACCGGGTCGTGCACCGAGCACGGGCCGACGACGACGAGTAACCGCTGGTCGCGGCCGGTCAGGATGTCCTCGACCTGGCGGCGGCCGGCCAGCACGGTGTCGTGCAGGCCGGCGGTCAGCGGCAGCTCGTGGTGGAGCAGCGCGGGGCTCATCAGCGGGACGACGGCGTCGATCCGCTGGTCCCTGACCCGCTGCACTTCGGGAATGGTCACGACTGGTTCCTTTCGCCGGGTGCTCGCGGGGCCGGCGCCCCGAGCGTGAGCCGGCAGCTCGATGGACAAAGCAAAAGGCAGCGACGGGGTCGCTGCCTTGGCCGGCTCTGGCGGGGGTGCATCAGGTCATGGGGTCATGGCCGAGGCACCGGCGGGAGCCGGCCTCGTAAACCACGAATACCAACGGGACACGCGGCGAGCATAACTCATGGCGTGGTCCGGGCGTACTCCTGCGGTGCCGGCTCGATCGCGGGGACGACCAAAGGCAGCAACACGGTGAAGATCGTGCTGCCCGTCCGGCTCTGTACCGACACCGTGCCGCCGTGCGAGGTGACCACGGCGTGCACGATCGACAGGCCCAGCCCGGTGCTGCCCGCCGCCCGGGAGCGGGAGCTGTCGCCGCGGGCGAAGCGTTCGAAGATGAGCGGCTGCAACTCGGCCGGGATGCCCGGGCCGGTGTCGCCGACGCGGATCACGGCCGCGTCGGGGGTCGCGCTGACCCCGACGGTCACGGTGGTGCCCTCGGGAGTGTGCGTACGCGTGTTCGCCAGCAGGTTGGCCAGCACCTGGTGCAGGCGCTGCTGGTCGCCGATCACGGTGACCGGCTCCTCGGGCAGGTCGAGCTGCCAGTCGTGGCCGGGACCGGTGGCGTGCGCGTCACTGACCGCGTCGACCACGAGCATGGTCAGGTCGACCGGATCCTGCGCGAGCGGCCGGCCGGCGTCCAGGCGTGCCAGCAGCAACAGATCCTCGACCAGCGCGGTCATCCGCTTGGCCTCGGACTCGACGCGGCGCAGGACGTGACTGATCTCCTCCGGGACCGGCTGGCGGCTGCGGCGGGACAGCTCGGCGTAAC
>JAVHVY010000297.1:0-23666 GCA_032160305.1 Actinoplanes sp.
CACCGAAATTTCGGTATGGCTGGAGCCTTACCTTCGTGGCGTGCGAATCGATCCAGTGCGGAACCTCGGTACACGGCCAGGGCGATCGGCACGGCGCGCGGGCGGGTGACCTGCGTCCTCCTCCTGATCGGGTGTGGATGTCGGTTCTACTCGCTGCGAAGTCCGCCGGGCCTGGTCAGCCGCCAGAGCAGCGGCAGGCTGGCCGTGGTGGTCAACAGGACGACCAGGGCGGCGGCGCCGGAGGTGGTGCCGATGCCGTACCAGTCGACACTGATCGGGGCATTGGCGAGAGTCTGCAAGACCATCGCCAGGCCACTGCCGGTGGCGACGGCCAGGGTCAGGCCGAGCACCACAGGGACGGCCATCTGGTAGAGCACCGATCCGGTCAGGGTGGTCCGGCGCGTACCGAAGGCGACGAGCACGGCGAGCACTCGGCGCCGTTCGCGGAGTTGTTCGGCCACGTTGACCAGCAGGCTGGCGCCGATGAGCAGCAGCAGCGCAATGGCACCGACGAGGAGCCCCTGCCTGATGTTCAGCAGGGCGGCTTCGACGGCGTGCGGCTCGACCGGCCAGACCAAGACGTTCGGGTCCAGACGGGCGGCGGCGTTACGGACCCGATCGAGGGCATCTGGGTCGGAGGGGTCTACGCCGACGTACACGTCGGTAGCCGGTGGTTGTGGGACGCCGACCAGCGCCGCGGGGGTGACCATGAGGGCACTCTGGGCGCCCAGGACACTGTCGACGTAGGCGGGGACGGTGCGGGCGGTGGCGGGCAGCGTCCACGGCAGCGCCGGGCCGGCTGCCGCCTCGCCGCGCACGCTCGTGCGCTGGCCGACGGTGTAGGCGCTGCCGGGGCGCGGCGTCGCCGCGCCCGGGGCGGTGACGATGAAGCTGTCGCCGTCGGCGCAGGCATCGAGCCGGGCGAACAGCCGCAGCACGGCGCAGTCGCCGACCCTCAGCGTCGTGTCGGTTTGCGGTGCGGCGCCGGTCACGGTGGGTGTGGCCCGCAACGATCCGATGGGGCCGACGGCGCGCACGCCGGGGGTGGTCTTGAGCGCCGTCACCCAGGACCCGTCCGGGTCGAGCGGTTCGCGAAGCATCACATCGGTCTGGAACTGCTCGGTGCTGCGTCCCGTGTCCGTGGTGAACTGGGTCTGGACGGCGACGAGCAGCCCTTGCAGCGCGATGGCGCCCGCGACCGAGACGGAGATGCCGGAGACCGCCCGCACGGCGGTGCCGCTGTCGAGCTGGAGCCGGCGTACGGCGAGCTGCCAGGCGACGCTTCCGCCGTCCAGCCGGCGGACCACCGCCTCGACCACCCAGGGAAGCAACAGCGCGACGCCGACCAGCAGCGCCGCCACCCCCGCAACGACCTGGTATTCGAAGCCTGCCGTCTGCTCGGAGAGCCCGTGGCGCAACGGGTAGAGCAGGGCCAGCCCGGCCACGGGCAGGATCAGCCGCCACCACAGCCGGCGGTGCCGGTCACCACTGCGGCGGACCACGCCGAGCGGTTCGACCACCACCCGTCGCAGCGCGGACAGCGTGACCATGACCGCGATGACCGGAACCAGCACGACGACCAGCGCCGCCAGGGCCGGCACCGGGCGCAGGTCGGCGAGGTAGAAGCTCAGGCCGGGCGGAACGAATCGGCTGGCCAGCAGGCCCACGGCGACGTACAGCAGCGCGCCGATGACCAGTCCCAGCAGGGCGCCGGCCAGGGTCTCCCCGGCGGCGATCCGCCGCGTCATGGCGCCATCCGCGCCGACCAGCCGCAGCGCGGCGAGCTGCCGGTCACGGGCCTCGCCACCGAAGCGCACCGCGGAGGTCACGAAGATCATGACCGGTACCAGCAGCACCGCCAGGGCGACCACCGCGAGCAGCAACAGCGCCGGCGAGAGGCCGTCCGCAAGGTCCGGCCCGCCGAACGACCGCACCCGGACGCCCGTTGTCTCGGTGAGCCGGTCGGTGCCGACGTACACGACGTACTCCTTGGGGCCGGACAAGCCGGCCGCACCGATCGTGCCGACGACTCGCGCATCCCACCGGTCGCGCAGCAGCGCCCCCTCGCCGGTGGCGAGCAGCTGTGCCATGGCCGGTGAGACCACCATCTCGCCGGGCGCCAGCCGCCGGGTCACTCCCGGCGGCATCGGGGCACGCTCGCCCTCGGGCTGTAGCTGCTGCCCGTAGATCGCGCGGCCCCGGTACTCCGACTTGATCTCGGCGGTCAGAATGGTGTCGGCGCCACGGGGGGGCGTCGACTCTGGCCTGTCCACGGTTCGGGCCGAGACCCGCGCGTCGCGAGCCGCGGTCACGGCCGGGAGCGTCGCGGCGATGAACAGCATCGACACCCCGAGCCCGACCCCGATCGAGATCATGGCGAGCCGGGCCCAGCCCGAGCGGCCGCCCGCCACGCTCAGCCGCACACCCAGCGCCAGCTCGGTGCCCCACCGCGCCAGCGCTCCGCGCCGCGGCGCCACGGGGGCCGCTATCGGGGCCGCTACGGGTGCGGTCATCGGGGCCGTCATCGGGCGTACTCCTGCTCGCGGACGCGGCCGTCGCGGACCACGGCCTCCCGATCGGAGTACGCGGCGACCCGGGCCTCGTGGGTGACCAGCACTACCGCGGCGGCGGTGTCGCGGGCCGCGGTGATGAGTAGCTGCATCACCCGCTCCCCGTTGAGGGAGTCCAGTGCCCCCGTCGGCTCGTCGGCGAAGACCACTCGCGGGCGGGTGACCAGGGCGCGGGCCACGGCTACCCGCTGCCCCTGTCCACCGGAGGCCTGCCCGGGGCGCTTGTGGGCGACGTCGGCGACCTCGAGGCGGTCCAGCCAGCCGGCGGCGCACCGCTGCGCCTCGCGGCGGCCGACGCCGGCCAGGCGCAGCGGCAGCGCCACGTTCTCCACGCAGGTCAGTTCGGGCACCAGCTGCCCGAACTGGAAGACGAAACCGAACTCGGTACGGCGCAGCTCGCTGCGCTCGGCGTCCGACATCGCCGTCAGGTCGCGGCCGGCGAGGCTCACCCGGCCGGAGTCCGGGGTGAGGATCCCGGCCAGGCAGTGCAGCAGCGTGGACTTGCCGGAGCCGGACGGGCCCATCAGCGCCAGTACCTCCCCGGCGTAGACCCGCAGCGACGCGGAGTGCAACGCCTGGGTGGAGCCGAAGCTCAGGTGCAGGTCGTCAGCGGTCAGTATTGCATCGTTGACCATGGGGGTCTCCTGGGGTTGGGGGTCACCGGCCGGGCGGCGGGGCCGGCCGGGTCGGGTTACGGGCGGACCTGGGCGGCTAGCGGGTCGAGGCGGGCGGTAGTGAGCTCCAGCCAGCGCAGGTCGGCCTCTAGGTGGAACAGGGCGTGGTCACAGATGAGCTGATCGGCCAGGTCCCCGTCGATCTTGCGGCGGGTCAGCTCGCGCATCAGCCGCAGGTGCTCGCTGCGCTGGATGTCCAGCAGGTCGGCGGCGTCGCGGCCGGTGAGCAGCGCCAGAACGACCTTGGTGTAGAGGGTGCTTTGCAGGTACGGCTCGGGCTTCTCCGGCTGGGTCAGCCAGCCGGCCACATCGGTGACGCCGGCCGAGGTGATCGCGTATCGCTTGCGCTCCGGGCCGTCGCCCGGCTCGGACTCCACCTCCACGAGGCCGTTTTTCAGCAGTCGCGCGAGGGTCGAGTAGACCTGGCCGTAGTGCAGCGCCCGGCCGTGGCCGAACCGTTCGTCGTAGGAGCGTTTCAGGTCGTAACCGTGGCGGGGGCCGGACTCCAACAGGCCCAACAGAGCAAAACCAACTGACATGCGGGTCACTATACACACACGCTATACACGGGATGTCTATCCTGGTCAGAGCTAACCTTGTGCTGCCGAGCCGATACTGTGAGGCACCGCCGCAAGCGGCCCGCCCCACAAACACACCCTCTTGCTCGCTCCTCGGTAGCCCCGGGCGGTCCCCGGCCATCCCCACCAATACGGACCAGTAGTACCGGCCGAAAACAACGGAGATGGCTTACCTGCGCTGATGCGGGGGCATGACCTTCGTCGATAAGTGGTGGTGATTCTTCGCCGCTACGCCTGTCGCTGGTCGTCGCGGATGCCAGTTGCGCGTAGTGCTGCGGCGAGCCCGGCCGGGGTGCCGGGCCAGTGCCGGTGCAGTGCTTGCAGCCCGGCGCGGCGGGCCACCGAACGTAGCGCCAGCGCGACGATGATGGCGTCGTCGGCGTGGCCGATGACCGGGATGAAGTCGGGGATCAGGTCGATCGGCACCGCGAGGTAGGCCAGCAGCAGCCACAGCCGCACCCGCACCCCGCGGGGCAGGCTCTTGTCGCCTGCCAGGCGTTTGAGTAAGCGCAGCAGGTCCGGCAGCAGACGCAGCATCTCGCCGAGACTGGGCCGTTCGTAGCGGCGTCCGGCCAGCAGTAACGCCGCGAGGAGCACCAGCCACACCATGATTGCTCAAGTCCGGACCGCCCGGGGGTGACAGACCGTGCGCCCGCGTCGCAGAGCGTGCCGCTCGGCCTCGTCGAGATCGGCGAGGTGACCGGCGACCTCGCCGGGGACTTCCGCTCGGAGGCTGCGCTGCGGTGGTGGCGGGTGTGGGCTGTTCCGGCTGGTTGGGTAGCAGGTCGGCGATCGTGGTGTGGCCGCCTCAGGTGGCCCACTTCCCCGGGTGTCCGCCCTCCAGGTGATGATGTGTCGCACACTGCGCACCACTTCCGATGTCGACACGAATTTGAAAAGCACGGCGGTGGTTCACACATTGGGCCTGCTCGGCCTGCTCGGCCTACTCGCCGCTACCGGCTGCGGGCTCACCGTCCTGTTGCGGCGCGATGGACTAGGGGCTCATGAGCTGCTCTCCGCGGCGTACGCAACGCCGTGCGCCCGGATTCGGCCGAAGAACCGGCCCCTGCCCACGCACCGGCCTTGCCCGTCTGGTCCCGCCGCGGCTGGATCCGCACCACGCTGGCGACCTCGGCCGTCGCCGGACTGGCAGCCGCTATCGGCGGTCTCGGTGTCGCAGTGACCGCGCTGGGCCGCGACAGCACGGCCTCCGCCGCTGATTGCGCACTTGCCCAGATGATTCTCGACGACACTTGGCACGCCCACCAGGACCCTACCTACGTGCCGCCTCGCAACCCACGGCAGCTGAGTGACCACATCCGCGACCGATACCTCGCCGCCCGCATCATCCAGTACGTCGCGTGGACGGCCGGGCCCGCCAAGGTCGCGCCACCTATCCCAGCCGCCTCCACCGCGCTCATGCACGAGGCGATCAGGCATTGCGCCAGAACCACCCGGCCGCTGAACTTCCCGGCCGCCCTCCGGTGAAACCCTAGTATCGTCACTCGTTGACGGGGCTGCCCTCGCCGCCAAATGACGCCGACGGAATCGGCCGCTCATGCCTATCGGCAATTGAGCACTGCGCGAGGATGAAACGTGTGCTGCTACGTCGACGCTGTCCCGCGCCGCAGCCGAATCGACGCCGTCTTACGCCGCCACCCTCAACCCAGCCCGATCCTGCGCCTGCGCTACCAAGGATCGATCGACCGCTGGAACATCGGGATTTACCTCGCCAGCGACGAGCGCTACACCGAAAACGAACTCCCCACATCCTTCGGCCCCAGAACCGGCACCCCAGAAGAAGGCATCGATCACACCTTCATCCTCTACGCCGGACCCAGCACCCAACAATGACCATCACCACCTGCCACACCACCCAACACCACACATCACACTGAGCGACGGTCACCCTGAGTGAAAGTGCGAAACTCAAGGCTGATGCCGTGGGTGAGGAACTGGAAGGACCTGAACTTCTACCGGCCCACTCCAGGCGCCCGGTTCCGGCACATCGACACCCTGTTCGGCGAGCCCGGCCGCAACGTCATCGACTGGGATCTGATCGAGCGGCACTACGACGACCTGATGCGGGTCGTGCTGTCGGTCGCCGCCGGGAAGATTTCCTCGGTGACGTTGCTGCGCCGGCTGTCGACGTACTCGCGGCGCAACAACTTCTACAAGGCGTTAAGGCGTTCCGCGAGGTCGGCCGGGTCATCCGCACCATCCAACTGCTGCGGTATCTGTCGGATCCGCAGCTACGCCGGCGGACCACCGCGGCGACGAACAAGGTCGAGTCCTACAACAACTTCTCCGCCTGGTGCAGCTTCGGCAACGAGGGCCGAGTCCGCGACAACGACCCCGCCGAGCAGGAGAAACAGATCAAGTTCTCCACCCTGTTGACCAACGCGGTCATCTTCCACACCACCCTGGACATGATGGCGGTCTTACGCCAACTCGCCGCGGAGGGCTGGGAGAGATCAAACCCGAGGACTTAGCGGTGCTCTCCCCGTACCAGACGATGCGAATCAACCGGTTCGGTGTATACGCCACCGACGAGATCAGCGTCACTCCGGAGCAGTACGACGCGCACCTGCCCGACATCGACCTCACCTTGGATCTGGTGTCCTGAGCAGCGCGGCTCCAAGGTATGGGGGAAACCGGCAATGGAGCGGTCGGCGCTTGAGGACTTATCGCTCGGGATAGTCGCGGTAGGGGTGATCTTGCCGCGCGCCGGCAGGAAAGGCCAGGGGTCCGGCGGGTAGCAGACATTCAGGAAGGTTGTACGTTGCCGGTACCGTGTTCGCGTGGGTACGTTGCGCGCCTTCCGGTCCCGCCGTGACCGAGGTGAGCTTGTTCCGCTGTGGGCTGCGATGCCTCACCAGGCGCGCTACCTGGCTACTCGGTGGCAGTACAACGACGACGATGTGGACCGTTACGTGGTCGCCCGGCACACGATCAGTGCGAACCCAGTGGGGTCTCGGGAGATCACACTGCTGGCCCGCCGGCCCCGTTCGCAGTGGGATCCAGGCCATGACGAGGTCGGGCATATGGACTACCGGATCTGCGACCGGTGTCGGCTCGGCGTGGTTTTCAAGATCCGCACGTCTGAGGAGTGGAAACGGCGCCGCTACGCCGCATGGATGATCAAGCGGTCGCGTCGGCTCGCTCCCCGGTACACGTGGGTCACCAGCCGGCAGATGTCCGACGCCAGGGCGTTCTGGGACTTCGTGATGGCCGCGGTGCCGGGGCAGCGCTGTTCCCCGGCCGCCGCGCCGGGCAGCCCCTGCACCCCGCCACCCTCGGCAAACAACTCAGCACCCTCGGAATCACCACTTTGCACGCCCGCACCGCCACGATCCGCCAGCTCGTCCTGCAGGCACCACCGTCAGTGGTCGCCGGGATGCTCGGCTACCACGTCGTGCACACCGAAGCCGTCGCCGTCCAAGCCGGTGGAAGCTGGAAGAAATACGCCCCCGGCGACCACACCCGGCCACAACCCAAGATCCCGGGACAGAGAACTCCGACTACTTGATCACCGGCGTCGGCCAGTACTGGCTCCTGTGCTGGGCCTGCCGCCTTCACGGTCATTCCCGGAAAAGCGCACTTCAGTGCTGAACGAGGCCACCGACCGCAACGGGTACGACGTGACCAGTTGCCGGAAGCGTCTGGGCCAGGGCAAGGCCGACGTCAACGAGGGACGACCGGCGTAGACCAGTTACCGCGGGTATCGAAGTCCAGACCGACTCGGTAGTTACCCCGTTCGGCTCTGGCCGGAGCGTTCCACCGGTAATGCGGACTTGGTAGAAGATGCCGACATTCTGGTGCTCGATCCCTAACCACGCCTCAGCGACGGGAATCACCCTCGAGTCCACACCCAGCAGGCGTTCGACCACCGCGTCGCAGCCGGTTTCCTCAGCGACCTCCCGGATCACTGCATCGAACGGATCCTCCGCGTGCTCAACCTTGCCACCCGGAAGAGTCCAGCTCATGTCCCCCGTGGGCGAAGCGCAATGAGCGAGCAGTACACGCCCGTCGTCGATGCACACGGCGTATGCGGCCAGCCGGAAACTCATTCTCTCACCTCCCCGACGGGGGGACCCTACCGTCGGCGGTGAATGGGCTCGCGACTGGTAGAGGCGCGTACTGCAGGCGTCGCGAGTTGCCCAGGGGCACGCACGCCTCACAGTCACGTAACGTAACCAACCTGGGGCAATGGTCGGGGAATAGAGATCACTTGATTACCGGTCTCTGCCAGTACTGACTCCCTTGTTGATCAGGGCTGAGCTCGCCGTCATCTTCGCCGGTGCGGCCACGGGCCCGCGCTGCGGCCAGCCCGGGCGAGGGTGCGCTCTTTGATGAGAGCGGCTTCGTACTCGGCCATCAGGGCGAACATGCCGAACACGAGTTTGCCCTGGGCGGTGGTGGTGTCGACGATCCCGTCGGTCAGAGATTTGACACCGACGTCGCGAGCTTCGAGGGCGGCGACGATGTCGACCAGGTCGCACAGGTTGCGGCCGAGCCGCCGGTTGGGAGGCAGAGCCGGTGCTGCTGCGCAGCTACGGCGGTGAAGGACTGCAGTTCACGGAGATCGCCGAGAAGCTGGACGCCGACTTGGTGCTGATGGGTTCCCGCGGGCTCAGTGGTGGCAAAGCCATGCTGGGCAGCGTGTCAGACATGGTGGTGCACTACACCCCCCGACCGGTTCGACTTAGGTTACCCTCACCTCAGGCCGTGCTGAATGCGTGCGGCGCCGAGGAGGACTGACCGCGATGAGCTTGTCCCGCACCCTGCTGCTCGGCTTTATCGCCGGGGTGACGATCCTGCTCGGCCTGCCCGTCGGGCGGCTGCGCCGCCCGGCACCCGGGTTGCGGGTGTTCCTGAACGCGACCGCGGTCGGGGTGCTGGTGTTCCTGACCTGGGATGTGCTGTCCGCGGCATGGGAGCCGATCGACACTGCTTTGGCCGCCCTCCACGACGGCACGGGCACCCTGGCGCCCGTGGCCGGCTACGGGCTGCTGTTCGCGGGCGGGCTCAGCGTCGGGTTGCTGTCGCTGGTCGGCTACGAGCGGTGGATGACCCTGACGCAGCGGTTCGGGCCGGGTGCCATGGCGGCCGGGGAGTTGCCTGCCCGCCGAGCCGGGCTGGCCACCTGGAGCCCGGCCCGCCGGCTGGCGCTGCTGATCGCAACCGGCATCGGGCTTCACAACTTCGCCGAAGGCCTAGCCATCGGGCAGTCCGCGGCAGCCGGGGACATCGCGCTCGCCACGTTGCTGGTGATCGGGTTCGGGCTGCACAACGGCACCGAGGGTTTCGGGATCGTCGCTCCGCTTGCCGGTGACGAGCAGGGCCGGCCCAGCTGGGGCTTCCTAGCCTTGATGGGGCTGATCGGTGGCGGCCCGACGTTTTTCGGCGCCGCACTCGGGCACGGCTTCACCAGCGAGCCGGTCAGCGTCGCGTTCCTCACCCTGGCCGCCGGGTCGATCCTGTATGTCGTCACTCAGCTGATCGTCACCGCCGGCAAAGCCAAGCGGCAGGACCTGCTGGCCTACGGCCTGCTCGCCGGCCTGCTCGCCGGGTTCATCACCGACGGCATCGTCACCGCCGGCGGCGTCTGACCCCGCTCCCCGATGCCAGCCGAGTAGGGGAGCCAGGCCCGCAATGCGCCCCAGTTTTGGCAGATCGGCAGGCGCGACGACACTGAGCGGGCCTCCCAGCTGCGGCGGCCGGATCACTGATGGTGGCGTTTGTGCTCGCGACCTCCGGTCAGACCAGCGCCCCTGATCGTGGGGGCTTGCAGAGGATCGGGAGCCGGTGACTATGCGCAGACCAGCTTGATCTCCTCGGCAGTCGGCGTGCCGGTCGTACTGTCGCCGTGGTCGCGACTGTCGTCGCCGTGGTGGTCGCCTTCTTCAGCTTTGAGCTTGTGTACGACGCGGCCGGTGGTCAGATCGTCGATCGTCGCCGGCTCCGGGCAGGCCGCCGACCGCCGGGACCAGCTGATCTGCGTGCTGTCGGCAACGGTGACGGTGACGGTGATACCGGCCGCGGTGCTGAGGGTGAGCGCTCCGGTGGTGGCGTCGAAGCCGGTCACGGTGCCGGCGCTGTCCTCGCTGTCGGGGACGCCGTCGTGGTCGCTGTCGGAGTCGCGCGGGTTGTCGCCGGACTCCAGTTCGTCCTGGTCGCTGGCGCCGTCGCCGTCGCTGTCCTCGTCACTGTCGGAGACGCCGTCGTTGTCGCTGTCGGCCTGTTCGGGGTCGTCACCGAGGTCGAACTCGTCAATGTTGCTCAGCCCGTCACCGTCGAGGTCGTCAGCGCCGTCGGAAACCCCGTCGCCGTTGCTGTCGGCCTTCAGCGGGTTATAGCCGAGCTGGAAGTCCTGCACGTTGCTGAGCTCGTCGGCGTCGGGGTCTTCGGCGCCGTCGCTGGTGCCATCGTTGTCGCTGTCGTTGTCGCGGGGGTTGTCGTGCACGAGGTATTCCTGCTCGTTACTCAGACCGTCGGTGTCGGTGTCGGTGTCGGCGTCGGCGCGCAGCGGGTTGAGCCGGTTGCCGACTTCCCAGCCGTCGGGCATACCGTCACGGTCGGTGTCGGCTTTGCGGGCGCTGGTCCCGGCTTTGTACTCGCGCAGGTTGCTCAACCCGTCACGGTCGTGGTCGGTGTTGGCGTCGTTGCGGCGCGGGTTCAGCCCGTTGGCGTTCTCCCACGTGTCGGGCATGCCGTCGTGGTCGCTGTCGCGCACCGCCGGAGCGGCGGGCTTGGGCTTGTGCGCCTTGGCGGCCATGGCGGTCCCGGACATCGACAGGGTGGTCAGGGTGGCAGCGGCCGCGGCGGCGGCGATTCGCAGGTTCCGGCGGTGGTTCATGCAGGGGGATCCTTCTTCTCGCGGCCACGGCGACATGACGTCCACAGCGGCGTTACCAGGGGTGATCACCGTAGAACGCAAAGCAACCCAATGGATGATCTTGGACCATGGCGCTACCGAACCGCTCCCGTCCTGCTCCGGCGCGTGCGTTCATCCGCCGTCGGGCTCGGATCGAAGATCCGTGAGCACTCGGCACTCGGCAGGTACATGCTGCTGACCTGCTGCCAGGGCGCGAACTTCGGACCAGCGCAGGCGGGACCGGCACATGCGCGGCGCGGTCCGCGTGCACGAGCTGCCCTTGGCGACGAAGCACGCCGACGTGAACAGGTACGGCGTCCGGTTGAGGTCTGCGACTGGCTGCCGTCCGCCACCCCTCGACCAAGACCAATACTTGATCTTGTTGACAAACGACCGTTTGTGCGAATGCAAGTGCCTGGACGGGGTCTGCCTCGTCTCGTACGGCAGCTGACGCCGAACCCTCTGGCCGGGGAGGTTGACGTGTCGCGGTAGCCGTTCGACGCCTACCTCTAAAAACGTTGTCTCCTGGAGATCACCTAGATGCAGGACCAGCGCGCGACCACGCCCGCTGCGGGCACTCGTGTTATTCGGTAGCTATCAGCCGATTCATGACTTCGCTAGCGAACACTGAAATCCTTGTTGACGGGCTGGGCTCGGCTCCGGCGGCGGTGGCTCGGTTGGCTGACCGGCTCGGCATCCCGGCCAGGTGTTCGAAGACCACGGAGTACAGGAGCAGACCTCAGCCCACTCAAGATCACCCTCAGCCCCAGTTTTCGTTCCGATGTTCAAGGGCCGGGACTGCGGTCCCGGGGAACTCGTGATTCGGGTCATGGGAACCTGGGACGTGCCGCCGGACAGATACACCGCATGACGACAGATCTGCGTGCCCTCGTCCGGGCCGGTGATCGTGACGCGTTCGCCCAGCTGTTCGACCGGTACGCCTCGGCGGTCTACAACCACGGGTTCCGGCTGGCCGCCGACTGGACGCTGGCCGACGACGTGGTCTCGGCCACCTTCCTGGAGGCGTGGCGCCTGCGCGGGCGGATCGACCCGGACGGCGGCTCGTTGCGGCCCTGGCTGCTCGGCATCGCCACCAACATCACCCGCAACCTGCGCCGCGGTGACCGCCGGTACCGGGCTGCCGCGTTCGCCTGCACCCGCCTCGACCAGGTCACCCCCGACCACGCCGGCACCACCGACGGCCAGATCGACGACGCCCGCCGCCTCGCCGCGGCGATGACCGTCCTCGCCGCCCTGCCCCGCGCCGACCGCGAGGTCTTCACCCTCTGCGTCTGGGAGGAACTCGACTACGCCGACGCGGCCGAGGCCCTCGGCATCCCCGTCGGCACCGTCCGGTCCCGGCTCTCCCGGGCCCGCGAGAAGATCCGCCGGGAACTCCCCGTCCCCGATCGACAGGTAATAGGCGACCACATCACCACGGCCCGGCCCACGGGAGGAAACCGATGAGCGAGCACCCTGTCCTGCCTCCGCCTTCGCGGGACCTGCCGCCCGGACGTCACGAGTTCCACAAGGAGCGCCTGATGACCATGATCGACGAGGACACCCGTACCCCCGCACCGGCCCGCGGGCGGCGGCCGCTCCCGCTGCGTCCCGCATTCGTGCTGCCCGGCGTGGCCCTGATCGTCGCCGGCGCTGTCGGCGTCGTCGTCACCCGGGACGGCGGCGGGACCTCCGCACCGGCGGCCATCACCGAACCGGCGCAGTTCGCCGATCCGCACGCCGGCACGACGCACGGCGTGATCCAGCTCGCGAACCGGATGGCGCTCGTGGCCGCCACCCGGAAGGACACCCCGGCCCCGGCCGGCGGATGGGTCTACGTCAACAGCAAGACCACCGACTTCTTCATCTCCGAGAACGCCGACGCCGGTACCAGCACCCCGGTCGCGACCGTCTCCAACCGGCAGACGTGGATGTCACTCGACGGCAGCAAAGGCTGGCTGATCCAGGGCGGAATCGATCAGAAGAAGGGCGGGGAGAACCTCGACGGCGGCGCCGGGCCGTACTTCAACGCGCCGTCCTACAATTTCCTCGCCGAGCTCCCCACCGACCCTGACGCGCTGCTCGCCCGGATCTACACGGAGACCAAGGGCGCGGGCAACGGCCCGGACAGCGAGGCCTTCACCACGGTCGGCGACCTGCTAGTCGAGAGCTACCCGCCCGCGGCGCTCTACCCGGCCCTGTACCGCGCCGCCGCGAAGATCCCCGGCGTGCTGGTCGTCGACGACGCAGTGGACGCGGCCGGGCATCACGGCGTCGCCCTGGCCCGCGTCGACGAGCTCGGCGTCCGCGACGAGCTGATCTTCGACAAGAAGACCTACACGTTCCTGGGCACGCGCTCGGTGTACACCGTGGACCTGGGCGGCATCAAGGCCGGTACGGTGAAGTTCTCCCTGTCCATCCTCGACCGCGCCCTCGTTGGCGCCATGAAGCAGGTGCCGGCCACCTGACCGGCATGACGGCCGGCAGCCTCTCGAGGTCTGCCGGCCCCCGACTTAAGAGGCCTTTTCGGCGGGGACGGCGAAGAGCGGATAGGCGGCGTACGCGATTGCGGCCTCCGGGTCGGCGCCCGGGCGGGTGGTCACGACCGATCCCGCAGATGCCGCAGGCGCTGCCGCGCGCCGGCGGCGAAATCGTCGTGCACCCGGGCGACGTGGGCGCCTCGGTCGGGGTCGGCGTCCAGGAACGGCCAGGGCTGATGCAGCCAGCAGCCCGGGCAGACGACCTCGTCGGCCTCGGCCGGGCACGGGAAGCTGGCCGAGCAGCGCACGCACGTCCTGGAGAAGCCCCACCACAAGATCACTATTGGGTGGGTTGCCCGGGGGCCTCGGTCGGGAACCAAATTCTGACCGGCGTGCTCAAGGCGACAGTGCGTGACCCTTCAGGTTGAAGCCCCGGCGCCAGACTAGCTATCGGGCTCAAAATCCCAAGGAAGTTACCGGCGTCAACGGGCAACCCAACCAGACAACGAGCAAGACACCGACCCCGTTTTCACGCCCTGCGAGGCGTCACCCGAAGGGGATAGGGGGACTAGCTAGGCACCAACTCCTAGAAAATCTATGTCTGGGTTAGTAGACATGCTTGTCCTGGTCGGCTAACGTCTTTCTGGTCGAGAACGAAGCAGCACAAAAGACGCAGACGAGTACCGCCCTTCAGAGGCGAAGGAGCTGGACCGACAACGACCCGGCTCAGGCACGTCGCAGTTGACAGAGAAGTTCCCGGATCCCGGGGTGCATCAGGTGGCGGGGCCGATGTCAGGTATCAGGGCTTCGCCGCAGGCAGGAAATGTTCGTCGTACGTGTTCGGGGCCATGAAGTCGCGTGGGGTTCCGGCACCGGCGGACCAGCACGAGGTAGCAGATACAAGGACGTCAGAGGAAAGGGAGGGCCGTACACCGTTGGATCGCCCGTCGCCGGCCGTACGTGAAGGCTGGGCGCGGACACCGTAGTTTTCCATCGAACGAGAGGTGGTCTCCGGTCACGCTTATGCGATCCTCGCACCCGAAACCCGAACACCGGGCTGGTGTGGATACGACAACCCGACGTTGATGTCGGTAGATGGTGTTTCTAACCCGTAACCCTTGGGCCCCGGCGCTTGCGAGCGCCGGGGCCCTCGTGATGGAGGTGATACATGGCCCAACCGGATGACATGCTCGACGACGAGGACTACCCCGCCTACACGATGGGCCGCGCCGCGGAGATCATCGGCTGTTCGCCGGATTTCCTGCGCCGGCTCGGCGAGGCGAAACTGATCGACCCGTTACGTTCCGGTGGCGGGCACCGCCGTTACTCCCGCTATCAGATCCGGCTCGCCGCCCGTGCCCGCGAAATGTGTGACCAGGGTACCGACATGGCCTCCGCGGTGCGGATCATCATCCTTGAGGACCAGCTCGAAGAGGCCCTGCGGCACAACGCCGATCATCAGCACCGCTGACCTTCTTACCGGGCCTGAGCCAACGAGTCGTTACCGGGCCTGAGCCAACGAGTCCGCCACCCGAACCGGGTGGCGGACTCTCGTCGTGCGGGGGTCTGGTCAGGGCGGCGGCCGCGGAGTGGGGCCGGCGGCGTCGCTCTGATGCCCGGCGTCCCACGCCTGCGTCACCGGCCCGAGGGCGGGTTCGGGCCGTGGTCCTGTCGGCTCGGCGGCTGGCGGGGCGGGTGGTGCCGGCGGCGTGGGCGGTTCGTTGAAGCTGTCGCCGATGAGGGCGTCGAACTCGGTGCGGACCAGGTCGGGGTCGCTGGTGATGAGTTCGGTGAAGGCTTCATCGAAGCCGCGGTCCCATTCCGGGGACAACGCGGTGCCCGCCTTCGCGATGGGGTTGCTGATCATGCCGGTCACCACCCGCTACATCCGGTTTCCTTACGAGGGGGCTGACGTGACGAACCGTCGGGTCAGCCGGTGATCACCTTCTGGTCGGTGTGCTGACGCCCGGCCACGGTGATCTTGCGGGGCTTGGCCTTCTCCGCGATCGGGATCCGCAGGACCAGCACGCCGTTGTCGTACGCGGCGTCGATGTGGTCGGCGTCCAGGGCGTCGCCGAGGAACAGCTGGCGGGAGAACACCCCGAGCGGACGTTCGGTCACCTGTGCTGTGGCCTGTTCGCCCAGGTCGATCGGGCGGCGTTCGGCGCGCACGGTCAGCACGTTGCGTTCCACATCGATGTCGATCGCGTCGGCATCGACCCCGGGCAGGTCGAACGCGAGCACGAACTCGTCGCCGTTGCGGTAAGAGTCGACGGGCATCGCCGTCGGCCGTGACCAGGTCCCGGGCGCTGTGGTGCCGAACAGCTGCTGCGCGAGCCGGTTGACCTCGGTGAAGGGTTCGCTGCGCATCAACATGAATCCCACCTCCTGCGGTATCGACGTGACGGTCAATGCGCGATATCGCTTTTCTAACACGTCATCGCTCCGATGACAAGCGGCTAGTCATCAGAAAGATGACGTGAAACGCGACCGCCGGGCCGGGTACCGCGCCGTCGCCCAGTGGGCCCAACGGCAACACGGCCGACCTGCGCCGCCTCGCCGGGCAGATCATCCCTGGAGATCGCCTCAAAGATGTCCCTGGCCACCGCGCAGGCCAGCTACGACTCGGCCAGCGACGGGATCGGCTAGACGGTATGAGGGGCCGGGTTGACCTAGCCGGGGCCCCGCTCGCAAGTTGACGTGGATTGCTGGCGAGGGTTTGGGCCTCGCCGGCACCACATTTGCGGGAGGCCCCGGTGTTTGTTGAGCGTACGAGTGTGGGTTGGACGTGCACGCCCGTTCCATCGTGGCTTGCGGGTTGGACACGGTCACGGGCCAGCTGACGCGGCAGCGGCTGGTGCCGTCTGGCCCGGTGGTACTGGCCTGGCTCGCCGGGCTGTCGGGGCCGTGCGCGGTGGCTCGAACATCTCGCCCCAGCGCCGTCCGTCGAAACGCGACCGCACGCGGCGCAATGCCCGGTCGGCCGCCTGGGACGCCGGCTCGTCGCCGAGCCGGCGGTGGACGGCACGCAGGGCGACAGCCATTCCGGTCAGGCCGAAATACAGCGAACAGTCCTCCTCGACGTCGACCGCAGCGGCCAACCGGGCCGCGGCGCGCAGGGCGACGTCGCCGTACCGGTCGTCCCGGAAATGGCGCTGGCTTCCAACAACGCGAGCACGGCCCCCGCCCCGCCGCTGTACAGCGTGTGGTCAGCCTCAACACCGATCACGGACGACCACTGCAGGCCGGCTTCGATGCTGCGTGTTGACCCGATCATCCAGTCCAGAGCTCCCGCTGCCAGAGTCTCTGCTGCTTGTCCTCGCGCCGTGCTGGGCTGGCTGTGGCTGGCGGCGTCGCCTGCCAGCACTGCCAGGACCGCTGTGAGGGGGGTGCTGTACGCCACAGCGGCGGTTTGAGCCTCGACGGTCCGGGCGGTAGACGGGTGTCGGACGCTTCATGGCGGCCTCCAGTACGTGATGGACGGGGTTCGCGATGGCGTGACGACGCCGAGACCGGGGTGTCGACGCGGACTGGACGATCACACGTCGGTGGCGGGATCCTCAGACGGGAAGAACACGTCCTCGATCCGCCCCTCGAACACGGCGGCGATCTTGAATGCGAGTGGCAGGCTCGGGTCGTAGCGGCCGGTTTCCACGGCGTTGACCGTCTGACGGGACACCTCGAGACGGTCGGCGAGGTCGGCCTGACTCCAGCGCCGGGCGGCCCGTAGCTCCCGTAGCCGGTTGTTCATCGGGTCCGCTGTGTCTTGACCAGCAGGGTGGCGATCCACACGAGTGTGCTGCCGATAAAGGCGATCTGCGTCGACTGCCGTAGGTTGCCGACCCCGCCGGCGTCGAGGAGCCCGGCGGTGAAGACGGCCATCATCAGCGTGCCGAATCCGACGGCCAGGGCTTCTAGTTGAGCGAGCCGCTGGTACTCGTCGGCGCGGCGCACGCTTCGGACCACGGCCCGCACGATCCACAGCGCCGGGGCCAGGTTCAGCAGCGACCAGAACAGCTTCCACGCGCTGTTCGCGCCGAACAGGCCGAGTTCGCCGATCACGGCGAGCACCACGATGCAAGCCAGCGCGGGTAGCCAGTCACGGATCTGAGCCCGGGCGCGTATCCGGTCACTGCGACTCGGTCGCTTGTCTGCGGACTGTTTCATGACCACAAGTGTCAACGACGCTTGTCTATATGTCAAGTAAGCTTGCTATTCTGTCTGTTAAGCTTGACATGCCACGACGGGACGCATCTCAGCGGCCTTGAGCGCCAGCGACAAGCCCGTGTCTCCCGATGTCGGATGAGCGTCACTGCGCGGCCGCGCACGCCTTGACAGGGCTGGCGGGCGTCTGGCTGGGGTGTAGCCCAACACACTGTCAATATCCGAAGTCCCGTGGGCGGACGTTCGGAGTCCGCTGCACTCACGGCGATCAGGGCTGCGACGACTGGGCATCGGTTGACATCGCAGAAGCGTAAGATGTAGCTTACATAAGCCATGTCTTACGAAGCTGCGATCAGCGCGCTCGACGATGCGACCAGGCGATTGTTGCTGGAGCGCCTGACGGCCGGGCCGCTCTCGGCCGGTGAACTAGCTGCCGGGCTGCCGATCAGCCGGCCGGCCGTCTCGCAGCACCTGCGGGTCCTTCGCGAGGCGAACCTGGTCCATGAGCGGCGGGAGGGCACCAAGCGGGTCTACCGGCTGGACCCGAGCGGGCTGAGTCAGCTGCGGGCCTACTTCGACAGCTTTTGGCAGCGGGCCCTGACCGATTTCAAGGACTCAGCCGACAACGAACATGAGGGGGAAGGCCCATGAGCGCGCAGACAACGGTTCCGCCGGTCCGCAAGACAGTCACGGTCCGCCAGCCGGTGGACCAGGCTTTCGCCTTGTTCGCCGGTCGGATCAGCCAATGGTGGCCCCACGACGCCGCCTCAGCCGGCGAACTCAGTCCGCTCGACGGCACGGTGGTGCTCGAGCCGCGGCCGAACGGGCAGCTCTACCGGCGTCGCGAGGACGGAACCATCCAGGTCTGGGGCGAGGTCACGGTGTGGGACCCACCGCGGCGACTCGTGCTGGCGTGGCGGCCCGCCGCCGAGAGCGCGGCCGCCACCGAGGTCGAGGTCACCTTCACCGCCGAGGGTGAGGGGACCCGGGTGGCGCTCGAGCACCGTGGCTGGGACGCCCTCGACCGTCAGAGCGTCACGCGGCGGGCCGACTACGAGTCCGGCTGGGGCGAGGTCCTGGCCGGATACGCGGCCGCCGACGGCGACAACTCCTCGGCCGTCGCTGCGCTCATCCTCGGCCTGGCCAGTCTGCTCCTGCCCTTGCTGGGGCTCCTGGCGGCGCCGTTCGCGATCGCGTTCGGCGTGGCTGGCCGGCGCCAAGCCCGTCGCGGCGCCCGTCAGGGAACCGTCGCAACCGCCGGGCTGACTCTCGGTGTCGTCGGGCTCGTGGTGTGGGCGGTGGTCGCGATGGGCGGCCTGGGCGTCATCATGCGGAGCCGCCACGGCGAGGACGTGCCGGTTCCGGTTCGCACAGTCCAACCTCGATAGGACACGGGCGGTCAGCGCTTCTTGGTTATGTCAGGTATAGGTGCACCCCAGCACCACTATCAGTCCGAACTCCTGTGCACGGGCCGCCGAGGTGGGGCCGGGTTGGTGCGGTCGAGTTCAGACGACGGATCAACGACCTGCACCTGCGCCGCGACGTAGTCCAGCACGACCAGCGGCACATCCAACGGATCCGTCAGGAACGTCCCCACATGACGTACCGTGACCAACTGCAACGAACCCGAGCCGGTTGTGATCACCACGGCGCTTGGCCAGCAACGCCCGGTCCTCGTCATCGAGGAAGAAGAACCGTTCCAACACCACCTGATCCGGCACCTCAGCTCCGTACCGGCCATACACCGCGATTTGGTCATCCGTCAGGAATCTAGTCGCCACGGCCGATCAACGTAGGCACATCCACCCTTACCGATAGCCCCACCGCTTAGCGCCGGATTTCCGGCCGTTAGTCCGGGGTTGAGGAAGATCGGTACAGCGGTTAGCGGTAGGAATGATCTTGGTGTAGGACCTGCCGCAGCAAAGCGAATCGACGTACGTTGTTGCGCTGTGCCCGTTGAGTTCTTGTCTGATGACCAGGTGGCACCGCACGCGTGGCCATCGGCAAACTACCTCGGATTAGGATCCGATGTGACGCTTCTTGATGCCTATCCGGCAGGGCTATAAAGCCCTGCTTGCCCGCTGGCTGGCCGACCCTGGGCCGCTCACCCCGCAGGCCTGCGCACAGCTCGCCGACCGATTCGTCACCGCGCTGGAGTCCGCCGCCCGGATCGTCGCGCTCACTGCCAGCCCGGTACGCCCGCGCGCTGTTCCTGATCCACCCCGTCGGCGGCAAGATCGACTGGTGCACCGCTCCGGCCGCCGCGCTGCGCTCACCCAACATTCCAGCTCAGGACGAAGAGTTCCGGCGGTGGCCCGACGAGGCGGCACATATCCTGGCGTCATCGCCTGGAGGCGGGAAGACTATCCGCCACCAGGCGATGATCGGATCGGAAACTCGACAAGACATCGACGTTTGTCGAGGTTCGGTGAACGTTGAGGGACTACTCGAACAGCCGTACCGAGTTGATCGGCGTGAAGTCCTCGTCTCCGTACGAGAAGCTGCCGAACGCGGCGTTGCAGTCCGTGCCGTTGTAGCCGCGGCAGGTCTGGGCGTGGGCGCCGCCGGTCTGGTTGTTGAAGATTCGCTTGTAGCCGTAGACGTTGCTGAGGTTGTGGGCCCCGTACGTGTAGAACTTCAGGATCGGGGCCTGGTTCCAGCTGGCGTCCGGGTAGATGCAGACGTAGCCAGCCTCGCAACCGGCGTACGTGCCGGTCTGGACAGTGGCCTGCGCGGGCGCGCCGCCGGCGGCCAGGGACATCATGGTCGCCGCACCGATCGCGGCCGCCGAGGTGGCGATCCTCTTGAGCATGGACACTTGCTTCCTCCGATGCGTTGTTGGGAACGCATTCATCGTGGTCGTCACGGCGTCCACTGTGTATCTGTAAGCCTGCAGGCTTGTGTCGGCGCTTAGCATGGACCGCACCATGACGACAATCGATGAACCCCCGGGTCCGGCGATCCTCACCGTCGCCGGTACCGGGTCCAGCCCGTGGCGCGGCATCGTCGTGCAAAGTGCCGACCCGCGGCCCACTGTGGTGGAGTTGCGGTCCGGGCAATCGGCCACGTTCGGCCGGGTGGATGCGGACATCCTCCTGACGGACGAGGCCGTGTCGCGGGCCGCAGGCGTGGTCACCGCGGTCGAGGACCACTGGGTGATCAGCAATCTGAGCGACCGCAGCACGTACGTGATCGAGAACCCGGAGGGGGGTGGCGAGTTCGTCAAGCTGGCGCCGCGGCGGATCGACATGCCGGTGCCGTTCGAGTTCGCCCGGGTCGTCGTCCCGGCCGCCGGGCGCCCAGCCACCTTCTACGTCTTCGCCGCCCAGCATCTGTACGCCGACCCCCGCGAGCTCCCCGCCCGCGGGCCGGACGCGACCCGGGTGGCGTTCCCGCTGGACGAGACCGCGAAGTACTTCCTGGTCCTGGTCGCGCTGTGCGAGCCGCGCCTGCGCGACAGCACCGTCCACGTGCTCAGGACCGTCCCGGAGATTCTCGAACGGCTGGCCGGTTCACCGGCGGCGGCCGGGTTGAGCCGGGCCGCCGTCAACTTCCACATCGACTACCTGGCCCGGGCCAAGCTGCGGGTCAAGACCCCGGGCGCCGAGCACCAAGCCGGCAAGGCCGACTGGCAGCGCGCCGCGCTGGTGACCGTCGCGCTGCAGTTCGACCTCGTCCGGGAGGAACACATCGCGCTGCTCCCGCCGATCTGCGCGTGACGGCCGGTCAGCTGCTGACCGGCTTCAGCGCGTCCAGGTTGGCCTGCAGACGGGCCATATAGCCGGCCGGGACCTGAGACGGCACGCCCTTGGCCCGCTGAACCTTCTTGACCGACGTACGGTACGCGGCGGCCAACAGCATCGTCCGATCGCCGGCTGTCGTCTCCAGCTGGGGCGACATGTAGCACAGGTAATCGCCCATCGCCTTGATCGACAGGCTCGCCGAGAACGGCGGCACCGGCGTGGTCGTCCGCTGCCCGACCGGCATCAGGTACTGCAGCACGGTCGGCGTCCAGCGGGCGATCCCGTACTCATCCCTTGCCGGATCTGCGAGGTTCTCGTCGAAGTTGCTCTCCGTCTTCAGCATCGCCGCGATGAATAGCGGCGTGACCGCGGGTTCACTCGGGCAGCTCGTGCCGGCCCGGACGATCATGTCTTGGTACCTGACCGGCACCTGCGCCGGGTTGAAGTAGCGGTCCGGCCGGAGCGAGACGTTCGCCGGGGGCGTGCGCCAGGGCTGCTCCGCAGCGAGGACCCCGCCGGCGGCCAGGACCGTGGTGAGCGCGGCCGCGACCACCACCCTGCGCCGGGACCGCCTCGACGTGGTCGGCTGAGTCGCGCCGGTGATGGCCTCAGCCCGGCGCAACAGGTCCGTGGCGCTGTGCCGCATCCGGGTCCCGTGGTCGGGGGCGAGACAGTCGGCGACGAAGTCGTGCCACTCAGGTGGCAGGGCGGCCGGCAAGGTCAGTCCACCGTGGCCAGCCGCGTACGCCGCCGCGGTCGCGGACCGGGCCCGCGAAGTGACGCCGGGAAACGGTAGCCTGCCGGTGAGCAGCTGGCACGCGGTCACCCCGAGCGCCCAGATGTCCGCGGTCTGCCGGATGGCGACTCCGTTGCGGCCCAGATCCTCGTCGGCCCGTTCCGGCGGCAGGTAGTCGGCGGTGCCACCCGGCGGCAGGTACGCGTGGGTACCGTCGATCTCGGCGGCCAGGCCGAAGTCGGCCAAGCGGACCGAGCCGTCGGCCATCAGCAGCACGTTGCTCGGCTTGAGGTCGCCGTGTACCCACCCGGCCGCGTGCAGGTGGGCAAGCCCCGGCACAGATCTCGGTCACGATGCGCGGCGCGTCCCGCAGGCCGCCATCCACGGTGTCCAGGCGGGCAGCGGCCGACCGGTCGGCGAGTTCCAGGACTAGGACGGTCGTGCCGTCCAGCCGCGCGTCGTCCGGGTCGTCAATGACGTGGGTCTCGTACAACCGAACCAGTCGGGGGTGGGCGACCCGCTGGCCGACCGACACCTCCCGCTGGGTCATGTCGGCCAGGAAGGCGAGCTGGCGGTTCGTCAGCGTGCCGGTCGGGACGAACTTCAATGCGACCGTCCTCGGTCCGTCGGCCGCCGGTGGGTCGTCCTGGTGCCGCTCGGCCGCGTACACAGTACTCCAGCTGCCGCTGGCCAGCGGCTTCGTCACGTGCCATGGACCGACCCGGTAGCCCGCCCGCACCCGGACCACAGCCTGCAGTTTTACCATCGCCCCCCATTTGTTAGTGTGCGGAGGCATTCTCGGCTATTAGTGCGGGCTCGGCTATTAGTGCGGGCTCGCGACCGTGTTCTAGGTCACCCGGCTGGAGCCCGTGATCACGGACAGTCGACCACACCAGGCCGGTTGTTATCGGGCGAGCAGATATAGATGTTTGTCATATATCCGTCACGCTCCGGAAGGTACGCGCACCATTCGTTCCGGGCGGGGCCGCCGTGGACGGCGCGGAGCGCGCCTTGACCAGGTCCCCCAGAACCGCATGCACTCGACGTAGCGGGAGCTGGAGCGATGACGATCTGACCACGGGCACGAGAGAGCGCACAACCGACAGGGAAACCGGCGGAACGCAGGCCCTCGGCCCTACCGCCAGCGATCATCATTTCTCCCGTTCCCGACCCGACGAACGGATGTGCGACCAGGGATCAAATAGTCAGGGGAGCAAGGTGCGATGCCACACGGCGTCGTCGTTGCCGATGACCGCCACCTCGAGGCCCTGCGGGAGCCGGTCGCAGCCGGGCCCGAGTTCAGCAGGCCGCCCTGCGAGGACCAGCCCGACCAGGTGCCCGCGTACGACTTGCGCCACAACGCGCCGTCATAGACGACCGCGAGGAGGTCGAGGCGCCCTGAGCCGGTGGACGTCACCGCCGGAAGATCCGTCACGATGCTGCTGCCGCCGTCGTCGATCACCGGCGAGCCCAACGTGATCCCGGAACCGCCGCCGGTGTTCCTACCCGGCAGTCCCCGCGACCGACACGACGGGCCGAGACGGCACCCGACCTGTGGGCCGACATGGAACCGAACGGAACGCCGGATCTGTGGGGTGCCTTGGAACGCGAGACCGGTGCCGCGAAACGAAACCAGTTAGTCCGGACAGCGGTCGACGATGGGCACGGCCCGGGTGGGCAGCGTGGTGCCGGGGTGATGAGGTGACTCGGGGAACTGCTACTCCGGTCGGACATCAGTAGGTACGACGGGTGCGCTCGCGGCCGCGGTGATCGTGTGCAGGAACGGCATCTGCCGCCAGGCGGTTCCGCCGCTGACGTAGGCGAAGATCACCGTGTGGCAGGCT
>JAVHVY010000388.1:0-18122 GCA_032160305.1 Actinoplanes sp.
CCTGCGCCATCAGGTCGGCCACCACGGCGGTGGTGGTGCGGACCCGGTCGCGCAGCTCCGCCGTCACCGAATCGGCGGGCAACGCGGCAAGCAACCGCTCGGCCTCGCGCAGGGCGCCTCCGGCGAGGGCCGCGGCAACGGTGGCGCTGTCGTCCGGTTCGGGCATCGTCCCGCCCGCCCCGGGCAGCAGGCTCGCGGCCATCTCGAGCGCCTCGTCGCGGTCCAGACCGGCGGTGACCGCCGCGTCCGCGGCGACGGTGAGTGGCAGCCCGTGCCTGAGTTCGGCCCGGACGAGCTCGGCCAGCTCCCACCGGATCAGCTGGTCTAGAGTGCCGGCGTGGTTTGCCCGGATGAGCACGGTCAACACCGAGTCGGCGGCCGTCTTGCCGTCGTCGAGTTTCCGTCGGGCCTGGTCCTTCTTGGCTTTGTCGAGCGCCTCGCCGTCCAGCCGGGCGCCGTCGCCGGTAAGCCGGAAGCCGTCCTTGGCCTGGAAGCCACCGGTCACCACCGCTGGACCGAACACCACCTGCGGCGAGATGCGCAGGCCGAGCAGCCGCAGCTTGGACCCCATCGTGGCGGCCGACGGCTCGGGCGGCGTCGCGGGGATGTCCCACTCGGGATCGATGACGGCCACGCCGCCCTTGGCCAGCCGGCTGCGGACGTCCTCCTCGGTCAGCAGGCCGCCGCTCTGTGCGGCGAGGTGCGCCAGACCTGTCTTGGGCAGCGACGGGATGCCCCGCGCGATGACCGCGATGCGCGCGTCCAGGCGCTCCATCGCACCGGCGCGGCTGGCCTCCCGGCGGCGCTCAAACTCCACCCAGGACAGCGCCTTCTCCCGGACCAGCACGTCGTGGGCGATCAGCATCGCGCCGACGACCGGCTTGTAGACCTTGCTGACCGTACGCTGGGTCTTCCAGAAGCCGGTCACCTCGACGATGCGTTCGGCGAACCGGGCCGGATCACGGTGCGCGCCGGTGATCGAGTACCGGACGAAGAGGTCTTCAGGCGGGACGTTCCCGGCCTTCCGCGCCGGATCGAGCACCTCGGTCTTGTACGCGTCCCATGGCGTCGACATCGGAGGACTCAGGCGCTGACCGTGTACTTGGCGACCGCGGACCGGGCCTCGTCGACCTTGTCCGGGGTCAGCCCGGTGATGGCCACCTCGACCCGCACCTCCTTGCCGAGCCGGCCCTCCACCGCGTGCATCCGCAGCAGACCCATCTCGTCCATCGAGAAGGTGACGTCGACCGGTGAGCCCTTCGGCAGTGGCGGCAGCCCGTCGATGCGGCCCTCGCCGATCTTCTCGTTGTGCTCCGGCCGGGCGGACTCGACCGACCCGGCCTGCTCCCAGATCTCCAGCGTGAAGCCGGTCTGCTTGTCGTAGGCGCTGCCGTACTGCCGCACCGGTGGCTCGGCCGGCAGCGGTGCGTTCGCGGCCAACAGATGGTCGATGACCATGCCGTCGGCGTCCGCGTCCGGGTTGTCCTCGGCCAGGATCCTCAGGCCGAACGCGCGCGGCACCACGGTGGTGATCCGTTTCGCGGCCAGGCGCTCGATGCTGCCGGTGTCCATGCCGAGCTCTTCTGCCACGGCCTCGGCTGAGGACGGCGTGGCCTGCACCGTCGCGATCAGCGCGAAGAGCGCGGCGCCCTTGGCGACCGCCTGGTCGGGGTCGTGCAGTTTGGGCTCGAAGCCGAACCGCTCGCGCAGCATCTCGCCGACCGCCGGCATGCGGGTCGACCCACCGACCAGCAGAACCTCGTCGAAGGCGGTGATGCCCCGCTCGCGGGCCGCCTCGACCGTGCGCCGGGTGATTTCGTAGGTGTGCTCCAGCAGGTCACCGGTCATGTTCTCGAACGCCACGCGGGTCAGCTCGACCCGGACCGTGTCGTTGCCGAAGCGCAGGCTGTGCTTGCGCGCCGTCGCCGTGCTGAGCGCCTGTTTGACCTCCTCGGCCGCGTTCGCCAGCTCCTGAAGGAAGTCCTCACTCTCGCCGGCTTTCGACTGCGGGTGTTCCTGACGGAACTTCTCGAGCAGGAACTCGGTGATCCGGTCGTCCCAGTCGGCGCCGCCGAGCTGGTGGTCGCCGTCGGTGCAGACGACCTCGATGTCTCCGCCGGCGATCCGGATGACGGTGGTGTCGAAGGTGCCGCCGCCGAGGTCGTACACCAGCAGGGTGCGATCCGTCCCGCTGCTCAGTGCCTCGTAGTGCAGGGCTGCGGCGACCGGCTCGGGCACCACGTTGAGCACGGTCAGCCCGGCCGCCTCGCCGGCCGCGCGGGTGGCCTCGCGCTCTTTCACCCCGAAATACGCGGGGACGGTGATCACCACGTCGCGGACCGGAACGTGCGCGATCTGCTCGGCGGCACGGGCCAGCTCGCGCAGAATCAGCGCGGACACGGTGACCGGCGTGTGGGTAACGCCGTGGAATTGCAGCTCGACGCCGTCCTCACCCATCCTGCGCTTGATCAATTGCACGACCAGGTCCGGATAGATCTTCGCGGAGTTCTTCGCCTCCTTGCCGACGACCACGTTGTCCGGTGTCTCGAAGAACACCACCGATGGTGTGGAGTCATCACCGATCGCGTTCTTGACAACCACCGGACGACCCGTCTCGTCGACATGCGCGATGCATGAGTACGTCGTTCCGAGATCAATTCCAAACGTGGACAAGATCGCCTCTCCTTTCTCAACGCACACCGGACAATCGAAAGGAGCGAAGTGGATCAGGCCGAACCACCATAACCCGAATGCCGCTGTTTCGGAATGCCGTTCCAGGTGATCGAAATATGCCGTCCAGCGCATTGCCGATCGCCGAGGTGTGCTGCGACGATCGGCCACGGCGGCCGCATGACAGGAGTGAATGACCATTCATGACGGATTCAACTCGGGTCTACGTGGCCTGCTCGAAGGCGGATGAGCCGCACGCGACACGACTCGGTGTGGAGCTCGAGGCTGCCGGGCTGGGCACCTTTGTGGAGGCGTGGGACATCGTGCCCGGCAACACGGTCGTCTTCGAGAAGGACGAGGCAATCCCGGACTGCCCGGCCGCGGTCCTGCTGCTCGGGGCGGAAAGCCGGCAGATCGCCGAGTACCCCGCTCTGACCCACCGGGCCGACCGGGGTCAACTGCTACTGGTCCCGGTACTGCTGCCCGGCGGGGTGGTGCCGGCGTCGCTGAGCGGGCGGAAGCTGATCGATTTCAGCGACGTCGAGCACGACCGAGAGTTCCGGCGGCGCTGCCCGGCGGTAATCGACGCCGTCCGCGGGGTGCCCGTTGCTCGCCGCAGCCTGGAGGTCACGTGGGAGCGCGTCGCCGAGGACGCGCAGCACGCTCGCCTGCGTCTCACCTCGGTGAGCACGATCCTGACCACACCGGACGGCACCGAGGTGTCGTCGCCGCACCGGGGACTGGGTACGGGCCTCACCCAGCTGCTCTGGAACGTCGCTCGCCTGCGCGGTGTGGCCGACGGCAGGGCCGACCGCGCGCTGGCCCAATTGGGCGCCGACCTCGCCCGGCGGTTCCTCGGCGGTGACGTCGGGCCAGCCCTGCGGTCGCTGGTTGCCGAAGTGGACGGTCGCAACCAGTCGCTGCGGCTGGGCGTCGAGGCGGAGCCGGCCGAACTCGCCGATCTGCCGTGGGAGTGCCTGTCGATGCCCGGCGCGTCCACCCCGCTGGTCCTGAACCCGCGGGTACGTCTGCACCGGCGCGCCGGCCTCGGAGATACCGTGCTGGCCGACGTGCCCGGGCCGCTTCGCATCCTGGCCGTCGTCGCCTGCCCCGATCACGGCGGCGGCCCGCTGCTCGACTACGAGCACGAGCTGAGCGAGATCCTGGACCGGGTCGAGGAGGCTCGGCGCAACGAGGCTCACGTCCGCATCCTCAACTGGGGCTCGGTCGCGGCGATCCGCGAGGCGCTGACCCTCGAGCGGTTCCACCTGTTGCACATCTCGTGCCATGCCCGGCCGGGCGAGCTGATGCTGGAGACCGCGGACGGCGATCCCGACCCGGTCGACGCCCGGCGCTTCGCCGAAGAGCTCGTCGTGGCCGATCGCGGCGTGCCGCTGGTGGTGCTCGCCGGGTGCGACACCGCGCGCGCCGACACCACCAACGACCAGCTTCCGGGGTACGCGCACACGTTGCTGTCCAAGGGCGTCCCGGCCGTGCTCGCGATGACCGCCCCCGTCACCGACCGGTATGCCACCGCGTTGCTCTCCCGCATATACGGCCGCCTGGCCCGGGCCGACGGACGGGCCGACCCGCTGACCGCGCTGTCCGACGTACGGTGCGAGATCGAGTCGCTGCGGTCCACCCGGCCCGGCGACCCTGCGACCTTGCTGCCGGAGTGGCCGGCCGCCGCCTTCTTCACCCGCGTCGCCGACGCCTCGCTGTACGACGGCCGAACACCGCTGGGCCCGCGGCCGGCCCGCCCGATCACCCCGGATCTCGCCGAGGGCATCGTCGAGCTCGATCGCGGCGAGTTCGTCGGCCGGCGCCGCGACCTGCGCCTGCTGCTGCGAGGGCTGCGCGGGCGGGAGCGGGGCGCGCTCATCTTCGGGATGGGCGGCGTCGGCAAGAGCAGCCTCGCGGTGCAGCTGGTGCAGATGCTGGCCGGCGACCGCACGGTGGTGGCCACCATGCACGGCCGCTGCGGCCCGGACGAGGTCCTTGCCGAGGTCGCCGGCCAGATTCACGTCATGCTGGGCGACGACCGCCTGCACCGCCGGCTGACCAACCGGCAGGACGACTGGAGGCTGCGTCTGCGAGTGCTCGGCCGGTGGATCGAGGAGTCCGGCCACGACGTCCTGCTGCTGCTCGACGACCCGCTCGGCGATCCGGTCCTGGACGGCGCGGACGGCGACTGGCTCGAACGCGAGCTGGACGCGGAGAGCCGCGCCTTCCTCGTCGCCTGGCTGCGCCTGCGCCGCGACGCCCGCCTCGTGGTCACCGCCCGGCACCGCGAGGCGTTGGGCGACCTCGGCCCGCGCCTGCTCCGGCACCACGTGGGTCCTCTGTCGCGGGCCGAGACGCGGAAGATGTTCTGGCGGCTGCCGGCGGTCTGGGCGCTGCCCGAGGAGGCGCGCGAACGGGCGTACCGGGACCTCGGCGGCCATCCACGCGCCCTGGAGTACCTGGATGCCGTGCTGCGCGCCGGCGGCCGATCGGGCTCCGGCTCACGGGGTGGCAGCCGGCCGTTCGAAGAGATCGCCGAGCGGATCGAGACGACCCTGCTCCGCCGCGGCATCGACGACCCGAAGAGCTGGATGCAGTCGGCCGGCGGCGACGTGGGCACGGCGATCGCCGAGGTGGTCGCGGAGACGTCCGCGGACGTGCTGCTGCACCGCATCCTCGATCGGCTCACCCCCGCCGAGCGCGAGCTGCTGGTGGCCGCCTCGGTCTACCGGGTGCCGGTGGACACGACCGGCCTGCAGTGGGTGGTGACCAGTACGCCGCAGCCGTCCCCAGAGCACCAGGTCCGGCTGCGGCGCGTCTATCGGGGATTGCTGCGGGCGCAGCGCCGGTGGGCCGCGCCGGTGCTCGACGACCTGGACATGTCCGCGGACGACCGCGCCGAGCTGAACCGGGCGCTGGCGCACGGCACCCTGCCGCCCGAGGTGCCTGGGCTCGCCGCTGCCCGAGACGCGCTGGTCGACATCGGTCTGCTCACGCCGATGGGCGACCACCAGTTCGTGGTACACCGGTGGACCGCGGCCGCACTGGCCGCGGCCGAGCCGGACGCCGTGCTCCGGGCCCATCGGCGGGCCGCGGCCTACCGGCGCTACTGGGCGTCCCTGTACGAGGAGGTCGCCGACTACGACCACGCCGATCTCGAGGAGGCACGGCACCACTTCACGGCGGCCGGCGACCGGGAGCGGATGACCGGTGTGGCGGCCGAGCTGTGCATGGTGTGGCACGCACGCAGCGCGTGGCGCACCGAGGAGCTGGTCTGCGCCGAGACGCTCGCCGTCATCGGCGACGACCCGGCCGCGCGCCTCTTCAGGCATCAGCTCGCGGTCATCGCGATGGTCCGCGGTGACCACGACCTGGCCGAGGAGCACCTGCGCTGGTGCCTTGGCGTCGCTGAAGCCGGGCAGGATCCGGTCGCGGTGGCCGGCACGCTGTGCGAACTGGGGGCGGTCGCGCAGTTGCGCGGCGACCGGGACGAGGCCCGGGTCCTCTATCGCCGGGCGATCGGCGTTTGCGGCGCGACCGCGGTGCGCGACAGCCCACCGGCGCGGACCGTGCTGGCCTCCTGTTACCAGCAGCTCGGCCTGCTCGATCTGGCCCGCGCGGACGGCGAGGCGTGGCGGTGGAGTTCCGGTGCCCGCGACGTCGCCAGCGAGTTGCTGGACGACGCGAGCCCGACGCGTACGGAACGGGATCTGGCCCGGCTCGCCCGCGCCCTTGGCGACACCGCGCGCGCCGAGCAGCACGAGGTCCGCGCCGGCGAGCACGCGTCGGTGCACCGCGACGCCGCTCGCCTGGTCGCCGCGGCCGCTCTGCAGGCCGGCGCGGTGCAACTGCTGCGCGGCGCGCCGCGGACGGCGGTCGAGCCGCTGCGGGCGGCGCTCGATCGGGCCACCGCGCTGGGCGACCGGCCGCTGATGGCCCAGTGCCTGCAGCTGTTCGGCGACGTGCTGTTCGAGACCGGGCAGCTCGACCTGGCCGCGTTCGCCTTCCGGGAGTTCGCCGAGCTGGCGGTCGAACTCGATGACCCGGTCCGCCAGGCGATCGCGGAGCAACAACTGGGCCGGGTGGTCGCCGAGGCGGAGCGTGACGACCCCACGGGCTTGGCCGCGGGACACCTGGCCGAGGCCGAGGCCATCGCCGTCCGCCTGGGGGACCAGGCCCTGATTGCATCGACCCACCTGATCCGGGGAGACGCGGCCGTCCGTGCCGGGCGGCCGGACGAAGCCCGGCGGCATTTCGAGCACGCGCGCGCGTCGGCCGGCGCCGAGGACGATGCGGTGTCGATCGCGGCCGCCGTTCAGCTCGGCGGCCTGGCCGCCCGTGGCGGGCGGCCGGAGAAGGCCGCGGAGTGGTTCGCCCGGGCCGGCGGCGCGGCTGCCCGGGCCGGTAACCGGGGCGCTGAGATTTCCTGCCTGACCGCCTTGGCGCTGCTGGATCTGGACGGCCAGCGCACGGCCGAGGCGGTCGCGAAGTTGCGCGCGGCGGTGCGCCGGGCGGAGGAGGCGGAGTACGTGCGGGCCGCCGCCGGATGCCGCATCCACCTCGGGCGGATCGCTTCGGACCACGGCGACCGGGCGACGGCCGATTCCGAGTACGCCGCGGCCGTCGCGCTGCTCACCGAGGAGGCCGACCCGGATCTGCTGGCCGAGGTGCATCGTCACCGCGGTAGCACCCGGGCCCACTTCGGCGACCACATCGGAGCGATGGCCGAGCTCGACCGGTCGCTGGCGCTGTCCCGGAACGGCGACGTGGCTCTGGTCCAGCTCTACCGCTGCCGGTCCGCACTGGCGACCGGCAACGAGGCCACCGCGGCCGTCGCCGCGGCCGAGGCGGGCGCCGTGGCCGTTGGCCTGCCACCATCGCCGCTGGCGGTGATCGCCCTCCTCGCGGCCGGCGAGGCCGCGGGGCATGCGCCCCAGCTGGCGGCGGCGCTGAGCATGGCCGGCCGGTTGGAGCCCGAACCCGGCGTGCTGACCGCCGACTGCCTGCGTGCCCTGGCCCGGGTGCTGCCCCCGCCGCAGGCCGTCGCCCGGCTCCGGGCCGCGCTGGACATCGCGGAACGGCTCGGCGACCGGCTCGCCGCGGTACACGACTGGCGGGATCTCGGCCGGGCGCACCTCGACGACGGCAACCCGGTCGCGGCCATGGCCTGCCTGAAACGGTCGGTTGCCGGCGCGGTCGGCCCCGATCGGGCCGCGTTGGCGGCGGCTCGGGCTCTCCTCCGAGGGGACGACCCGGCCTCGGCGCTGGCCGAGGTCGAGCGCACCTGGCGTGACCAGCGGTGGCTGCGGCGCGTACGGGTGCTGGACGGCGAGCGGCCGTTCACCGACGGCGCTCCCGCCTACCTCGGGCCGTCGATCGACCGTACGCTGCGCGACATGCGCTCCCGGCTCTCCTTCGTCGCCGGCGTGGCCTCGGTGACCGGCCCGCACGGCGGCCGGCGCTCATGACAGTCGCGACACCGCCTCGCGGGCCTGGTTTACCTTCTTGGCGTCCAGGCCGCCGATCTGCACCTCGAGGTGCAGGCGCGAGCCGGTGCCGAGCTCCGTGGCGTCCACACTGAGCTTTCCGGTCTCGTCCATCAGGAAGGTGACGTCGATGGGCGAGCCCTTCGGCCGGGGCGGCAGCCGGCTGATGATTCCCTCGCCGATCTTCTTGTTGTCCTCGGGCCGGATCGACACCTCGGACCCGGCCTGCTCCCAGATGTCGATCTCGATTTCGGTCTGGTCGGAAAACGCGGTCACGAACTGCTCGGTCACCGGGTCGGCGGGCAGCGGCGTGTTGGCGAAGAGCAGATGCCGGATCTCGATCTTGCCCTCCTCCGGCTCGGTGCCCTCGGCCACGATCGACGTGCCGAATGCCCGCGGCACCACGATTGCGACCTTCTTGGTCGGCTTGTCGGTGGAGATCTGCATGGCGTACAGGGCAGCGCCCTTGGCCACGGCCAGGTGAGGGTCGCACAGCTTGGCGTCGAACTGGAACCGCCGCCAGAGGGCAGCGCGGACGCCCGGCATCAGCGTCGACCCACCGACCAGCAGCACCACGTCGGGCCGGCCGCCGCCGAGTTCGTCCGCGGTCCGCAGCGTGCGGCCGGTGATCTCCATCGTCCGGTCCAGCAAGTCCGCGGTGAGCTCCTCGAAGGTCTCGCGGCTCAGGTCAACCTGCAGCTCGGCGCCTTCGTGCTGGATGGTCTGCCGCTTCGACGCCCGGACCGACAGGCCCTTCTTCACGTCCTCCGCGATCAGCCCGATGCGCTGCAGGAATTCCTCGCTGTCCGCGGCACCCGAATCGGGGTGCGCCGCCACGAAACAGTCGCGCAGGTGCCCGGCGATCCGCTCGTCCCAGTCCGTGCCGCCGAGCTGGTGATCGCCGTCGGTGCAGACCACCGACACGTCGCCGCCTTCCAGCCGGATGAAAGTGGTGTCGAAGGTCCCGCCGCCCAAATCGTAGACGAGGATCGTACGGTCACCGACGGTCAGCGCGCCGTAGTGCAGGGCCGCGGCGACCGGCTCGGGCACCACGCCCAGCACGTTCAGCCCCGCGATCAGGCCGGCGTCCGAGGTGGCCTTGCGCTCGCTCAGCCCGAAATGAGCCGGCACCGTGATCACCACGTCGGTCACCGGCTCGCCGGTGGCCTTGGCCGCCGACCGGGCCAGATCCCGGACGATGAACGCGGACACCGATTCGGGTGTGTACCGCACCCCGTCGAAATCGAGCACCGTGTCAGTACTGCCCATGTGCCGCTTGATCAATTGCACGACCCGGTCGGCGTCGCCCTTTGCGGCGTCTTTCGCCTCTTCGCCGACCACCACGTGATGAGGCGACTCGAAGTGGACCGCCGAGGGGGTCAGCTCACGCCCGCCGGAATTCTGCACGATCACCGGGCGGCCGTCACTACCCACATAGGAAATACATGAATAAGTCGTGCCAAGATCGATCCCGAACGTGGTCATGCACCCCTCGCCCTCGCCGGCGACGACACGCCGGGTCATTCGAGCATAGGCTGGGCTGATGGGCCCGAGGTATGACTTCTTCGTCAGTTTTACGGGAGCGGACGCCGAGTGGGCTGAGTGGATCGCGGGGGAGGCGCAGTCGATCGAGAACGAACAGGGACGGCCGTGCGAGGTGCTGTTCCAGAAATGGGACTTCGTGCCAGGCACGAGCTGGGCGGCGATGATCGACAAAGGGGTGCGGGAGAGTCGTCGGATCATTCCGGTGTTGTCGCCGACCTACCTGGACGAGTGTCCGTTCGGTGCCGCGGAATGGCAAGCGGTGTGGCGGCGCGACCCCAACGGTGTCACCCGGTCGGTGGTGCCCGTGCGGGTGCGCGAATGTGATCCGGACGGGCTACTCGGCCCCATCGTGTACATCGACCTGGTCGGGCAGCCCGCCGACGCCGCGCGCGTCGCGTTGACCAGCGGGCTGACCGCGGCGATCAGCGGTGTACGCCCGCGGCGCGCCGTGGAATTTCCTGGGGACGAAAATCCGATACCGTGACGCGGTGCAACCGAACACCGAACCGTCGTACGCCCTGAGCGTGGCAAACAAGTCTTACGAGTGGTACAGAGGCGCCGCTATCCAGTCACGCCGCCTGCATCGCTGGTCCGCCGCGCTTCTGCAGGTCGTTGCGGCCGCGATTCCACTGTCCGCGGTGCTGTGGCCGCACAGCGCGGTGGTGCCCGCCATCCTCGGCGCCATCGTCGTGATCATCGCCGGCTTACGGTCGACCTTCCTCTGGCAGGAGAACTATCTGCGCTTCAGCGGCTCCCGCGAGGCGGTCGAGGCGGAACGCCGCCGATACCACACCGGCGCGCCGCCGTACGCCGACTCGGAAGCCCGCGACAAGAACCTGGTCAACCGGATCACCCGCATCGAGAACTCGGAGATGTCGGTCTGGCAGAGCATCTCCGCCGAGCAGCCTAGGCAACCCTGACCACGGACATCACAGGGTGGGGCGTAGTCAAGCTCCGTAGTAGCGGCAGTTTCGCCTTTGCGACGGTGTACCTGCCGATAATGTCATCCGGGCAGGTCAGGCTGCATGTTCGTACTCGTGGAGGATGCCGCCGAGGCGATCATGGCGGTGGATGGTCAAGTGGGTGAGTCGGTCTGGGCCGGTGATTGGTTCGGGCAGGGGAGCGAGTGGCCGGGCGTTGCCGAGGCCCTGGTGTGGCCGGTGGAGGTTGTAGAACTGCTCGTACTCCCGCAGCGCGTGGAGCAGGTGCCGCTGGTTCCAAATGAGTGTCCGGTCCAGCAGTTCGCGGCGGCAGGTCCGCACCCAACGCTCCATGATCGAATTCATGCGGGGTATCTGGACGCCGCTGAGCACGACCGTGATGCCGGCGTCGGCGAGGATTGCGTCGAACAGGGCCGGGAACTTTCCGTCGCGGTCACGGATCAGGTACTTCACTCGACATCGTGCGTCCTCGACGTCCATCATGAGGTTGCGGGCAACCTGGCTTACCCACGCGGCGTTCGGATGCGCGGTCGCGCCGAGGATCCGGATACGGCGGCTGGCGTGCTCAATGACGGCGAGGACGTACATTCGGGTGCCGGTCAGCGTGATCGTCTCGATGAAGTCCGCGGCGAGCAACACGTCGGCCTGTGAACGCAGGAACTGCGACCAGGTGGTGGCGGCCCGATCCGGGGCGGGACCGACCCCGGCTGTGCGCAGGATCTCCCTGTGGGGCTCGCAAAGTGGGTTCCGCTACGCCGCCTGCGAGTATTCATTGATCAGCCCGCCGAGGATCGGGCGCCGTTGGACCTTGGCCGTGGTCGAGGAAGCGACTTGCGTGACGACAACTTGCGGGCGCGGTTCGGGTGACCGCTGACCCAGCGAGCGATGTGCCCGATGGTGGTTGTAGTGCGCGGCGTAGGTGGCGAGGACTGCCGCCAGGTGCCGTTCGCCGACGATGAGCATCCGATCAGTGCACTCCCGGCGGGCGGTGCCACCCAGCGTTCCGCGAAGGCGTTGGCGCGCGGGGCCTGCGGCGGAGTCTTGATCACCTCGATGCCCGCCGCGGTGAAGACGGTGTCGAAGGCGGCCGTGAACTTGGTATCGCGGTCGCGTAGCAGGAATCGCAATGAGTCTGCTCGCTGGTCGAGGTCGATCAGCAGGTTGCGTGCCTGCTGGGCGACCCATGCGCCGGTGGGGCGGGCGGTCACGCCGACGAGGTGGACCCGGCGGGTGGCGATCTCCAGGAAGAACAGCACGTAGATCCGTTTGAGGAACACCGTGTCGACGGTGAAGAAGTCGCAGGCCAGTATGCCGTTGGCCTGGGCGGTCAGGAACTGCTTCCAGGTCGGTCCCGCTCGTTGCGGCGCCGGGTCGACGCCGGCCTGGCGCAGGATCTTCCACACCGTGCTGGACGCGACGTGATAGCCGAGGCCGACCAGTTCACCGTGGATCCGTCGATGTCCCCAGGTCGTATTCTCCGCGGCCAGTCGCAACACCAGGTCGCGGACCTGCGCGGCGACCGGTGGCCGTCCGGGTCGGGCGTGCGGGTAGGTCCAATGCCGGGCGATCAGCTGGCGGTGCCAGCGCAACAATGTCGCCGGGGTGACCAAGAAGATCGGCCAGCGTGAGCGGGGCAGCAGCCGCGACAAGGCGGCCAGCACGATCCGATCGGCGGGCTCGAGCTTCGGGCGTTGTACCTGTCGGCGCAGTACCGCGACCTGGTGGCGGAGGACCAGGATTTCGACATCTTTGGCGCCGTCGTCGCGGACCAGCTGGGTCAACATCTGCAGCACCCGACGCAACAACAGGTACACCAACGACGCGCTCATGACCCGCAGCCTGGCAGCCGCCGCAGCGTTGACCTCGCACAGAGTCGCACGTCAGGCGGCGGAACTGTGTTTGCGGGCCCCACAGGCCACGGTGTGGTACCAGGTGGCGCGGTCGCGGTCTTGTAGCGGGTGACCTTCAGCGCAGTGCCGGCCGTCTTGACCACGGTCAGGACCTTCGTGGCCTTGGTGCTGTCGGGCTTGGTGCGGATCTGCACGTCGGCCACCTTCGTGGTCACCGTGAACGTCTTCTTCTTGTGCTTGGTGGTGTGCGTGCTGTGTGTCGTGGCCCCGGCCGGGTGGTGCGTGGCAGTGGCGGCGTAGGCGGCCCCGGCGGCCGGAATCGCCACGGCCGCCAGCCGCCCGGCGCCGACGAGGGCAACGCGGGCGGGAACTCGGGTCGTCACAGTGAACTCCTAATGGGTCGAATAGGTTAAAAGGGATGATAGCTCCGACGGGTGCCTTACCCGGCGGCCAGCTGAAGGCGGTGGGCTGCTGCGAGCGATCCCTCAACCGGCCGCCCGGTGAAACTGCCCGTCGCTGCGGTATGGCCTCTCAGCAGCCCTTAAGTGACCCGGCCAGCCCCGCTGTCGGCTGCCAGCGAGCTGCTAGCGAACTGTCAGCAGAGAACGGGCGCGTCGAGCACCGCATGACCGTCGGTCAGCCGACGACGCCCGGTCACACAATTCGGATGCGGTATTGGGCGCACGACAGTCCCCCATGCAGGCTCCTACGCGGGCGCCCAACATCAACCCGGGTCACTACCTGGCGGCCTACCACCAAGGGAACGGGCGCGGTGCGATAGCTGGCCGCGATCGTGTCGAAACCCTTTGCGGTCGCCGGCCCGGGCGGCGACGTGCGGGACGGTGCGACCGGCACCCCGCTTCGGCGATGCCTCGATGCTCCCGCTCTGGCATTGACCGCTGTGATGGGATCAGCGGCAGGCCGGACGCTTGCCCCCGTGCCGCCGCCACTCAGCTTATCGAGACGACCCAGGCTGACGTGCACCGTCTCCTGGCCTACCTCATCGACGCCGGCGAGGCCTGCACTACACCCCCGCCGGCGTGCAGCGGATCATCGCTCCCTGGCTCCCTGCTGAAACTCGCCGCCATCGCCACCGGAACCGCGACGAAATGACACTGTCAGCCGGCGGCGACGGCGCCGCGTCCGCCCGTGGCGCCTCGGCGACATGGGTTCGGCTGCCGCAGAGCCCTCGCGTGGTCAGCTGATCTGTCGGGCCGCCGACGACGGCGTAACCGGCTTCCGCGGCTACTCGTGCGCTTCGGCGAGGTGATCGATCTGCCCTTCCTGGTGCTGCTGCTGGTGCAGGGTGCGCTCGGACATCCACGACGCGCAGCAGATCGACGCGGAGCTCGACGCCCGCCCGGCTCCGCCGCCGGAGGTGGCCGAGGCGCCCCGGGCGCCTCGCGAGGCGGTCTACGACCGGCCGTGGTGGGAGACGGATGCCTCGGTCTTCGGCGACCGCGCCCACCTCTACGGTGAACAGTCCGAAGGCTGACGTTGCTAGGGGATGCCGGTCCGGCGCTGAAGCAGGAAGATCGTGATGCCGCTGACCCGCCACCGGCCCGTCTGCCGGAAGGCCCGGGCCAACGCGTTTCGCACGCCGGCGGCCAGCGGCTGTGGCTTGTGGTCGGAGAGCCGGTCCGGCACTACCTCCCAGACGCGGGCCACGGCGGCCAGAGCAGCATCGGGTCTGGTTACTTCGGGGGTCCAGAAGCTGCCGGCAGCGTCCCGGGAGGTCGCTGCGAGGATGTCCGTGGGGGTGTCGCGGCGCAGGTAGTACTCCGTCGCGATGTCGACGAACTGCCACCCCCTGCGCTGATAGACGATCGCGTCGCCGGGCTGTCGGCCGTTCGAGATCACCCGAGCGGCGCCCCGGTAGTCGATCAGCGGCGACGAGGTCTGCTCGTGCGACCGGCGGACCGCGGCCTGTGCCGGCAGAGTGATCAGCCCGAGCAACACGACAACGGCTAGCCCGCGCGGCAGGCGCAACCGGGTCAGGGCGATACCGGCGAGGACGCACGCGAGGGGTGTCACGAAGAGCACGTAGCGGTGATTGAACACCGGCACGAACAGGGCGAGCGCGGCGAGGGCAGCAATCGGGGCCAGAGTCAGCAGCCCGAACACCCGTGCGGTCCGGCCGGCCATGAGCGCTCCCGCGGCGGCCAGCACCAGCAGCGTGGCCGCCGCCACTGCTCCGCAGCAGATCCCGGCGGGCAGCTCGGCGATCAGGTAGAGGTTCGTGCGGTGGGAGCTGCCCAGCTGGGCCCCGGTCTGGGCGTACCCGCGCAGCATGAGAGGGATCAGCACGCTGAAGGCGGCCAGTGGGGCGGCGGCCGGCTCGAGCAGCGAGCGCCATGAGCGGGTGGTCCGTGCGTTGTCGAGAACAGCGACCAGGTGACCGGCGAGCACCAGCAGCATCACCATATGCAGGGTGCCGAGCACGGTAAGCGCCACGGCGTATCCGATCCAGAAGCGCCGGCGCCGTCGACGCAGCGCCAGGATTAGCAACAGGGTTGCTGCCACCGCGGCGAACTCGCCGAGGGCGTAGGGCCGGGCCTCTTGCCCGTAACGGATCGTGGACGGCACAACCGCGTAGACAAGACCGGCCAGCAAACCCGCCCGCCGCGAACCCACGACCTTGCCCAGGACGCCGACGAGCCCGGCCGTCGCCACCGCGGCCAGCATCGACGGCGTCCGGAGGGAGATCACCGAGTCGCCGAACACGCCGATCCACGCGCGCATGAGACGGTAATAGGGCTCCAGCACGCCGTCGATGTGGTCGGTCAGCAGGTCGAGGTCGGCCGACGGCCGGGTAGCGGCCGACCAGGTCGCGAACTCATCGCGCCACAACTGCGGCCGGGTCGCCTGCCAGCCCACGAGCACAGCGGTTATCAGAGCCGGCAGAAACCGAACGTCACCGGCGAGTCGGCCCCGCACGTCGTCCGCGGACATTTTCATGAATGCCGGGAACAGCGAAGAAAGCTGCGCCAGAGATGTGAGCTAGCTGGCAATTCGGTGAAAGCGTCGCGGTCCGACGGGCATAGCGCTGACATACTTTTGGGATCGGGCACCACCGTCCCACAATGACGTGCCGACACAAGCCCTGCAACAACGCGGTCGGTTCCGACACCGGCAAAGCCTTGGCGTGGAACCCGACGCGCAGCCGCGGCGTCGGCGTCGGCGTCTCCAGGGGACCTATTTGGCCAGGCCGGAAAGGAGATTGATGGTCGCGGCGATAATAATCGCGCCGAACAGGTACGACAGCAAGCTGTGCCGCAGTGCGGTGTGACGGATGGCCGCCGTCTGGAGATCGGTGTCGGAGACCTGGTAGGTCATGCCGATGGTGAACGCGAGATAGGCGAAGTCAAGATATGTGGGCGGCTCGTCCTGATTGAAGTTGATTCCCCCGTCGGGGCCGGTGTAGTAGAGCCGGGCGTAGCGGGCGGTGAAGACCGTGTGGATCAAGGCCCAGGTCAGCAGCAGACTCGACGCTCCCAGCGCGGCCGCGAGGATGGGGTTCACGGCGCTGTGGTTGCCGCCCGCGGCGATGACGGCGGCGACGGCGGCGATGCTGGCCACGCTGGCGCTGAGCAGAATGATGTCGACTGCGGCGCGGCCGGGATCCTCGCATACTGCTCGCCGGGCGGTCGTGGCGGCGTCTGCCCTGCTCATCGTGATCCATGTCCAGGTAATGTAGGTCGCGGCGGCGACGTCCCAGCCGAGCAGCGGGCCCAGCACATTCGCGGTAACCACCGAGACAGCGACACCGGCCGATGTCCCCGCCAGGGCGCTGACCGTCAACAGTGCCCGAGGCCTGACGTGTCGGCGACTCGACACACTCCAGGCCATGGTGTTCTCCAGTTCGATCCTCGATGAGCGCCGCCCGGTGGTCATCGGCCGGAAAGTCGGAACGCTTCGCCAAGGGTCCGGCGAGGCCGCCCTGATCGCACGTCGCCGCGCCAGGGCAAGGCCCCGGTCACCGTACCGCGCGCGGGGATATTAGCTGGGCTTCATCGTGGGAGTGGAGGCCGGTCCGGTGCGCCGCTTGCCGGCGGGGCTGCGCTCGAAGAGGTCCGGGTCGGGGCGGTGGTCGTGACCGTGAACGGCTGGCCCAGCCAGGTCGACAGCCAGTCGAAGGCGGGTGCCTCCATGGCGCGCCATGTGCCGGTGTTGTGGCCGCCGCTGTTGACGAACGCGGTCGTGAGGGAGAGCGGCGTGTGCACCAGCTTGGCGATCGTCTGGGTGCCACGCAGTGCGTACTTGTCGCCATCGCCGCAGGCCAGGTAGAGGGCGACCGCCGGTTGCGGCAGGTGGGTGAGTCGCCACAACTCGTTGTAGGTGGTGTGCTCGGAGCCGTCGCCAACGGCGATGCCGGGGTTGGGGTAGCCGGAGAGGCTGGCGCCGGCCGCGTACTGGGCGGGGTGCCGCAGCAGCAGGTCGGAGGCGCAGTAGGCGCCGGCTGAGAAGCCGATCAGGCCCCAGCTGCCCGGGTCGTTGCGGACGTGCAGGTGGGACGCGGCGAAGGCGGGTACGTCCTGGGTCAGGTAGGTCTCGGCCTGCGGTCCGCCGACCATGTTGGTGCATTCGGTGTCCAGCGCCGGGTCGGGTGTCTGGTAGGGGAACAGGACGACGGTCGGCGTCATCCGCCCGGCGGTGATCTCCCGGTCCAGAATGGCGGGGGCGGTGAGTTTCGTCATCCAAAAGAGTGGGCCGCCGGGCGCGCCGTGTAACGCCTCGATTACCGGGTAGCGCAGGCCCGGGTGAGCGTCGTAGCCGGGCGGTAGGTAGGCGTACATCGGCATGGTGATGTTGCTGGTCCGGCCGGCGACCGAGAAGGTGATCATGCGGCCGCCGCCTCGCGAGGTCACGGTCACCGGCCGGGGAGCGTCGTCGTGCGCCTGGGGTGCGGTAGCGGCGGCCTCGGTGTTCGAGCCGAACAGGCGCGACCAGGTCGTGTAGGCCTCGACCTGGCGGTTGACCCAGAACCCGCCGGCCGCGGCTGCCGCTACGACGCAGGCGAGGACGGCGCCGGCGCGGATCGGCACGCGCCACCACCGTCGGGACCGGGACCAGGTGAGGGCCAGGGCGACGGGGGCGAGGACGGCGGCGGCGATCGCCATCAGCTCCACCGGTAGGCTGTCCGGCGGCATTGTCATCTCCGGGGGATAGTCGGGGCGGCGAGTTCGCGTCGTGATTGCCCGGGGGTGCCGAGATCGGCATCTTGGGCTAGTGGTGCCCCGGGGTGACCTCGGTGGGCGGTGGGGAGGCCGCCAGCGGTGGGGGTGTGCGCTCGATGGCCCAGGACAGCGCCGTGTAAAGAGCGTCGGGGGCCGTGCTCGGCAGCGGCTGGATGCCGGGCTGGCGCGCGGCGACAGTGGTGCCCACCACTACTGCGGCGCAGGTGATCCCGGCCGGCAGCATCGGCGTGGTGGTGATGCTGGCCTGAACAAGCGCGATCGAGGGATAGCGCGCGGCCGCGGCGACGACGGCGTTCTGCGCGAGGGAGGCTTCGGCGGCCGAGGCGATGATCGCCCAGCGGTGCGAGGTGACGCGCAGGTCCCGGCCCAACTGGTCGGGCAGGGTCACGGCGAGTGTCGGTGCGGTGGTGGCGGCCGTGGTGGTGGCGA
>JAVHVY010000299.1:0-9537 GCA_032160305.1 Actinoplanes sp.
AGCCGGGAGACCACCGCCGTCCACACCACGATCAGGCCGCCGGTGTCTCCACGCAGCCGGACGGTCGCCCGGGTCGCCTCGGCGAGGCCGGGAGCCGCCTGCTCGCCCGGCCCGGACACGAGGATCAGCGCCCCCTCGAACGGCATGCACCACAACCCACGCGCCGGCCCGTCGCCGACACTGATCCAGGCCAGGGACGCCTTCTTGACCGCCTCTTCGACCAGCGCAGAAGTCACCAGCGCATCCTGCCACGCCGGCAGCGGTGTCAGACCAGGGCGGTGTCAGGCCAGGGCGGTGTCAGATCAGGGCGGTGTCAGATCAGGGCGGTGTCAGATCAGGGCGGTGTCAGATCAGGGCGGTGTCAGATCAGGGCGGTGTCGGGCCAGGGCGGTGTCGGGCCAGGGCGGTGTCGGGCCAGGGCGGTGTCAGACCAGGGCGGGGACGAGATCCAGGAAGGGTAGGAGGTCGGCCAGGCTGGTCATCGTCGGGCCGGTGAAGGCGATGTCGAGGTCGAAGACCAGGTGGGAGGCGAGGTCCGGCGCCGCAAGGCGGACCGCCGTCATACCGGCAGCCTGGGCGCCGGTCAGCTCGCGGCTGCCGCCGTCGCCGAGGTAGAGGCACTCCTCGGGTCGAACGCCGAGCTGGTCGCAGGCGGCCAGATAGATTCGGCGGTCCGGTTTGCAGAAACCCACCTCGACGGAGAAGACCGTCGCGTCGAGCAGGCCGGCCACTGGCAGGCTGGGCAGGAAGGCCGGCAGCTCGTGGGTGCAGTCGCTGATCAGCGCGGTCGACAGGCCGTGGTCCTTGAGGGCGGTCAGCGTACTCACCGCCTCCGCCCGCAGAACGGTGTCGGCGCGCAGCGCGTCGACGCGGGCCGGCATCGCGGCCCGCAACTGGGCCGGGAGTGGACGACCGCCGGCCAGCTCGGTGACCCATCGTAGGGTTGCCTCGGCGGACCCGAAGGTGCCCCGGGCCCGGGTGTGGAACGTCCGGTCGAGCACCCCGACCACGATGTCGGGATCACAACCGAGCGCCCGGGCGATGTCGGCATGCTGGGGCCCGCGCTGCACAGAACAGGTAAGCGTGCCAAAGAAGTCGAACACGACCGCACGGTATGCGGGCATGATAAATCAGCCTCCCGGCCAATTGAGGGGTAATTAGGTGGACCCCGTCGAAGATCGTAGCGATCTGTTCGCTTTCCGCTTCATGGCGATAGACAAAGTGTGACCGTCATATCTGCAAGATGCGACTACGGGGGATGACTATGGGCTCATCCCGCCAAGGTCCCGATATCCGCGCTGCCGCCGCGCTCACCGTGGCGGTGCTCGCGGTCTCCACCTCGGCGCCCCTGATCGCCTTCGCCGCGGCTCCCGCCCTGGCAGTGGCCTTCTGGCGGAACGCACTGGCCACTGTCGCATTGACTCCGGTCACGCTAGGGCCGCGCAAAACGGAGCTTATTCGCGTACGCGGGCAAGATGGTCTTTTTGCTTTCTTGGCCGGAGTGGCGCTCGCGGCGCACTTCGGCACCTGGATGCCGAGCGTTCAGTTGGGGTCCGTGGCGACGGCGACCGCGCTGGTGGCCACCCAGCCGGTGTGGCAGGGGCTCATCGCGGCCGTCCAGGGCCGCCGCCCGACGCTGACCGGCTGGGCCGGCATCGCGCTGGCCGTCGCCGGCGCGGCCTGGGCGACCGGCGCCGACCTCGGCATCTCGGGCCGGGCGGTGCTCGCGGACGGCCTCGCCCTGGCCGGCGGAATCTGTGCGGCGATCTACACCGCGCTCGGCGAACGGGCCCGAGCCCGCCTCAGCACCACCACATACACCTGGGTCTGCTACGGCACCTGCGCCGCACTGTTGCTGGTGGTGTGCCTGATCGGCCGGATTCGGCTGAGCGGCTTCGACGGCCGGACCTGGGCGGCCATCCTGGCGATCGTGCTCGGCGCCCAACTGCTCGGCCACTCGATGTTCAACTACGCCCTGCACCGCACCTCGGCGACGACAGTCAGCGTGTTGATCCTGCTCGAAGTGCCCGGCGCGGCGACCCTGGCCTGGCTGTGGCTCGGCCAGACCCCCCGGGCGGCGACCCTGCCCGGCCTGGCGCTGCTGGTAGCCGGAGTAGCCGTCGTGATCGTCGGCACCGGCCGCCGAACCGCCTCGCCGGCCACGTCGACTCTCGCCTCCGCGTCACTAGCGGACGGGGCAGATCCCGGCCCTCCAGGCTGCGCTGCCACCTTGCCGCCGGATGCGGCTGATCGCGTCGAGGTGGCCGATGTGCGGGCTGATCCAGCCGGTCCCGCCGCCGGACCACTGCCGCACGGTGAGCCCGTGGATGGGCCACCGCCCTCGGGTTCAGGTGACCCGCCGCACGGGTGACTTGTCCGCCGGGGTCGAGGCGCTGTCGGAGCGCGTTTGGCATGCTGTCCCGGGTCGGTCGCACCCGGTCCGGCCGGCGCGTCGCCGGCGCGTTCCGAGCGGTGGCCGATCAACGTGGGGAGCGGTAGAAAGGTGGGGTGGGATGCGTGGCGGGTGGGCCCGGGTCGGGTTGGCGCTGTCGGCGGCGGTGCTGGTGACCAGCGCGTGCGGGGAGCCGCCCGAGGTGCCGGCGCTCGGGCTGACCGGCGGCTGGGAGACGGCCGGCTGCGAGTTCAGCCCGTCGGAGCCGACCACGCCGGCGCCCGCGGCGCCGCCGTCGCTCAGCTCGGCCATGAGCCGCATCGAGCACGGCGGCCGCACCGACTACCCTGCCAGCTATGCGGGACTCGAGGTCGACGAGGCTCGCGTACGGGCAGTGGTCTATCGCGTGCCGTCGGCCGAGTTCGACGACTTCATCCGGATCAATGCCCAGGATGCCTGCGTGGTCGTCCGCGACTCGCTGCACGCCCTGCGCGAACTGACGGAGTGGCACGACCGGATCGTCGCCGACCTGGGCATATGGTCGGCCAAGGGCATTCGCATCGTCACGGTCGGAGCCCGTAACGACGGCTTCGGCGTCGAGATCGGCAGCCGCGACGTGGACCGGGCCCGTACCGAGCTCCAGACCCACTACGGCGAAGAGGCTCCGCTGATCTTCGTCCAGCGCGGCCCGGTGATCCCCATGGCGCAACCAGGCCCGGTCCAGGCCCCGCGCGCCGGCGGCTGAGTCCAGCCGCGGTCCCCGTCGCGGGCCGAAGCCGCGCGTCGCATGCCTGTCAGCGCGGGTCGCATGTCTGTCGGCGAGTTGCGACCATGTCCACCACGGGGCCCGGCTGCCGTCGCCGGGAGGCTTGGGTTGTGTCCGTCAGAATGGACAAGGCACTCACGTACCGTGTTCCCGTTGCTTTCGGGTGCAAGGATGGTGCGCCACGAGCACCTTGATGTTTGCTCCCGCACCCTGGAGCGGGCACTATCGGCCGCATGGTCTTCGACGCCCGCTCCGGCAGCGGCAGCCGCTCGAGGCGGGATGCGACCCGCCCAGCGGCCGGCCGCCGGCCCCGCGCCGCTGCTTCCGAATCCTCCGCCGACATCGCCGAGGAGCTTGCCGTCGAGCTCGGTCTCGACGAGCCGGCCGCAGATCCCGACGAGGCCCCGGTCACGCTCCGGCTGGACGGGAAGGTCGCCTTGATCACCGGGGCGGGCAGTCCCGACGGCATCGGCTACGCGACCGCGCGACGGCTGCGCGACCTGGGCGCCCGGGTGGCGATCGTCTCGACCACCCGGCGCATCCACGAACGCGCCGCCGAGCTTGGGGTCACCGGCTTCGTCGCGGATCTGACCGACGAGTCCGAGGTCGGCGCGCTGGCCGACGCGATCATCGACCAGCTCGGCGACGTCGAGGTGCTGGTGAACAATGCCGGTCTGGCGAGCCGGGCTAGCCCCGAGGTGCTGCGGCCGGTCGCCCAGCTCACCTACGACGAGTGGCGTGCCGAGATCGACCGCAACCTGGGCACGGCGTTCCTGGTCAGCCGCGCCTTCGTGGGCGGCATGTCGGAACGCGGCTGGGGCCGGATCGTGAACCTGTCCGCGACCGCCGGTCCGGTCAACGCGCTGCCGACCGAGGCCGCCTACGCCGCGGCCAAGGCCGGAGTGGTCGGCCTGACCAGGGCACTGGCAATGGAACTGGTCGCCGACGGGGTCAACGTCAACTGCGTGGCCCCCGGCACGATCTACACCGCGGCGTCGACGGTGACCGAGATCAAACAAGGCCTCGGTACGCCGATCGGCCGCCCGGGCACCCCGGACGAGGTGGCGGCGGCCATCGCGTTCCTCTGCTCGCCGGCGGCGTCCTACATCACCGGCCAGATGCTTGTCGTCGACGGCGGCAACAGCGTGCGCGAGGCACAGTTCCGCTGAGCGATTCCTGGGAAGTCGAGGCTTGAGGTCCGGTCGACCGGGGTGTCGGTCGACCGGACCAGGACGTCAGTAGGTTGTCGACGACGAGGTCGTCACACCGATGATCAAGATGACCACCCACAAGGCGCAGCCCAGGGCGTACAGGCTGGTGAAGATGTAGCCGAGCCAGAGGCCGGCCGTGGCCAGGCCCTCGCCGCCCTCACCGGTCTGCCGGATCTGCTTCTTGGCGACGTGTCCCATCACGATGGACGCCGGCGCGAAGACGAATGCGAACACCAGCGCCAGGATCGCCATGGTGTTGGTGGCTGGTGCGGGTGCGTAGCCGGGCGGCGGGTAACCGCCGGCGCCGTAGGGCTGGCCGCTGGTCGGCGGATACTGCTGGCCGTAGGGCAGGCCGCTGGTCGGCGGATACTGCTGACCGTAGGGCTGGCCGCTCGCCGGGGCGCCACTGGCCGGAGCCGCGTAGGGGTCCTGCGAGTAGGGCGCGGCCGGGTCGTGCTGCTGCCCGTACGGTTGCTGGGGCTGATATGGGTCCGGCGTGCTGCCGGGCGGCGGATAAGTCATGGCGGATCCTCCTCGTTAACCCGGCACCGTACCGGTTCCGGGCGAGCCGGATGCACCCGATATGAGCGTCAGGGCAGTCTGGTCAGCTGTCCGACAGCGCGCTCGACCGCCAGGCGCCGGTCTTCGACGTAATCCAACCCGGCTTCGGTGGCCAGCCGCCGAGCTTCGGCCGAAAAGATCCCGCTCTGCAAGCCAGACCGCCGGAGCGCCGATGGTAATCGCCTGCCGAACGACATCGACGGCGTCACCGGCCGGCCGGAACACCACCACAAGATCGACCGGCTCGCCGACGTCCGCCAGGGCCGCCTTGGCAAAGCGTCCCGCCAGGGCCGACCGCGAAAGCGGCCGGCCGGACCGCCGCCCACCGACGGCCCGGCCAGCCGAGTCTTTGTCCCGCTCACCCGGCCAGCACCGACGCTCTCGGTCCGACCGTGTGCCCGGCCGACCGTGTGCCCGGCCGACCGGCTTACAGCAGTGTTAGCTGGTGGGGTTGCTCCAGGTTCGCCGCCCGGTCAGTGGCATCTTTGCCTTGGTACGTCTCGGCTCCTCGGACGGTGCGGGCGTCGCCGGGCTCGGCCCGGTGGAGGCCGTGGCGGCGGGCGGCCATCCGCACCTTCGCGCCGATCTCGTCCTGGTAAGGCTGCGGCAGGTACGACCCGTCGCGGTAGAGCTGCTTGTACCGGCCGGCCAGGACCGGGTGTTCACGGGTGAGCCAGGACATGTACCACTCGCGGGCGCCGGGGCGCAGGTGAAGGGGCAGAGGCGTGACGCTGCTGGCGCCGGCCGCGGCGATCGCGGCGACCGTCTCCTCGACGGACTCGTCGGTGTCGGTCAGGCCGGGCAGGATCGGGGCCATCAGCACGCTGACGGTGAAGCCCGAATCGGTCAGCTTGCGGATCGCGTCGAGGCGGCGGCGGGGGCTCGGGGTGCCCGACTCAACCGCGCGCCACATCGCGTCGTCGAGGAATCCCACTGAGTAGGACAGGTGCACGTCGGTGACCTCGGATGCCTGTTTCAGCAGCTCCAGGTCGCGCAGGAGCAGGGTGCCCTTGGTCAGGATCGAGAACGGGTTGGCGAAATCCCGGAGTGCGGCCAGGATCGCGGGCATCAGCTGATAGCGGCCCTCGGCGCGCTGGTAGACGTCCACATTGGTGCCCATGGCGATCGGGGCGCCGGCCCACTTCGGTGCGGCCAGCTCATGGCGGACCAGTTCGCCGGCATTGACCTTGACGATGACTGTGGAGTCGAAGTCGTGGCCGGCGTCGAGGTCGAGGTAGGTGTGCGTATTGCGGGCGAAGCAGTTGTGGCTGACCACCCCGTCGGCGACGAAGTCGCCGGTGCCGGTGCTGATGTCGTAGAGCGGCAGGGTCAGCCCCAGCTCCTCGATGTCGGCCACCGTCAGCTGCGCGTCGGTCCGAACGCCCACGCCGCAGGCGTCGAGCGGGGCCTCGAGCACGCCGGTGGCATGCCGGAAGCGCAGGGCCGCCCACAGATCGCGGACGATCTCCACCGAGTGCACGCCGCCGAGCTGCTGACCGGGCGGGTGCCGGCTGGGCAGGCCGAGGTGGGTGAGCGCGTCGGTTACCCGGCCGAGAAAGCCGAGGTCGCGGCTGGTGAAAACGATCGCCAGCCGGTCGCATTGGCCGATGGCGCCGAACGCGCCGGCGAGGAATCCGCGATACCAGCTGCCCGTCGGCAGGTCGGGCCAGCGCAGGGCCTCGTGTAGCGGCAGATCGTCGAGATAGCCGTCGGCGCGGATCCAGGCGTCGCCCTCGTGGGCCCGGCCGCCGGAGGAAGCGTCGCCGCGGACCAGGCCGCACAGATAGCCGGCCTGATAGTCGGGTGACTCCTTGGGCGACTCGGCGAAGTGGCCCACCCCGAACAGTCGGTCGCCGACCGCGAGGGTGGGCAGGCCGGGCTCGGCAGGGCTCACGTGCCGCCAGCCGCGCTCGGTGAGGAAGCGGTGGTCGCCGCTGGAGACGAGCCGGGTGCCGTCGGTCAGGGTGACCCGGAAGGCCGGCTTCGAGGTGGACCAGTGATCGCGGACCGTGGTGGTGGTGTAGCGCCGGTGTGCGCCGGCCCCCATCGTGCCCATGATCGCGTCGCCGGGACGGAGCTGGGCGAGCGGCCGGGTCGAGCCGTCGGCCATCAGGACCGGGGTGTCGCCGCCGAGGCAGTACGTACAGGCGTGTGAGCAGCCGCGATAGGGGTTGATCGTCCACTGGAACGGAACGCGGGACGCGCCGGGCACCTTGTTGATGATCGACTTGGCACGGATCTCGTAGAACGTCATGCCCTGGAAGCCGGGGGTGTCGAACGTGCGGACGGTCGCCCCGGGCAGCGCCAGCGGCAGCTGCGTGGCCACCGGCGCCGCCCCGTCCAGGAGCGGGCCGCCGTCGGGCTGAACCAGCTTGGGCTGAGCCAGCTCAGGCTGAGCCGCCAAGTTTGACCATCGCATGGGAAGATTCGAACACATGTTCGATCACGTGTCCAGTCCGCCGCCGGGTGATTCCTGAGCGCGTGGCGTCGGGTGCAACGAGGGCTGCGCGTACGAAAAAGACGGCCGCGGACCGGACGGGGTCCGCGGCCCGAAGGTGCGCCTGGCTCAATGGTTGTGGGTCGCGAGCTGCGCCTTCACGTCTTCCATGTCGAGCTTCTCGACCTGCTCGATCAGGGACTCCAGCGCCGACTCGGGCAGGGCGCCGGGCTGCGAGAAGACGATCACTCCGTCGCGCACTGCCATGATCGTGGGGATCGAGCGGATGTCGAACTTGGCGGCGAGGGCCTGCTGCTCCTCGGTGTCCACCTTACCGAACGTGATCTCGGTGTGCTTCTCGGAAGAGCGCGCGTAGGTCGGTGCGAAGCGCACGCAGGGCCCGCACCAGCTGGCCCAGAAGTCGACCAGGACGATTCCGCCCTTGCCGGTCACGTCGTCGAAGTTCTCTGCCGTCAAAGCAACGGTCGCCATCATGTCTCCGTCCACGGGAAATGTGCTACGTGCGGTTGAACTCATCGTCCGCCCTGCTCATTCCCGCAGGCTAGCCGGATCGCACGTGCTCTGCAGCACCCTTTGTCGATTATGACGCAAGGGCCCGTGACGCAGAGTGATGGCGAATGTGGTGCAGGCTAACGGTCGTTTTGGTCCTCCGAGGTCGTCCCGCGTGTCGGGTGGGCGATAGATCGCTGCTCTCGGGCACGGAGAGACAGCGAACGGTAACGGGCAACAAAGTTAAATGTGATCCGGGTCACCATTGAAAACTCTTCACATCGATACGCAGGGTGAGGCACACTACCTCTCAACAGAGCGTGGGCGGCGGGTGCCGGGGAGGGCCCCGCCGCTCATTGCGTCCCCCTCCGGTCTGCGGGCAAGGACCCCCGTGTGCCCGCGGCCGGGCCCCCGACGGAGCATCGTCGCCCGGACCGTAGCCTGAGCGGCCATGACGGAAGAAGTCCTTGAGGTCGGCGTCGGGCCATGGCCGGGCGAGCTGCCGACCGGGGCCCACTACGACCCCGAGCTCCTGGAGCACGGCGACCGGCGCAACGTGGTCGACCGGTATCGCTACTGGCGGCGGGAGGCGATCGTCGCCGATCTCGACAAGTACCGGCACGGTTTCCACGTGGCGATCGAGAATTGGCAGCACGACTTCAACATCGGCACCGTCGTCCGCAACGCCAACGCCTTCCTCGCCGCCGAGGTGCACATCGTCGGCCTGCGCCGGTGGAACCGCCGCGGAGCGATGGTCACCGATCGCTATCAGCATGTTCGGCATCACCCGGGCATCGGCGATTTCGTCGCCTGGGCGGCCGCGGAGAGCCTGCCGGTGATCGGCATCGACAACCTGCCGGGCTCGCGCCCGATGGAGACGGTCACCCTGCCACCGCGCTGTGTCCTGCTTTTCGGCCAGGAGGGCCCGGGGCTGTCCGCGGCCGCCCGCACCGCGTGCGACCAGCTGTTCTCGATCGCCCAGTACGGCTCCACCCGATCGATCAACGCCGGGGTGGCCAGCGGCATCGCGATGCACGCCTGGGTCCGCGCGCACGCCGGTCCGCCGCCCGGGTGATCGCGTCACCACCCGACCTGGGGAATCCCCACGTTGTGCCCGGGTTCTGCGGATCCGCTTGACGGCGGCCCCAGGGCCCCGCACGGTAGACGGGTGGGAGTCACAATGAGTTGCCCCCGGTGTGCCGCGCAGGTCCGTCCGCCGGATCTGATGCACAGTGACTGGCGCTGCGACGACTGTGGCGTGGTCACGCCGTTCCATGTCGCCCAGCACATCAGTTCGGAGATCGTCGAGACCGTGCTGCGGCAGCCGGCGCCCACGGTCGAGCGGATGCCGCTGTGGTGCCCCTGGCCGCTGCCGAGCGGGTGGATGGTCACCGGGGTCGGCTGGGCGGGCGACGACAAGCACGGCGTACGGGCGACGGCGCTCGCCTGCAGCGGTCCGGAACCGCTCGGCGGCGGTCCGGCAGACGTGGTGCTGATCGCCGAACAGCCCGGCGTCGGGCTGGGCACCCGCTTCGCCGGGATTCCCGGGCTGGACCCGGGTTACCTCATCGCCGAGGCGTTGGCCGAATCGAGTGGACATGCCGGGCCGCATGCCAAGATCAAGGCGGGCGGGCATCCGACTCCACTCTGGTGTGTCAAG
>JAVHVY010000301.1:0-12774 GCA_032160305.1 Actinoplanes sp.
CGACCTGTCCCGCAGTGGCCGGTGGCTTAATCTCCAGCAGCAGCTCGACCCGTCCCGACTCCGGCCCGAGAAGATCAAGGACTTCGGTCAGAATCGGCACCCCGATCCCCGCGTACGCCGGGGAGAACCACGATCCGGCGTCCAGCCCCGCGATCTCGTCGAGGGTCAGCTCGTCCACCGTGCCGCTGCCGTCGGTGGTGCGGTCGACCGTCCGGTCGTGGATCACCACCGGTACGCCGTCGGCGCTGGTCCGCACGTCGAACTCGATGAACGTGGCCCCGGCCAGCACCCCGGCGGCCAGGGCGGGCAGTGTGTTCTCCGGCGCCACGGCGGAGTATCCGCGGTGGGCGACCCGGTGCAGGACCGGCATCAGAGCAGCGCCGCCACGTCGATCTCGCCCGCGGCGACCAGCACCGCGGGCCCCGCCAGCCACCACTGCCCCGCGGGCGTCAGCGTGACCGTGAGCCGGCCACCGGGCACGTCGACCGCGACCACCCCGGCGGCCAGGCCCGCGTCGCGCAGGGCCACCGCGCCGACGGCCAGCGCCCCGGAGCCACAGGACAGGGTCTCGGCCGAGCCACGCTCGTAGACCCGCAGGTGAACGTGCAGGTCAGCACCCTGGATGGGTGCGCCGGGGGTGACGAACTCGACATTCACCCCCGCCGGGAAGACGTCGGCGTCGAAGGCCGGCCGGCGCAGCAGATCCAGGGAACCCAGCGGGACGCCGTCCGGCAGGGCGCAGACCAGGTGCGGGTTGCCGCAGTCCACGGCCACCCCGGGCAGGGCCAGGTCGGACACGGTCGCGGTGCTTTCCGCGTACACCCGGGGGGTGGTCATGTTGACACTGATCGTGGGTGCACCGACCAGCGCGCGCACGACGCCGGCCCGGGTCGCGATCGGCAGGCCCTCGGGGCCGGCCGTGGCCAGGCCGGCCATGATCAGATAGCGGGTGAAGACCCGGACGCCGTTGCCGCACATCTCGGCGATCGAGCCGTCAGCGTTCCAGTAGTCCATGAACCACTCGGCCTCGGCGGCGAAGCCGGCCGCCTCCGGATGCCTGCCGGCCCGCACGACCCGCAGCACGCCGTCCGCCCCGATGCCCCGGTGCCGGTCGCAGAGGGCCGCCACCAGTGGCGCGGTCAGCTCCAACACGAAATCCGGGTCGGGCAGCAGAACGAAGTCGTTGCCGGTGCCGTGGCCCTTGACGTATCTCATCGGGGGTCTTGCGCCGCGGGTCGGCTCAGTGAACAACACGCCGCCCATCATCGCGCGGCCGTGCCGCAAACGGCCAAGGCGCCGGCCCGGATGTCGTCGGAAGCACCATCGAGCCAGTGGATCCGCGGATCGCGCCGGAACCAGGACCGCTGCCGCCGCACGAACCGGCGCGTTGCCCGAATTGTCGCCTCCTGCGCCGCCACGGTCGTGCAGGCGCCGTCCAACTCGGCCAGCGCCTGCTGGTAGCCCAGGGCCCGGCTGGCCGTGCGGCCGGCCCGCAGGCCGCGGCGGTCCAGCTCGCGCACCTCGTCGAGCAGCCCGGCCGCCCACATCAGCTCGACCCGCCGGGCGATCCGGTCGTCCAGCTCGGCCGTGTCGCGGTCGACGCCGATCTGGATCGCGTCGTAGAACGGCGCCGACTCCGGCAGTGCGGCGGTGAACGGCTGACCGGTCACCTCGATCACCTCGAGGGCGCGCACGATCCGGCGCCCGTTGCTCGGCAGGATCCGCTGCGCGGCGGCCGGATCCAACCCGGCCAGCCGGGCGTACAGTCCGGCCGGCCCGGCCGCGCCCAGTTCGGCCTCCAGCCGGGCCCGCACCGCCGGATCGGTGCCCGGGAAGTCGAACTCCTCCAGCACCGCGCGGATGTACAGCCCCGAGCCGCCGACCAGCACCGGAACCCGGCCGCGCGCGGCGATGTCGTCGACCGCGGCCCGGGCCAGCCGCTGATACTCGGCGACCGCGGCCGGTTCGGTCACGTCCCAGATGTCGAGCAGATGATGCGGAATTCCGTCCCGTTCGGCCGGCGTCAGCTTGGCGGTGCCGATGTCCATCCCGCGGTAGAGCTGCATCGAGTCGGCGTTGACCACCTCCCCGCCCAGCTCACGGGCCAGGGCGAGGCTCAGCGCGGACTTGCCGGCGGCGGTCGGGCCCACCACGGCGATCACGCGGGGAACTCCGGCGAACGGCACGCAGCAACGGTAGGACACCATATGGTCACGGTCATCGGCGGGCGCTTGGTCGTAACCCGGTTGGACCTGTGACAATGCGCGAGAAAGAATGCCGTGGAACGGGTTTGCAGTCAACTGCGCAGTGCCGAGCTGCGTGGGGCGCGATGGCGGTGGTCGTGGGCACCGATGCCCGCGGCGCCGGGAAGATTGAGGATGGACTCATGAGCGACTGGACGACCTTCGGGCGCGTGGATGCCGACGGCACCGTGTACGTGAAGACTGCCGAGGGCGACCGCGTGGTCGGCTCATGGCAGGCGGGCACCCCGGAGGAGGGGCTGGCCCATTTCGCGCGCAGGTTCGCCGACCTGGTCACCGAGGTCGACCTGATCGAGGCCCGCCTCAAGTCCGGAGCGGCCGACGCGGCGCACTCCCTGACCAGCGTCAAGCGGATCCGCGCCACCCTGGAGGAGGCGCACGTCGTCGGCGACATCGACGGCCTGGCGACCCGGCTGGACCGGCTGACCGCCCTCGCCGACGAGAAAGCCGGCGAGGCCCGCGCCGCCCGCGAGGTGGCCCGTGGCGAAGCGCTCGCCCGCAAGACCACTCTGGTCGAGGAGGCGGAGAAGATCGCCGCCGAGTCGACGGGCTGGAAGACGGCCGGCGACCGCCTCAAGGAAATCCTGGACGAGTGGAAGACCATCCGCGGGGTCGACAAGAAGACCGACGGCGAGCTGTGGAAGCGCTTCGCCACGGCGCGCGACGGCTTCACCCGCCGCCGCGGCGCCCACTTCGCCACCCTCGACGGCCAGCGCAAGCAGGCCCAGGGTGCTAAGGAAACGCTGGTCAAGGAGGCGGAGACGCTCGCCGAGTCGACCGAGTGGGGCCCGACCGCGACCCGGCTGAAAGACCTGATGGCCGAGTGGAAGGCCGCCCCCCGCGCGGCGAAGGAAGCCGAGCAGCGCCTGTGGGAACGCTTCCGGGCCGCGCAGGACGCCTTCTTCACCCGTCGCAGCGAGGTCTTCTCGGCCCGAGACGCCGAATACCAGGGCAACCTGGAGAGAAAACAGGCGGTGCTGGCCGAGCTCGAAGGGCTGGACGTCGAGGCCGACCCGCGCAGAGCCCAGGACAAGCTGCGCGACCTGCAGGCAGCCTGGCACGACGCGGGCCGTGCCCCGCGCGAGTCGGCGGCGGGGCTGGACCGCCGGTGGCGTGCCGCCGAGGAGCGCATCCGCGTCGCGATGGACTCCGCCTGGCGCAAGACGGCCCCCCAGGACAACCCGCTGCTACAGCAGATGCGCGAACAGGTCGCCGAAGCAGAGCAGCGCCTGGCCCGCGCCCAGACCGCCGGTGACAGCCGCCGCATCAAAGAGGCGGAGCAGTCGCTCGCCAGCAAGCGCCAGTTCCTCGCCCTGGCCGAACAAGCCAGCTAGCCGGCGACTCCGAGGGCGGCCGGCTCCGCTTTGTCGCCGCCGCCCGCACCTGCATCCGCGCGCGGGCGCGACGGCCAGCAGGTCAGACGGCGCAGCCGCCGGTGGTGGCCGGGAGGGGTGCGGGCACGCCGAGCGTCGGCAGGCCGAGGGAGACACCCTGGGTACGCGGCGCGCGCCCGGCCTCGGCGGCGTCACCGGCCCGGGTGCGGCGGTGGCTCAGCGCAGCGCCGTCGGCGTTCAGGTGATGCGGCGCGGCGTAGGTGACGACGGTTTCCACGACGTCGCCGGGCCGGACACCGGTCAGGCCCGTCGTGGCGAAGTGGACGAGCCGCCCGTCGCGGGCCCGGCCACTCATCCGGCCCGTACGCTCGTCCTTGCGGCCCTCGCCGACCGCGACCAGGACCTCGACCACCCGGCCCACCTGCTCTTTGTTCTCCGCCCAGCTGGTTTCCTCCAGCAGCGCGATCAGCCGCTCGTAGCGTTCCTGCACGACCTGTTTCGGCAGCTGGTCGTCCATCGTCGCCGCCGGCGTGCCGGGGCGCTTGGAGTACTGGAAGGTGAAGGCGCTGGAGAACCGGGCCTGGCGGGCCACGTCGAGGGTGTGCTGGAAGTCTTGCTCGGTCTCGCCCGGGAAGCCGACGATGATGTCCGTGGTGATCGCCGCATCCGGCATCGCCGCGCGGACCTTGTCGATGATGCCGAGGTACTTCTCGCTGCGGTAGCTGCGGCGCATTTCCTTGAGGACTCGGTCGGAGCCGGACTGCATCGGCATGTGCAGCGAATGGCAGACGTTCGGGGTTTCGGCCATCGCCGCGATGACGTCGTCGGTGAAGTCCTTCGGGTGCGGGCTGGTGAACCGGACCCGTTCCAGGCCGTCGACGTTTCCGCAGGCGCGCAGCAGCTTGCCGAAGGCCAGCCGGTCGCCGAACTCGACGCCGTAGGAGTTCACGTTCTGCCCGAGCAGGGTGACCTCGAGGATGCCCTCCGTGGTGAGCGCCTCGACCTCGGCCAGGATCTCGCCCGGCCGGCGGTCCTTCTCCTTGCCCCGCAGCGACGGCACGATGCAGAACGTGCAGGTGTTGTTGCAACCCACCGAGATCGAGACCCAGCCCGCGTACGTGGACTCGCGGCGGGTCGGCAAGGTGGACGGGAAGACCTCGAGGGATTCGAGGATCTCCACCTCGGCCTCGGCGTTGTGCCGGGCGCGTTCGAGCAGGGTGGGCAGCGAGCCGATGTTGTGGGTGCCGAAGACCACGTCGACCCAGGGCGCGCGTTTGACGATGTCGCCACGGTCCTTCTGGGCCAGGCAGCCGCCGACCGCGATCTGCATGCCCGGATTCTTCAGTTTCGTGGGGCGCAGGTGGCCGAGGTTGCCGTAGAGGCGGTTGTCGGCGTTCTCGCGTACCGCGCAGGTGTTGAAGACGACGACGTCGGCCGCGTCGGCGTCGGCGGCGCGCACGTAGCCGGCGTCCTCCATCAGGCCCGAGATGCGCTCGGAATCGTGCACATTCATCTGGCAGCCGTAGGTGCGCACGTCGTAGGTGCGGGGCTGCGCTTCTGCTGCGGTAGTCATGGCAATTGACCAGGGTAGTCCCTAGGCGGGGGTAGTCCCTAGGCCACCGTGGGTCGTCCCGGCGTCGGGGTCGGCTTCCACCGGGAGCCGGGACAGGCCGGGCGTCGGGGTCGGCTTCCACCGGGAGGCGGCACAGGCCGGGCGGCCGGCGCAGGCCGCGGCGTCGCCGGTGCAGGCGTGCAGGTTGCTTCGTTCCGGTCCGTCGTCGGTCTCCTGCTCGTCGACGTGCACCGGGCGCAGCGTCCCGTCCGGCCGGGCGAGCAGGTAGCGGGACGGATCGAGGGTGTCGTCCGGGAGTAGAATGTCGGATTTCAGACTGACGGCGACGGCGCTGGCTACGGTCGATTCGGTCATGTCACTAGGGGCGAGATAGCAGTCGATCAATGTCTCGAAGTCGCCGGCGACCTGCCAGACGTCACACAGAACCGCGTCGTCCACCGGCATTTCCAGCGTCGTGACCGGACGTTGCAACACGCCGGCGAGCGCCGACCGGACGTCCACGGCCGCCAACCGGCCGGAGACACACCAGCTCCAGAGCCCGTCCGTGGGATCCGCCATGTCACCCATACTGGACATACCTCCTGCAGCTCGGCCCTTGTGTTACCGCTCCGTGACCATTCTCTATGCGAACGGCCGCCACCGTCCCCATAGAGTGGTCCCGCCGAGTGCATCCCAACGACGAGGCGGTGGTCCGACGGTGGCCGACGAGAAACTCATCGTGCTCGACAATGTCAACAAGTGGTTCGGTCCGCTGCATGTACTGCAGGATGTGAGCCTCTCGGTGGAGCGCGGCGAGGTGGTCGTCGTGATCGGACCGTCCGGCTCCGGCAAGTCGACGCTGTGCCGCGCCATCAACCGCCTCGAGCCGATCGACTCGGGAACGATCACCTTCGACGGTCGGCCGCTTCCGGCCGAGGGCCGCGCGCTCGCCCGGCTGCGCAGCGAGGTCGGCATGGTCTTCCAGTCGTTCAACCTGTTCGCGCACAAGACCATCCTGCAGAACGTGATGCTCGGGCCGATCAAGGTCCGCAAGGAGAAGTCGGCCGCGGTCCACGAGCGCGCGATGTCCCTGCTCGACCGGGTCGGCATCGCCAGCCAGGCGGAGAAGTACCCGGCCCAGCTCTCCGGCGGTCAACAACAGCGCGTCGCCATCGCCCGCGCCCTGGCCATGCAGCCCAAGGCGCTGCTTTTCGACGAGCCGACCAGCGCGCTCGACCCCGAGATGGTCGGTGAGGTGCTGGACGTGATGACCTCGCTGGCCCGCGACGGGATGACGATGGTCGTGGTCACGCACGAAATGGGCTTCGCCCGGCACGCGGCCAACCGGGTCGTCTTCATGGCGGACGGCCAGCTCGTCGAGTCGGGCACCCCCGAGGAGTTCTTCGCCAGCCCGAAGAGCGATCGCGCCAAGGACTTCCTCTCGAAGATCCTCACCCATTGACCGTTCCGCTTCGGAGAGATCCTACGGCGGCCTTCCGACAGTTGCCTTGCCGTCCCGGCCTTCGACACGCAGCTTGAGTGCATTCGAAACTCTCCACGTCAGTTCGGCAGGTCTGGTCTGCAAGTCCCAGCAGGTCTGGTCTGCAAGTCCCAGCAGGAGGAGCAAAGACGATGCGTATCACCCGAATGGCGGCGACACTCGGCGCCTTCGTCCTGGCGTTGTCCGCGGCGGCCTGCGGCGGCGGAGACGGTTCCAACACAGCGAACGGCGTCGTCGGCAAGAAGTCGCTGACGATCGGGGTCAAGGCCGACCAGCCGGGCCTCGGCCTGCAGGAAGGCACCACGTACACCGGCTTCGACATCGAGATCGCCAAGATCCTGGCCAAGGGCCTCGGCGTTCAGGAGAGCGGCATCACCTGGAAGACCACGGTCTCCGCCAACCGCGAGCCGTACCTCCAGCAGGGCCAGGTCGACCTGGTCGTGGCGACGTACACGATCAACGACGAGCGCAAGAAGGTCGTCACCTTCGGCGGACCGTACTACGTGGCCGGTCAGGATCTGCTCGTGCCGGCGACCTCGACGATCACCGGGCCCGAGTCGCTGGCCGGCAAGAAGGTCTGCTCCGTCGCAGCCTCCACTCCGGCCAAGCGGATCCAGACCGACTACAAGGACGCGAAGCTGCAGCAGTTCGACTCGTACTCGAAGTGCATCACGGCGCTCGCCGGGGGTCAGGTCGACGCGGTCACCACCGACGACATCATCCTGGCCGGATATGCCGCGCAGGCGCAGTACGCGGGCAAATTCAAGGTCGTCGGCAAGCCGTTCAGCACGGAGCCGTACGGCATCGGTCTGAAGAAGACCGACACCGCGGGCTGTAACAAGATCAACGAGATTCTGAAGACGGCCGCGTCGGACGGATCGTACAAGAAGGCGTGGGACGACACCCTCGGCAAGAGCGGCACCCCCGCTCCGACCCTGGACGTGGCGAAGCTCACCAACTGCGGCTGATCGGGCAAGCGGGCGGGGCGGGCGTACCCGCCCGCCCCGCCTGCCGCTCCCCCGCCGCCGCCAATCCCCTGATCCTGCGAGGGAGCGATGGACGTCTTCTCCGACTCGGCCAACGTCGACACGTACCTGACCGGATTCCTCTGGATCCTGAAACTGACCCTGGCCGGCGTCGTCGGCGCGACGGTGCTCGGGGTGCTGCTGGCCGCGATGCGGGTCTCGCCCGTACCGGTGCTGCGCGGCTTCGGCACCGCCTGGGTCAACACCTTTCGGAACACGCCGCTCACGCTGATCGTCTTCTTCTGTTACTTCGGCCTGTTCTCGACCCTGGGCTTCAGCGTGTCGGACGACATCGACCGCAACAACTACTGGCTCGGCGTGGTCGGCCTGTCGGTCTACACCGCGGCGTTCATCTGCGAGGCGATCCGGTCGGGCATCAACACCGTTCCGGCGGGGCAGGCCGAGGCGGCCCGGGCGATCGGCATGTCGTTCCGGCAGACCCTCACCATGATCATCCTGCCGCAGGCCGGACGCGCGGTGGTCGCCCCGCTGGGCAGCATCCTGATCGCCCTGTGCAAGAACGCCACCATCGTCGGGACGATCGGTCTGGCCGAGTCGTCGAACGCGATGAAGGATCTGATCAACGGCAACGGCAACGCGGTCATCCCGATCTTCCTGGTCTTCGCGGGCACCTTCGTGATCGTGCTGGTCCCCACCGGTTACGCGTTCGGCTGGTTGGCCAACCGCCTGGCGGTCAAGCGATGAGCCGCCCGCCGACCCCGACCCGACACTCGTCCCAGGTGACCGCATGAGTGCTGACGCCGTCCTCTACGACCACCCCGGTCCCCGGGCCAAGCTGCGCAACGCCGCCCTGACCGTCCTGTTCGGGCTGATCCTGCTCGCGCTGTTGTGGTGGATCTACCGCAAGTTCGACGAGAAGGGGCAATGGGCGGCGGCGCTGTGGGAGCCCTTCACCCACAGCGGCACCTGGACCGACTACATCCTGCCGGGGCTCGGCCGCACGATCGAGGCGGCCGCCGTCGCGATGGCGCTGTCGCTGGTCTTCGGCATCGCCTTCGCCGTCGGCCGGCTCTCCGAACACTGGTGGGTGAGCCTGCCGTCCGGGGCCGTGGTGGAGTTCTTCCGCGCGGTGCCGCTGCTGCTGCTGATGTTCTTCATCTCGTACGGTCTCCCGTTTCTGACCGAACAGGCAGTCCCGGCCTTCTGGGCGGTCGTCGCGGCGCTGAGTCTCTACAACGGATCGGTGCTGGCCGAAGCCTTCCGCGCGGGCGTGAAGTCGGTGCCCCGCGGGCAGAGCGAAGCGGCCTATGCGATCGGTTTGCGCAAGGGCCAGGTGATGCAGGAGATCCTCATCCCGCAGGCGGCGCGAGCGATGCTGCCGGTGATCGTCAGCCAGCTCGTCGTCCTGGTCAAGGACACGGCACTGGGTTACATCATCTCGTACCCCGAGCTGCTGCAGACCGGCGTCAACAACATCGCGGCCAACTACGGCAACGTGGTCCAGGCGGCGATCGTGGTCGCGGTCATCTTCATCATCGTGAACTCGTCCCTGACCGCGGTCGCCGGCTGGCTGGAACGCCGGACCCGTCGCAGTGGCCGGGCCCCGCGAGTAACCGGCCGGCCCGTCCCCGTCGGCGCCGTCGGCATCACCCCGAGCTGACCGCCCGCCCAGTGCCGCGAGACCGGGCGCCACGAGACCGGGCGCCACGAGACCGAGTGCCACGAGACCGAGTGCCACGAGACCGGGTGCCACGGTCTCGCGCCCGCGAGCTTTTCCGGCGTACGCCGAAGCTGTCGCTGATGCGGGCACGGACCCGGGTCGGCGGCAGCGGCGGCGCGCCACCGCAGGCAGGTGCGCAATGGCCTTGCTCGGTCAGCGGGCCAGTTCGGTCAGCGGGCCAGTTCGGTGACCCGGGATTCGCGGACGACGGTGACCCGGATCTGACCGGGGTAGGTCAGCTCCTCTTCGATCTGCTTGGCGACGTCGCGGGCCAGGACGGCGGCACCGATGTCGTCGATGTCCTCGGGGCGGACCATCACCCGGATCTCGCGGCCGGCCTGCATGGCGAAGACCTTGTCGACGCCGGCCTTACCCGCGGCGATCTCCTCGATACGCTCAAGGCGCTTCACATAGGCCTCGAGGCTTTCCCGGCGGGCGCCCGGGCGTCCACCGGAACAGGCGTCGGAGGCCTGGGTCAGAACGGCCTCGATGGTCTGCGGCGGGACCTCGTTGTGGTGCGCCTCGATGGCGTGCACCACATCGTCGGACTCGCCGTACTTGCGGGCCAGGTCGGCGCCGATCAGCGCGTGGCTGCCCTCGACCTCGTGGGTCAGCGCCTTGCCGATGTCGTGCAGGAAGGCCGACCGCTTGATCGTCGGCACGTCCAGGCCCAGCTCGGCGGCCATGATGCCGGCGATGTGCGCGGTCTCGACCAGGTGCTTGAGCACGTTCTGGCCGTAACTCGTGCGGTAGCGCAGGCGGCCCAGCAGGGTCGCCAACTCCGGGTGGATGTCGGTGATGCCGACGTCGACCAGCGCCTCCTCGGCGGCGCGGTCGCAGAGGCGCTCGACCTCGTTCTTCGCCGACTCGAAGACCTCTTCGATACGGTGCGGATGGATCCGGCCGTCCAGCACCAGTTTCTCCAGTGTCAGCCGGCCGACCTCGCGACGGACCGGGTCGAAGCAGGAGAGCAGGACCGCCTCCGGAGTGTCGTCGATGATCAGGTTGACCCCGGTCGTCGACTCGAACGCCCGGATGTTGCGGCCCTCGCGGCCGATGATCCGCCCCTTCATCTCGTCACTGGGCAGGTGCAGAACGCTGACCACGCTCTCCGAGGTCTGCTCACTGGCGATCCGCTGGATCGCGTCCACGACGATGTGCCGGGCGCGGGTGTCGGCGGTGTTGCGAGCATCACTCTCGATGTCCCGGACCAGGATCGCGGCCTCGCGCTTGGCCTGGACCTCGATGCTTTCGACCAGCTCCCCGCGAGCAGCCTCGGCGGTCAGGCCGGCGATCCGTTCCAGCTCGCGGCGGTGCTCCTCCTCGGCCACGGTGAGCGCGGCCTCCCGGGTCGTCAGGACGGCCTCGCGGGTGGCTAGGTCGGCGTCCATGCCCGCCAACCGGCGCTCCCGCCCGACCAGACGCTCGACTTCCTCGGCGTGCAGGCGTTCCCGCTCGTCGATCCGGGCGACGCGGCGCTCGACGTCGGCGGCCTGCTCCCTGACCGTGGTGTTGAGCAGGGCGACCTCGCGTTCGCCGCTGCGCCGGGCCGCGGTCCGCAGCTGTTCGGCATCCGACTCGGCCTGGCGGTGCGCGTGCTCGAGAACTGTGTCGGCCTCCTCGTGGGCGGCCTCCAGGACCCGGCGGGCCTCGGCGCGGGCGGAGGTCGCCTCGGCTTTGGCCGCCGCCATCTCCGCGCGTACCGAGGCTGCTTTGGCCTTGGCATCGTCGACGGCGGTCGAGGCCTCGTCGGCGGCCGTGCGCAGCGCGGCGAGCGACTGCTCCTGCTTGTCCTTGGCCTCGGTGAACACCGGGTCGGCCTTGCCGCCGGCCTGCAACGAGCGCAGCGCCCGCGCGCCGGCGACCAGCCCGAACACCACCAGGGCGGCGAGGACGGTGATAGCCACTACGAGCACCCATTCGGGGGCGGTCATCTCGCCGCTGCTCCCTTCACCTCGCCGCATCCGCTTCCGCTGCGCTGCCACAGCGTCCCGGCCCTGCCCAGCAGACTGCCTGACCGATGCCGTGGTTGCCCACAGCCCCAGGTCAGCCGCGCCCGCGGCGGAAACCGGTCCGCCGGTCTGCGGCGGTCCAGGGATGCCCGACCAAGGCGTACGACCGCAGGCTGCATCGGCCACCGGCGGGGGAACGTCGACGGCCGACCGCCCTATGTCACGCCGTCACCCCCGCGGTCGGGCGGGCGACGGAGGCATCGACGACCTTGTCGGCCGAAGTGATGCCGCACTGCAATGCGATCTATGTTGTGAGTGTTACTTGCGATGGTCGAGCAAACCTCGTGTAACGCGAGGCTAGGTCGCGGATGCCGCTTCGGTCAAGCGCTCATGATTCGGCAGCGGACGGGACGTACGGCACAGACTCACACACGCGCTGCTCACCCGGGCCGCCCGGGCATTTCAGGCGTACCTACCCCAGAGGTCGCGCACCGGCGCCCAGTCCGATGCGAGGCTGTCCGTCCAGTAGGCGAGCAGATACCCCGCCACCGGCGTCTGGGCGTCATCCCACCGGATCGCGGCCACCGTACGCACGGCTGTACCCTCGGTGACCTGGTAGGCGTACTCGACGTAACTGCCGTTCGTCCGGGTCGAGGGAGCCGCTACCGCGTCGGCAACCGGCTTGACACCCGGGGTCAGCGTGCGGGCGTCGACGTTCTGCCCGAGCACCTTGGCCCGGGCCTTGTCCCGGTCGGAAACCGAGCTGTACTCGACGAAGATCACACTCATGCCGCCGAGACTGCACCGGACCCGTGCCTTCTCGCCGTCGTTGGGGACCGGGCCGCCGGGTTCACCGTTGCGGCTGCAGCCGGTCAGGTAGGGAAGCCAGCCCTGTGAGACGGCGGTCAGACTCGGCGGGATCTTGGGTTGGTTCAGCGCCAGCTGGGACCGCTCGTAGAGCGGCAGCGCGCCCGCAGCCGGGCCGGAAGCCGTGCGGGTGACGGCGGGTGCCGCGGTGGCTGTCTGGCGGCCGACGAAGAATCCGCCCGTGCCGAAGATGATCAATCCGGCGAGGCCGGCCAGCGCGCCGACGAGCAGGCGGCCGCGATGCGAAGGCGGGGACGGCTCGATCCGGGGACCTGGGCGGATCGGCGGGAAGGGGGAATCCCAGGGGTCGGGTTCCCGACCGTAGGGATCGAGGTGGTGGCCGGCGCCGGAGGTCTGCTGCGGGACGCCGGAGTTCTGGCCGTCGGGCCGGGTCGGGTCTGCGCCGAAGGTCGGGGAGGCTCTGTCCGAGTCGAAGGATGGGCCGTAGTAACGGTCGGTGGCTGAGTCCTGTGGCGGGGGGATGGGACGGCCGTAATGGTGCGCTGCCCCGGAGAGCGGTGCCGTGCCGTCGCCCTGCGGCCGCGCCGGCGCTGCGGGGCCCTGGGGCGCAGCATGCGCTGCCGGGCCTTGGGACGCTGCG
>JAVHVY010000344.1:0-2589 GCA_032160305.1 Actinoplanes sp.
ACGGGTCAGGCCGGGCTCATCACGGACTTCCATGATCCTCACAGCCCGAGTAGTGAGGCTTGGGATCAGCTACCCGGGTCGATGGGGATCAGCGTGCCGTCCATGATCGCGTACGCCAGCGTCTGGATCCTGACCATCGCAGTGCGCAGATCATCGGCGGTGTCGGCGAGCAGGGCGATCGCCTCGCGGACGCAGCGCCATGCGGTAGCCATGCCGCTGTCGAAACCGCAGGCCAGTCGAGCCGCCGCCATCGTGATCGGTGCTGGTCGCGGTGCCGGCGGATGAGGCTGGCGAGGTGGTTCAGGGTCCGGGTGGACAGCGGAATCGCGGCAGGGTAAGACAGCGTGGCGAGGCTCCCGGTTTGGGGCATCGGATCTTGGTCGACTGCTGTCTTACCGGGGGCCTCGCTTCCTATCCACATCGGACTACCACTCACCCGTGACCTGCGCCGTCACGATGAGAAGAGCTCACTGGCCAAGCGCCATTGCGGCTGGTGACATGTTCTACCGGCACCACGCGGCGGCCGAGCTGATCCGCTTCTTTGCCGGGCATGCGCGGTCCTAGGAACCCGACACTGACGTGGGAGGACGCTTCGATGTTCAGAAGCCGCCGCGGTGCTTTCAAGGCGATCATGGCAGGAGCCGTCGGCGGCCGGCGGGCCAATGGTGAAGGCCGGTTCTGTCGCGATGAACGTGCCGTAGACGCATGCGACGCCGGTTGACGCCGCGAACGCCGGTCCGGAGCCGACAACGATCTTCGTCAAGCCGGCGGAACTGAGCGCCGCGTCGATCGCTGGCTTGTCGGGCACGTTCTGACCACCGGCCATGATCAGCGAAATTGAATCCCGCGCGTCTTGGTCAACGGGTGGTTGCCGACGTGGCAACGTCGTTGTGGGTCAACAGGTCGTGGACCCGGTCAAGGAGACCGTGCGCGGTGAAGGGTTTCTCGATGAATCCGAAGTCGTCGTTACCGGTGGATGCCGTTTCCCGGAGGCCGTCGCTGTAGCCGGACATGTAGAGCACGGGTAGTCCGGGGTGTCGTCGTCGTAGCAGTTCAGCGAGTCGGCGGCCGGACATATCGGGCATGACGACGTCGGTGAGCAGGAGCTGGCAGTGGGATTGGGCATCCAGATCCAATGCCGCTGACCCCCCGTGGGCGGTGAGGACGCGGTATCCGGCGTTGTCGAGGATGCGCTGGACGACCTGCCTGATCGCGTCTTCGTCGTCGACGGCGAGGATCATCTGTCCGTCGCCACGCGGTAGCTCGACGATGTCGGGCGTGGCGGGGGATTGCATGCTGGGGTCGTCGGCGAGCGGGAAGTACGCCCGGAACGTGGTGCCGAGGTGCGGTTCGGAGTACACGTTGAGACTTCCGCCCGCGTCGGTGACGATGCCGTAGACCGTGGCCAGGCCGAGGCCGGTACCTTTTCCGGTGGGTTTGGTGGTGTAGAACGGTTCGAATATGCGCGCGGCCACTTCCTTGCTCATGCCCATGCCGGTGTCACTGACGAGTAGCCGGACGTAGTGGCCGGCGTGCTGCAGCCCGGGTTGTAGGCCGGTCTGGTGTTCGTCGAGTTCGGCTATCGTCCCTTCGATCACCAGGGTTCCACCGTCGGGCATCGCGTCGCGGGCGTTCACTGCGAGGTTGACCAGTACCTGCTGGATCCGGCCGCCGTCCGCGCTGATCATCAGTGGCTGGGGCGCGGGTACGACGACAAGCTCGATGTTTTCTCCGATGGTCCGCGCCAGCAGCGCGTGGGCCTCGGCTATCGCAGCGTTGACGTCCAGCAGCTCTGGCCGGGCACTCTCGCCTCGGGTGAACAGCAATAGCTGCCGGGTGAGTCCGGCAGCGCGTTCGGCTGCCTTGCTGACCTGGCCGAGGTCGGCCTGGACTGCCTCGTCGTCGGTGGTCTGCTCGATCGCGAATGCGGTGAAGTTCGAGATGATGGCTAAGAGGTTGTTGAAGTCGTGCGCGACACCGCCGGCGAGTTGCCCGAGGCTCTGCAGGCGCTGGGCGAGCTCGGTACGTTCGTTGATCTCCCGCTGCCGTGCCTCGGCACGTTTGCGTGCGGTGATGTCGCGGGCCACCGCGGAGACTCCGACCACGACGCCTGCGGTGTCATGAATCGGCGACAGGCTGACGGAGATGTCCAGCAGAGTTCCGTCCTGGTGGGTGCGCTGGGTCTCGTAATGATCAACGTGTTGTCCCGCCACGACCCGGGCGAGCAAGTCCGATATCTCGGCGGTCGTCGCCAGGCCGGCGATCGTCGACGTGTCGGTGCCGACCGTCTCGGCGGCCGTGTAGCCGTACATGCGCTCCGCGCCGGGGTTCCATACGGTCACGGTCCCGTCCAATGCTTTCGCGATGATCGCGTCTTCGGAGCTCTCGACGATCGCGGCCAGGGTACGGAGATACTCGTCCATTTTCAGTTTCTCGGCCTCGGCGCGTTTGCGGGCGCTGATGACTCCGCTGGCGAATTCTGTTCAGGCGGCGAGGGCGAGTTCCAGGCGTGAGAGGTGGCTGGTTCGGCGGGGGTCGAGGGTTTCGCCGTTGAACCAGGCGTCCAGACGGATGAGGTTGAGAGCGGCG
>JAVHVY010000355.1:0-19096 GCA_032160305.1 Actinoplanes sp.
GTCGGCAACATCGTGACCCGGTACTGCCATCTGGTGCGCCGGCCGTCGGTGACTCTCGGCCAGGTGGTGCCCAAGGGCGCGGTGCTCGGCTACGTCGGCATGTCGGGCAACGCCTCGGGCCCGCACCTGTACTTCGAGGTGCACGCCTACGCCCCGCCGGTCACCCACGCCAACGCGATCAATCCGCTGACGTTCCTCAAGAGCAAGGGCTTGTAGGTCCGGCCCGTTCACTCGTCCCGGTTCAGCATCTTGGTCACGGCGGCCACCGCGTCGTCGGTCGGTGAGGCCGCTTCCCGGTTGACCGCCTGCAACTCCTTGTAGACCTCCTCGCGGTGCACCTGCACATCGCGCGGTGCCTGGATGCCGAGCCGGATCACATCGCCGCGGGCCTCGAGAACGGTGATCACGATGTCGTCGCCGATCATCACGCTTTCGCCGGCCCGTCTGGTCAGCACGAGCATGGGTGCCCTCCGCCATCCGTGGACAGGACAATTGGTGAAGGCGCGGCCGCGAGTTCCGCGGCCGCGCCTGGAGAATTCCCCTGGCTGTTCAGTAGGACCGGTTCATCGCGGCGCGCACGGGCAGGCCACTGCCGGTCAGCATGACCTGCATGGCCCGGTGCGAATCCCGGTCCACGATGATCGGCGCGAGCAGGTTGGCTGTCGTCTCGTCGACGCCGGCGGTGATGACCACCATGACCAGCAGCCGGTTCGGGTCATGGGTGTTGAGCGCGGCGAAGACGTCGTTTTCGATCTCCGGGGCGTAGTCGGGGAAGAACGGCTCGGGCGGCGCGACGAGGAAGCGCAGGCTCGGGTCGTCGATGGACGTGAACGCGTACAGCAGACCGTCGTCGTGCAGACGAACCAGGACAAATTGCCGATGCGCTGGGAAACCGGGCATCGGGGCAGCCAAATTCAGGATCGGCAGATCCCGGACGGAGTCGGTCATGGCGTCCTCAATCGGTCGGTACGCGGTACGAGTACTCATGGTCACCTCAGGAAGTCGATGAGCGAGGGCTGGATCACCTTGGCCGCGGCGGCCAAAGCTGCCTGATACGAGGTTTGCTGCAACTGCATATCCATGATCGATTTGGGCAGGTCGACGTCCTCCACATCGGAGAGTTGGGACGTCACGGACAACAGTCGGTCCTGCGCAGACTGCTTCATCTGATCAATCCGATTGTATCGGGCACCAGCGTCTGAAAGGCTGTTTCTCATAACATTGGCTGCAGAATCCAGATCTTTCAGACTTTGCGACAGAGCATCATCGTCACCCGACCGGAGGTTGTCCGCGATCCCCTGCAGAACCGCGAACACCTGGGTGGGTCCCGTGCCGAACGCCTCCGGCCCGTTGGTGTCCACCCTGACCTTCGCGTTATCCCCTACCGTCCGGGTGGTTGACCCGAGGTCGCCGAGATAGCCGCCGGCGGGGTCATAGGCGACGCTGCCCGTCGTGGTGCCGCCGAAGACCGGCCGGCCCAGATACTGGGTGTTGGCGTATTGCACCAGCGAGGCCTTGATCTGTTCGATCTCGTCCGCCAGCGCCTCGTTGGACTGCGCGTTGCTGGATCCGGTGTTCAGACCCTGCAGTGCCAGATCGCGGGCACGGTTGACCTGCGCCGAGGCGCTGCCCAAGGTGCTCTGAATGGTGTCCAGCCAACCCTTGCCGTCGTCGGCGTTGCGGGCGTACTGCTGGACGATCCGCTTGTCGCCGCGCAACTGCATCGCGGTGACCGTGCCGGTCGGCGAATCCGACGGCCGGTTGATCAACTTTCCGCTGGACAGCTGCTGCTGGATCTTCTGACCCTTCTGGATGCTGCGCTGCAGATTGTTGAGCACCGCGGTGTGGATGCTGCTCTCGGTGACCCGTCCTGAAGCCATGCGTTAGCTACCTTCCTACCAGGCCGGTGCGGTTGATCAGTTGGTCCAGCATCGAGTCCACGGTGGTCAGCACCCGCGACGCGGCCTCGTATCCCCGTTGGTACGTGAGCAGCCTGGTCATCTCCTCGTCGAGGTTGACGCCGGAGGTGGACTCCCGGTCCGCGTCCGCCTGCTGGGTGATGGTGGACTGGATGTCGCTGCGCCGACTCGACGCGCCGGCAGCCACCCCGAGCTGCCCGATCAGCACCTGGTAGTCCGCGTCCGGTCCGGTACCCGACGTGCCGGAGCCCGCGAGCTGGTCCGCGACGGAGTGGTCGAGGGTGGCCGTGGTCGCCGCGTAGGCCACCTTCGCCGGGTCGGTGACCGCCACCTTCAGCGTCGCGGCTGAGTTGCCGGCGAAGAAGTTCAGCCCGGTGCTGCCGTCCGCGCTGAAGCCGGCCGAGTGCGCGGCGTTGACCGTGTCGGCCAGATTCTTGGCGACCGTGTCCAGCTGGGCGGAGACGCCCGGGATGACCGTGCTCATCTCGTCGGCGATGGCTCCGATCGTGCCGCCGGCCGTGATCGCCTGCTGGCTGTCCGCCCAGCGCAGCGTCATCGGATCGGTGCCCTGGTCCTCGAGTCGCTGTGCGCCGGTCACCGCGACGTTGCGCGTCGTGAACTCGCTGACCAGCGTGGAGATGCCGACCTGAACGTCCACCGCGCCGTTCGGCCGGGGCGTCGCGGTCGCGCCGGTCAGCTCCGAAAGATGCATGACGGCGACGTCGCGGCGGTCCTGCAGCTCGTTGACGGTCAGGCCGGTCGCGGTCGCCTTGACGATGCTGTCGTTGAGCTGCGCGACGGCCGCGGCGGTGGTGTTGACGTCGTTGGCGTACGCGATCAGCTCGCGGCGGTCGTTGCCCCACTGCCCGGCGAAGGAGCTGTGCAGGTCGTTGAACTGACTGGCGACCGTGGTGCTCTGCTCGATCAGTGCCGAGCGGGCCGCCGCGTCCTTCGGATTGTTGGCGACGTCCGCCCAGGAGTCCCACATCTGGCCCAGTTGGGCCTGCAGCGCGGTGTCGTTCGGCTCCGCGAAGGCGTTCTCGACCGTCGAGTAGCCCGACGACTGCTGGGCCAGATAGGCGTTGTTGCCGTGTTCCATCCGGCCGCGGCTCTCCAGATACTCGTCGCGGATCCGGGTCACGTTGTTGACGGCGACGCCGGTGCCTATGCCGTCGGTCTTCGCGTACATCGTCGCCGAGATGGATCCGGTCTGCGACTGCATATCGACCCGTTGCCGGGTGTAGCCCTCGGTGTTCGCGTTCGCGATGTTCTGCCCGGTCACGTCTAGACCGCGCCGCTGTGCGTACAACGCCGTCAGTGCGGTGTTGATGCTGCCGAAGCTGCTTGCCATCAGATCGCCTCATCAACCAGGGTGGGCCGGCGCACGCCACCGGAGACGGTTTTGCCCTGCGGGCTATAGGTTTCCACGGTTCCGGCGAAGGCGAGCATGGTTTCCCGAGCTGCCCGCTGACCCGCCGTGAGCAGGTCCCGGTTCGAATCGGCCATCGCGCTGATTTCGGAGGTCAGCGTCAGAAACGCCGCGCGGTGCTGATGCAGCAGGTCCGACCAGGGCGCGGGCGCCGCATCGGCGAGCTGCCCCAGTGAGGCCTCCACGGACAGGCCCAGCTCACCTGCCGCGGCCTGCGCATAGGCCGCACGGGCCACTTCGGTCTGCCGGATCTGATCCAGCACCACCTCGACCTCGCGGGTGGCGTGCGCGAGCCAGCGGGATCGTCCGGCCGCCAGCAGCAGCTGTTCCTCTTCCAGTTTGAACAGCAGCAACTCCAGCAGCTCCCGCGATCGCCACAGGACGCTGGACAGATCGGTCAGACTCACGCCGCCTCCGGTGTCTTCGCTTGCGGGTGTTCACCGGGAATTTCGGCATCGGCACGGGGCGTCTGAGGAAGTTCGCCACCTTTCCGCTCCGCGACTGCAGCCCAGAAAAAGGTCGAGAGGATTTCGGAGATCCAGCTCATGACCGGCACCGGTACGCCGAACAGCAGGAGGTAAGCCCCTCGGCTCACGGAAGAGCCGGCACGACCCGATCTCAAGGAGGAAGTTCCCATGGGTCTTCGCATCAATCAGAACATCGCCGCCCAGAACGCCTACCGCAGCCTCACCGTCTCGGACAATCAGATGTCCAAGTCGCTGGAGAAGCTGTCGTCGGGTTCCCGGATCAACCGGGCTTCCGACGACGCCGCTGGTCTTGCCATCAGTGAGGGCCTGCGCAGCCAGGTGGGCGGGTTGAAGGTCGCCTCCCGCAACGCTCAGGACGGCGTCTCGGTCGTACAGACCGCCGAAGGTGCCCTGAATGAGACGCACGCGATCCTGCAGCGCATGCGTGACCTGGCCGTTCAGTCATCGAACGACTCGAACAACGCCGCCGCCCGCAGCAACATCACCACCGAGGTCACCAGCCTCACCGACGAGCTGACCCGGATCGGCAATACCACCAACTTCAACGGCGCCAAACTGCTCAACGGCAACGCCGGCGGAGCCGGCAACCCCATCATGAAGTTCCAGGTCGGTGCCGACGGTGACCTCAACAGCCAGATCAAGGTCGACCTCTCAACGGCAGACGTGACGAAGGTCGCAACAGCCGTCGGTGGCTCTAGAGCCAGCTTTGATGTTGACACCCCGACCCTGGTGACGGGCAACCTGTCCTTCACCAACAACATCGACAAGACTGTTGATACCGTCAATGGCTCAGACGTCACCTTCGTGGCGGGCGCCGCGGGCACCTACAAAACCGTTAGTGCTCTGGCCGATGCGCTGAACGCGGACGTCAGCAACACCCCTACGGCTGCGTCTACTAAGTTCGGAGATCGTTTCAGTGCGTCAGTCGACGCCAACAACAAGCTGGTGGTGACGTCCAAGTTCGGTGCCGGCGTCACCGGCACCGCTAGCGCCACTGCCACCGGCGTGACGGGTGGCACATTCCTTGCGCCGGTGGCGGCGGGCGGCGCCACTGGCGCCGGTACGGGGGTAACCAACAGCGTCGCCACCGCCGGTGTGGACTTCTCGTCCGCAGCGGGTTCGCAGGCGGCGATCACCACTATCGACAAACAGATCACGGCCGTGTCGAATGCTCGTGCGCAGCTTGGTGCGTACCAGAACCGGTTTGAGCACGCGATCAACAACGTGAACGTCGCCGTCGAGAACCTGTCCGCGTCGGAGAGTCGGATCCGCGACACCGACATGGCGCAGGAAATGATGTCCTACACCAGGTCGCAGATCCTGTCCCAGGCCGGCACCGCGATGCTCGCCCAGGCGAACCAGTCCCAGCAGGGCGTGCTTTCCCTGCTGCGCGGCTGACGGCGTCATCACCGCCGGATAACCCTCAAGAAACCGAAGAGACAACCGAACAGACGGGCGGTCGGCGAACATCGCCGGCCGCCCGTCCCGATACCGGCAACTGACGAAGGAAAGGACGCCCGCCATGGCCTTGAGCGTCGACGGACTCATCACCGGCATGAACACCACAGACACCGTCAAGCAACTCATGCAGGTCGAGGCGATCCCCCAGGCGGCGCTGCAGACCAAGGCCAGCGCGCAGACCAAGATCGTTACCGCCTACCAGAGCGTGAACAGCCGGATGTCCAGCCTGGTCACCGCCGCCCAAGCGCTCGGTAACGCGAACACCTGGGGGGCGATGAGGTCGACGTCCAGTTCAGACGCGGCCGCGATCACCGCGAGTCCCGGTGCGTCGGCCGGCACGCTCAGCTTTCGGGTCGATCATCTGGTGGCGACTCAGACGACGACCTTCACTGCCCCACCGGTGGCGATCACATCGGTCAGCGACGCCGCCCTGTCGCCGGTGATCTCCGGAGGCACCTTCGACATCACCCTTGCCGACGGCACCTCCAAGACGCTCACCCCGGACGACGCCTCGCTGCAGTCCGTGGTGAAGGCCATCAACGGCGAGGCCGGTTCCGCGTACAAGGCCACGGTCGTGCAGATCAATCCCGGCGAGTACACCCTGCAGCTCACGGGGAAGAAGGCCGGGTTGACCGGCGCCTTCGCCCAGCCCGTGATCGACCTGCTCGGCTCGCCCGTGAACACCACGGAGGGCAGCAACGCCCAGATCACGGTGGGTACCACCAACCCGTATGTCATGACGTCCGCGACCAACACGTTCGCCGACGTGCTGCCGGGGGTCACCGTGACCGCGGTCCGGGAGCAGGCACTCACCGATGCGCGGATCACCATCGGGGTCACCCCCGACGTCGCCGGGATCGCCGCCAAGGTGCAGGCGCTGGTCGATAACGCCAACGTGGCGCTGAGTGAGATCGCCTCCCAGACCAAAATCAAGACCGGTGACGTAGCGGCGGGGGTGCTGGTCGGCGACAGCGCGATGCGCAAGCTGAGCCAGGACATCCTCAGCGCCGTCTCCGCGGGCGCAGACGGGCTGGGCAACCTCGGCGCGACGGGCAGCTTCAGCACCGTGGGGGTCGGGCTGGACCGCAGCGGCAAGCTGACCTTCGACAACGCCAAGTTCACCAGCGCGTACGCGGCCGACCCGGCCACCACCCAGAAGTACTTCGACTCGTACACCGATGTGACTCACGCGAAGGCCATAGACGGCACGTTCGAGCCCGGCTGGGACACCGCCGGTGGTCTGGGCCGCAAGCTGGAGGCGGTGGCGCTGCTCGCCAGCGGGGGCGTGACGCTGCCCACCGACTCGGTGACCGCGACGAAACAAGGGGTGCTCTCGGGACTCATCCAGCGCCGCACCGACTCCATCGCCGAGCTCAATGATCAGGTCAGCGCCTGGGACATCCGGCTGGACCTGCGCAAGACGGCGCTGAATCTGCAGTTCACCAACTTGGAAGTCGCCATGGGCAAGATGAAGTCACAGTCCTCCTGGCTGGCGGGCCAGCTCGCCAGGCTCGGCTGAGCGGAGCGGACCCACCGATGATCAACGGACCGAACATGCGTCAGCGTTACATCACCGACGCCGTCCAGACGGCGAGCCCCGCCAAGCTGCTGCTGATGCTCTTCGACCGCCTCGTGTTGGACCTCAACCGCGGCGAGCAGGCGCTGCACGACGGGAACCGGGCAGAGGCCAACACCCAACTGCTGCACGCCCAGGACATCGTCACCGAGTTGCACGTGTCGCTCGACCTGGACGCCTGGCCCGGCGCTCCCGGGCTGGCCGCCGTGTACGCCTTCGTGGAGACCGAGCTGGTCAACGCCAACACCCAGGGCGACGCCGCCAAGGTCACCGTGGTGCGCGGGCTGATCGAGCCTTTACGTGACACCTGGCGTGAGGCGGCCTCCGCCGTCTCGGCCGCCGAGAGCTGACCAGCGATGGACTGGCGAAAGACCTGGGTCGACGCCCTCGACGCGCTCGAGGCTGATGTCGACGCCGTCGAGCAGATGATCAAGGACGAGCACGGCCGGCGGGATCTGCCGGCGGGCACGCCATGGCACCCCCCGGCCGGGCTGGCGACGCTTCCGCTGGATCTCCGGCGGCGAGCCGATGCCATCCTGGCGCGGCAGGTCGACGTGGCACGGAAGCTGTCGGCGGCGATCACGACGAACCGGCGGCAGACGGCCTTCGCCGCACGGGTGGAGGTCGGCACCCCGGGCAAGGCCGTCGCGTCATACGTGGACAAAGCTGTGTAGTTTGGCCCCGCTTCGCTCCGCGGCGATCGCCTGATGGCCGCGTCGTAACGGGGTTTGTGCTCAGCGGATCCGGGTGTGGGCCGAATCGGAAGGTATGAGCGACGGATCGCTCGACGAAACGCCATGGACCGGCGGCCCAGTTCAGTGGAAGGGAACCAGCCGTGTTCGATGACCTCTCCACGTCCTCGCTCCGGGTCGCGGAGGCCGGCCTTTCCGCCCGCCAGACCGCCATCGCGGACAACATCGCCAACATCGAGACCCCGGGGTATCAGGCACGTAAGGTCAAGTTCGAGGAAGCGCTCACCAGCGCCGTCCAGAACGGCCAGCCGCCGGCATCGGTGCGGCCGAGCGTGCACACCTCGTTGGAGCCGACGCGCCTCAACGGCTCCAACGTCAACCTCGACGAGGAGACGCTGTCGCACATCGACACCACGATGCGCTACCAGCTCACGCTCCGCGCCCTGGACAGCAAGTACAGCATGCTGCGCACCGCGATCACCGGGAGCTGACGATGAGCACGTTCAATGTGATCGGCGTGGCCGGCACCGGGGTCACCGTCTACCGCAAGTGGCTCGACGCGGTCTCGGACAACATCGCCAACATCGACAACGTCTCGCGCACCTCGGACAAGGCCTTCCAGGCGCGGTACGTGATCGCTCAGGAGGCCCAGGACGGCAACGGCGCCGAGGTCGGCGGGATCGCGCTGGGCAGCGCCCAGGGCCAGCTCAGCTACGAGCCGGACAGCCCGCTGGCCGACACCGAGGGCTACGTGCGGCGCCCGGACATCGACCTGGGCGGCCAGATGGCTCAGCTGATCATGGCCCAACGCGCCTATCAGGCGAATATCTCGGTCGTGGACCGGGCTCGCGATGCGTACGCGGCCGCCATCCAGCTTGGGAAATGAGAACGGTCGTGACTTCTCCCATCGGTGCGATCAGTGGAATCTCCGGCGTCAGCGGGCTCAACGCCGTCAACGGGCTGGGCGGGCTCAGCGGCGTCAACGGGCTCGGCGGGCTGGGTCGGGCGGCCGCCGCGAGTGGCGTTCCGGCCGTGGCGCCCAGCGGGCAGAGCTTCGCGAGCCTGCTCGCCCAGGGACTACAGAGCGTCCAGGCTGCTCAGACGAACGCCGACAGCCTCGCCATCCAGGTCGCCGACGGCACCCTGTCCGACCCGGCGCGGTACACGATGGCGGCCACCGAGGCCCAGCTCGGGCTGCAGCTCACCACGGCGATCCGGAACAAGGCCGTGGACGCCTTCCAGGAAATCATGAGAATGCAGGCCTGACATGGCTGACCGGCTTCCTGCGCCCGTACGCCGCTTCACCGAGGGTTTCAAGTCCTTCGCCCCGGGACAGAAGGCCGTCACGATCGCGGCAATCCTGGCCCTGGTCATCGGCGGGTACTTCTTCGCGACCTGGGCGGCCAAGCCTTCGTACTCGATCCTCTTCAACAACCTGTCGACCAAGGACGCCAGCGCGATCGTGCAGTCGCTGCAGAAGTCCGGTTCGGCCTACGAGCTGGCCAACAACGGCCAGACGATCATGGTGCCGCAGGATCAGGTGGACAGCCTGCGGTTGTCACTCAGTGGCGAGGGGCTGCCGGGCGACTCCGCCACCGGCTACTCGTTGCTCGACCAGCAGGGCATCACCACCAGCGACTTCATGCAGCACGTGGACTACCAGCGGGCGATGGAGGGCGAGCTCGCCAACACCATCAAGTCGATCGACGGGGTCGAGGCCGCGACCGTGCACCTTGTCATGCCGCAGAAGAACGTCTTCGCCGACGACCAGGACAAGACGACCGCCTCGGTGCTGGTCGCCACCAGCCCATCGCAGCCGCTGAGCAACCAGCAGGTACAGGCGATCGTGCACCTCGTCGCCTCCAGCGTGGAGGGCCTCGACCCGACGCAGGTCACCGTCGCCGGCGCCGACGGCAAGATCCTCTCCGCCGGCGGGGGCGCGGCCGTGGCCAGCGGCGGCGACAGCGGTTCCGACTCGGAGACGGTCTCCTTCCAGAACCGGCTGAGCACCTCGCTGCAGAACATGCTCGACAGCGTGGTCGGCCCCGGGCACTCGGCGGTCACCACGACGGCGCAGCTCGACTTCGACCAGACCGAGACCACCACGAAGTCGTACATGTCCGATCCGTCGGTGGCCGCGCTCTCCGAGAGCATCAGCCGGGAGGCGTACAACGGCAACGGCAACGGGACCGGTGGCGTGCTCGGTCCGGACAATCTGCAGGTCCCGACCGGTCTCGGCAGCAGCGCCGGCGCCGGCCAGTACGTGAACAGCAGCGACGTCCGCAACAACGCGATCAACGAGACCAACGAGGTGCGCCGCAACGCACCGGGCAAGGTCTCCCGGCTCAGCGTGGCCGTGCTGCTGGACAGCACCACCGCGGGCGCGGTCAACCCCGCCCAGGTCCAGCAACTGATCAGCGCCGCCGCCGGGATCGACCCCACCCGGGGCGACACCGTCGCGGTCAGCGCGATGCCGTTCAACACCAGCGCGGCCCAGGCCGCCCAGCAGGCGCTCGCCACCGCGGCCGCCGCCGACCGGTCCGCCAAGCAGCTCTCCGTACTCAAGACCGGCACGATGGGCCTGGTCGTTCTGATCCTGATCTTCCTCGCCTGGCGGGCCAGCCGGCGGGCCCGCAATCGCAAGGCGCTCAGCCCCACGGAGCTGCAGCACCTGGAGGACATGCAGGCCGCGCTCGAGCAGCAGCGGCTGGCCGAGTTGAACGCGGCGATCCCGTCGCCGACGCTCGAGCAGATCAACGCGACCGATCAGGGCCGCGAAGACCGTCAGCGTGAGATCGAGCAGATGGTCGAGGAACAGCCGGAGGAGATGGCCGCCCTGCTACGCGGCTGGCTCGGCGCCGGCCGTTGAGCCACCAGCACCTTCCCCGGTTTGAGGAGACACCGCATTGAGCACACCGGCGCTGACCACGACGTCGATGACTGGCCTGCGCAAAGCGGCGATCCTCTTGGTGCGGATGGGGAAGGAGTACTCCACCCGGGTGCTGGCCGGGCTCTCCGAGTCGGAGGTCGAGGAGCTGTCCGCCGAGATCGCCCGGCTGGGCCAGCTCGAACCCGACGTCGTCGGCGACGTGATCGACGAGTTCTACGCGATGGCGACCGCCAAGCACGCCGGCGCCGGTGGGCTGCAGTACGCCCGGGAACTGCTCGAAGCGTCGCTGGGCGTCGAGCGGGCCGCCCTGATCATGGACCGGCTACAGGCGTCGATGCACGACATGCCGTTCAACTTCCTCAGTCACGCCGACCCGCGGCAGCTGCTCTCCTACGTCCAGTACGAGCACCCGCAGACGATCGCGCTGGTCCTGGCCCACATCCCGTCGGCCCTGGCGTCGTCGATCCTCGGCGGACTGCCCCCCGAGACGCAGTCCGACGTGGCGCACCGGATCGCCGTGATGGACCGCACCTCGCCGGAGGTGATCCGGCAGGTCGAGCAGGCCCTGCAACGCAAGCTCTCCACCGTGCTGCAGCCCGACGAGTTGTCCACGGTCGGCGGTCTGGAACCGCTGGTCGACATCATCAACCGCTCCGACCGGACGACAGAACGGCTCATTCTCGAAGCGCTGGAGGCGCGCAACCCGGAAATCGCCGAGGAGATCCGGCGCCGGATGTTCATGTTCGAGGATATCGTCAACCTCGACGACCGGTCGGTGCAGCTGGTGCTGCGCCAGGTCGAGCCGTCCGACCTCGCCACCGCGCTCAAGGGCGTTGCCGAGGCGGTCCGCGACAAGGTCACCGGCAACCTATCCGAACGGGGCCGGGAGAACCTGCTCGAGGAGATCGACCTGCTCGGCCCGGTCAAGGTCAAGATGGTCGAGGAGTCGCAGCAGAAGATCGTCTCGGTGATCCGCTCGCTGGAGGACTCCGGTCAGATCGAGATCCAGCGGGGCGGCGAGGCCGATGAGCTCATCTCCTGAACACCGCCCGCCGGTGTTGCGCGGCCCGGTGGCCGAGTCGGCCGCCGCTGCCCGCTTCGGCGTCGACCTGCGCCACCAGGTGCCACCGGACAGCGAGGCGATGGAACGCGCGAAGACGGCCGCCCGGACGGCCGGCTATGCCGAGGGCTGGGCACAGGGCCAGCGGGCCGCCGGGCAGGAAGCCGCGGCTGCCGCGGAACGGGCCCGGGCCGTCGAGCAGGCGCACGACCAACGCCGGGCGAGCGCGCTGGCGCAGTCCGTGAACGCGCTCGGCCGGGCGGTGACCAACCTCGAGACGCAGCTCATGCCGACGATGAACGAGCTGCAGGAGGCCGTGCTGGCGCACGCGTTCGAACTGGCCGAGGCGATCGTCGGGCGGGCCGTGGACGACCCGGCGGGCCGCGGCGCCGACGCGCTGCGCCGGGCCATGCGCGCCGCTCCGGAACAGGGCGAGATCGTGGTCAGCCTGCATCCCGACGATTACCGCAATCTGGTCGGCTCAGACACCGACGGGGACTACAACTACGAGGGACGACCGGTCCACCTGCGCCCGAATCCGGCGCTACACCCCGGCGACGCGATGGCCGAGACCGGCACCACCACAGTCGACGCGTCGATCGACGCCGCGGTTCTCCGCGCCCGTGCGGCCCTGCGCCTATGACCCGACTGCGCCTATGACCGACTGCACCTGTGACCGACTGCACCTATGACCGACTGCGACTGAGGCGGCTCTGTTGTGACGGATCTGTTCCGGAATCGAATTGAGGCTGCGCTGACCGCCGCGCAGCCGCTCAGCCGCGGCAAGGTGACCGGCGCGGTCGGACTGCGGGTCACGGTCGGTGGCCTGCAGGCCCGGGTGGGCGAGCTGCTGCGGATCGGCGAGGGCGAGGGCGCCGTGTACGCCGAAGTCGCCGCACTGGACGGTGACCGGCTCTCCTGCCTGCCGCTCGGCCCGATCGCCGGCCTGGGCACGGGCAGTACGGTGGTCAGCACCGGCGGACCCTTGCGGGTGGCCGTGGGCCCGGACCTGCGCGGCCGGGTCCTGGACGGCCTGGGCCGGCCGATGGACGGCGGCCCCCCACTCAAGGGCAGGATGGTCGGCATCGACGCCGCGCCGCCCTCGGCGATGGACCGCCAGCTCGTCGACGCCCCGATGTCCCTGGGCATCCGGGCGCTGGACACGCTGGTCCCGTGCGGGCGCGGCCAGCGGATCGGCATCTTCGCCGGTTCGGGCGTGGGCAAGTCCACCCTGATGTCGATGATCACCCGGGGTACGTCCGCGGAGCTGAACGTGGTGGCGCTGGTCGGCGAGCGGGGCCGGGAGGTCCGCGAGTTCATCGAGCACGATCTGGGCCCCGAGGGGCTGGCCCGGTCGGTGGTGGTGATCGCGACCTCGGACACGCCGCCGCTGGTCCGGCTCCGGGCGGGCGCGGTCGCCACCCGGATCGCCGAGTACTACCGCGACGAGGGCGCCGACGTGCTGCTGATGATGGACAGCGTGACCCGGGCGGCGATGGCCCAGCGCGAAGTCGGGCTCTCGGTCGGCGAACCGCCCGCCACCCGCGGCTACCCCCCGTCGGTCTTCGCCATGCTGGCCGCGCTGCTGGAACGCGCCGGCCCGGGTGCCCGTGGCAGCATCACCGGCCTCTACACCGTGCTGGTGGAAGGTGACGACCACAACGAGCCGATCGCCGACGCGGCCCGCTCGATCCTGGACGGCCACATCGTCCTCGACCGCAAACTCGCCACCGCCGGGCACTTTCCGAGCATCCAGCCGCTGGACTCGGTCTCCCGGGTGGCCAACCGGATTACCACCGCCGAGCAGCGGTCGGACGCCATCGAGTTGCGCCGGATGCTCGCCGCCCACCGCGACGTCCGCGAGTTGATCGAGATCGGCGCCTACGTGCCCGGCACCAACCTGGAAGCCGACAAGGCGACCCAGATCTGGCCGGAGATCACCCGGTTTCTCACCCAGGGGCTGGACGAACGGGTGAATGCGGCCGAGGCGTGGCAGTCCCTGCACGCCCTGATCGCCGCCGCCGGATAGCCGGATCGGGCCGCGCCCGCCGCCCGGCACCGGTGCAGATCCGGTGCAGGGCCTCAGCGGGCTCCGGTACGGGTCGAAACGGAGGGGTGTAGGCAAGCGAAGGAGGCACCCCTTGAACCGACTGTTCCGGCTCGCCCCTGTGCTGCGCGCCCGCAAAGCCCAGGAGGACGCCGCCCGTGGCGCCGTGCACGCCTCCCGCGCCGAGGTCCGCGATGCCCAGCAACTCCTCAAGCGCAAGTCCCTGGACCTGGCCGGCGCGAACGCCCCGACCGAGGGCACCGCCCGGGCCGTGGTCGCTTCCATGGTGGCCCGCCAGTCGCTGGCCGCGACGCTGTCCGGGGCACACCGGATGGTCGCCGAAGCGCAGGAGCAGACCCGGGAGAAGGTCGGCGAACTGGCCGACGCCGCCAAGCGCCGGCGCGCGGTCGAGCTGATGGCCGAACGGCACGCGGAAACCGTACGCCAGCTGGACCTGCGGGTCGACCAGGCGAATCTCGACGAGCTGACGGTGACGGCGAAGGCCCGCAACGCGGCGCGGGGTGTCGACGCGGTGAGCGAGGAACGGGCCAACGCGCTGCGGCACACCGGTGGCGGCGCGGTGGACCGCGAGAATACCGCCCGGGCGACGGCACATCTGGCCGCCGCCCAGCGCCCGGCGATGAACCTGGCCGACCCGGCGCTGACCCTGGCGGCCAAGCGGGCGACCATCGCGCACTTTTCGCGCTCCGGGGAGCTGGGGCCGCCGGCTAAGCAGAACGGCCGGCCGGCCGAAGTCGACAGCGAGAGCACCGACGAGAGTTGACGGAGCCGCTGATGTATCTGGGTGTCCAGGGCGTACTGTCCCGCATCTCCGAGCTCAACCAGCAGCTCGGCCTCACCCCGCCGGCCGCGACCAGCACCGGACCTGCTTTCGCGTCCGCCCTCGCCGAAGCGACAACCACCGCACCAGCCACCACCGTCGCAGCAGCAGCCACCACCGCGACAGCCACGAGCCCGCGGATTCCTGCTGCCGAGGCGGTCGGCAACCCGGCCCTCGGCGCGCCGCGCCCGGCTGCCCTGCAGAACGGTAACCCGCTCGACGCAGTCCCGTACGCGGACATGTTCGTCAAGGCCGGCGCCCGGTACGGCGTCTCGGCACGCCTGCTCGCCGCGGTCGCGAAGGTCGAGTCGGGCTACGACCCGCAGGCGGTCAGCGGGGCCGGCGCGCAGGGCCTGATGCAGCTGATGCCGGGCACGGCCGCGGGCCTCGGCGTTCAGGACCCGTTCGATCCGCAGGACGCGATCATGGGCGGCGCCCGGCTGCTCGCACAGAACCTCCGGGAGTTCGGGTCGGTGCCGCTGGCGCTGGCCGCCTACAACGCGGGCGGCGGCGCGGTGCGGCGCTACGGCGGCATCCCGCCGTTCGCCGAGACCCGGGCCTACGTGCCCCGGGTGCAGAACGCCCTCGCCGCGCTCGGCGGCTGAGCTCACCGACCATCTTCAGGGGGATCAGCATGACCACGCCGAGTTCCGTCACCGGGCCGGACCGCCGCCCGACCCCGGAGATCACCCGCCGCCCGGCCGACCGGACCGGACCGGGCAGCGACGCCTTCGAGACAGCCCTCTCAGCCGAGCTCGACCGCGAACCGGCCGAGCCGGCGAACCCGTCGGCCCCGGATCCCGCCCGGCGCAGCCAGGAGGACCAGGCTCAGCGCCGTGCGCGGGCCACCGAGGATCAGGAGTCTCACCGTGCGGACGCCCGAGCGGACCAGTCGCTCCAGCGTGCGCGGGCCGGTGCGGACCAAGAATTCCACCGCGCGGCGGGCCGGGCCGACCAACTTGCCGCGTCCCGGAACCGGGACCTGCGCTATCAGGCCGATCTGCAGCGTGCGGCGCAAGCCCGCACAGAGGCCCGGCGCCCGCGCACCGAACAGCCTGAACTCGCCCGCCCGAACCGCCCCCGCCCTGAGACCCAGCGCCCTGAGACCCAGCGCGCGGAGACCCAGCGCCCTGAGACCCAGCGCGCGGAGACCCAGCGCGCGGAGACCCAGCGCCCAGAATCCCAGCGCGCGGAGACCCAGCGCGCGGAGACCAGGCGACCGGAAACCCACCGCGCCGATCCGATCCGGCCGGACCAGGACGACAAACCCGTTTCCCATACGCCGTCCAGGGCCACGCCGAATACCGGCAACCCGATGCCAGCCGCCCCACCGGCCACCACCCGCCCCGCACGCGACCCGGCGACCGGCGAGACGGCGACAGCAACCGGCACCGCTCCGATCGAGGCAGCCGGGAGCGCGATAGCGGCCCGCGCGACCTGGTCCCCCGGTGACCCGACGGCGGCCACAACCACCCCGGCAGCCACCGCCGCCACGGCAGCCTCAGCAACCACAGTGGACGGCGCGGCGGCGGGCACCGGGACGGGTCTGGCGGCCGGCCCGGTATCGGTTGCCGGGCAAGGCGCCGCAGGTCTGGCTGGTGCCGCCGACGGCAGAACCGCGGCGAGCGCCCCGGCGACAGCCGGCCAGGCGCCAACGGCAGCGGCATCGCCGCCCCAGAACGCAACCACCCAGAACGCAACCACCCAGAACGCCACTGCACCGAGCACCGCCGCTGCTCCGAGCGCCACCGCTCCGAGCGCCACCGCTCAGAACACACGCGCCCAGAGCACACCAGCCCAGAACGCCACTGCGCCAAGCGCCACCGCCCAGAGCACACCAGCCCAGAACGCCGCCGCGCCAAGCGCCGCTGCGCCAAGCGCCACCGCGCCAAGCGCCACCGCGCCGAACGCCACCGCTCAGGGCACACCCGCCGCTGCGCCGAACCCAACAACTCAGGGCACGCCCGCCCAGAGCGCCGCTGCGCCGAGCCCAACCGCTCAGGCCACACCCGCCCAGAACGCCGCTGCTCCGAGCGCCGCTGCTCAGGGCACACCCGCCGAGAACGCCGCTGCGCCAAGCCCAACCACTCAGGCCACAACCGCCCAAAACGCAACCGCTCAGGCCGCAACCGCCCAGGCCGCAACCGCCCAAAACGCAACCGCCCAAAACGCAACCGCCCAAAACGCAACCGCCCAGGCCGCAACCGCCCAGGCCACAACCGCCCAAAACGCAACCGCCCAGGCCGCAACCGCCCAGGCCGCAACCGCCCAGGCCGCAACCGCCCAGGCCGCAACCGCTCAGGCCGCAACCGCCCAGAACGCAACCGCCCAGAACGCAACCGCCCAGAACGCCGGTGCTCCGAGCCCCACCGCACAGGCCGCAACCACTCAGGCCGCAACCACTCAGGGCACACCCGCCCAGAACGCCACTGCTCAGAGCCCCACCGCTCAGGCCGCAACCGATCAGATCGCGGCCGCGCAGGTGGCGAACGGCCAGATCGCGGCCGCACCGACCGGGAACGCCACGAACGGTTCGGGCAAGGCCGGGGCTGCTGCCGAGGCTGCGGGCAAGGCCACCGCCGATCCGGTCGGCGCGGTGGCCTCGGTTGCCGCCGCCGCTAATGCCGCCGCGCCGGGTGCGAACGGCAATGCCGACGATCCTGCCGGCATCGGCGGGACCGCGGGCGCTGTCCCTGGAGGCGTGACCACGAGTGGGGGCCGGGAGCAGGGTGGGGGGACTCAGCAAGGGCAGGGGGATGCTCGGGACCCGAACGGTGACTCCGGGGCGGGACTCGCACGGGTAGATGCGTCCGGGGCGGCGGTGTTCCCGACTCTGGCGGGGGGTGCGGCAGGCGGGGACGTCGGGGTCGGCGTACCGAATATCGCTGTTGCGCCGACCACGCCCACCGCTGCGGCCGCACCAGCCGGCCAGGCCGCGCCGGTCGCACCGGCGCTGCCGACGCCACCGGCGGCGCAGCTGGCGATGCGGATCGTGCCGCTGCGGCTGGACGGCGACGGCGTGCACCGCCTCACGGTCAACCTGCACCCGGTCGACCTCGGTCCGGTGCAGGTGGTCGCGGAGATCCGCAACGACGAGATCAGCGTGCAGCTGTCCGGCGCGACCGACGCCGGTCACGGCGCGCTGCGGGACGCGCTCGCCGACCTGCGGCGCGACCTGCAGGCCGCCGGCTTCACCAACTGCACCCTGGATCTGCGGCAGGGCAACCCGCAGCAGGACCAGGCGCGGCAGGGTCTCCTGAACGACAACCGCGACGGCGCCCCGGGCACGCCGGGCGGATCGCGGCCGGCCGCCGGCGAACCGGCGCTCATCCGTCCCGCCCGCACCACGAGCCCCGGCCGTCTCGATATCGAGGCCTGAGCGCGCACCGCACCCGAACGGCAACTAAGTGAACTCTCCTGTCGGCCGAAATCGTGAACGTGGGCACGACATCGCGCCCCGACCCGAAGGGACTGTCATGACCACGCCGATCACCGGAACCGTCAGTCGGGATTTCGACGCCGTCAACCAGACGGCGACCTCGCTCTACACGAGCAAGACCACCACCGACGTGGGCGCCCGCAAGGACATCGGTGATCAGGACACCTTCCTCAAGCTGCTGGTGGCCCAACTCCGGTACCAGGATCCCAGCAACCCGGCCGACTCGACCCAGTTCCTCGCGCAGACCGCGCAGTTCACCCAGGTCGAGAAGCTCGGGCAGATCGCCGCCCTGATGCAGGGCCAGCAACTGATCGGGGCCAGCAACCTGGTGGGCAAGACAGTGACGTACCAGGATGCCGCAGGTGCCGCCCAGACCGGGGTGGTCACCGCGGCGAAGCTCAACGGGGGCAGCGAACCGACCCTGCGGGTCGGCAACACGGATGTGCAGCTGTCGAAGGTCACGGAAATCCAGCAAACAACGCCGGCCGCCCCGGCCGCGGCAACGACGCCGGCCGCGCCCGCCGCGGCGACTGCGCCCGCCGCCCCGGTCAGCACGCCGCCGGAGCCCTCTGCCTGACTCTCAGCACGCCATCCCACCTCCCCTACACCTGCAAAGGAAACACCCACATGCTGCGTTCCCTGTTCTCCGGCATCAGCGGCCTGCGCGCTCACCAGCAGATGATGGACGTCACCGGCAACAACATCGCAAACGTCAACACCGTCGGATACAAGACCAGCCAGGTGGAGTTCCAGGACACGCTGTCGCAGATGGTCAGCGCCGCCGGCGCCCCGCAGAACGGCGGGGGCGGCACCAACCCGGCCCAGGCCGGGCTCGGCGTCCGGACCGCGAGCATCAACGCGAACTTCAGCCAGGGCGCCGCGGAGACCACCGGGAAATCCTCCGACCTGATGATCCAGGGTGACGGTTTCTTCGTCGTCAAGAGCGGCGGCGAGGAGCTCTACACCCGGGCCGGCTCGTTCACCTTCGACGCGAACGGCACGCTGACCACCCCGAACGGCCAGACCGTGCAGGGCTGGCCGGGTGTCAACGGCGTGGTCAACACCTCGAACGTGCCCGGCGACATCAAGCTGCCGATCGGTGTGACGCTGTCGCCGTCGGTCACCACGAACATCACGATGACCGGCAACTTCTCCAACGAGGCCGCCTACGTGGGGGATCCGGCGGGCGACCTAGTGGGTGCCAACCAGCAGATCTCGGTCAAGGTGTACGACGTCAACGGCGCCGCGAGCTCC
>JAVHVY010000364.1:0-33316 GCA_032160305.1 Actinoplanes sp.
GAACCGGCTAGGCGACGCTGGTTGCTTCCGTGGAATGCCATCGACCACGCACCGGCGCCATCAAGCCGTTCGCCCGAGGTCCACCCGTTCGGCCGGCACGGCATCGTCCGAAGCGTGTGGCGGCCCAGTCGTCGGGTTCGTTCGACCATGCGAGCGGCGTTTCCACCTCGTGGCCGGCGTCGAACCGAGCACGGCCGCCCGCACACCACCGGTGCTCACGGAGCCGTCCGAGACCTGCCGGATGGCGAATCATGCGGCAGGCCGGCTTCAGCTTCGGGGACGGTCGCCGATAAGGACAGCGTGATCCCGTCCGTTCCCGTGCCCGTCGACGACCCGCTGCGCGCCGCGACGGATCTCGCGGCGGAGGTGGCGGAACTCGAGAACCACGAAGGCCACGACGTGGAGGCCATCCTGACCCGGGCGACGGCCGCCGTGACCGTGGCCAGGCTGCTCGGCGAGGTCGTGCTCGAGCATCGGGCCCGGCTCGTCCAGGCCGACATGCGCCGGCGCGAGGGCGATGTCGGCCGCGCGGCCCGGACGTTCCTGGCTACCCACCGGTGGGCCAAACAGCACGATTGCCGGCCGGTCCGCGCGCGCAGCCACTTCCATCTGGCGCTGACCTTCCACTATCTCGGCGACCAGGCCGCGAGCCTGGACCACGCGCTGAGTGCGGTCGAGATGCTCGACGACGCGACGCCGCCCGGGCTGCGCATCATCTACCTCGTACGGTTGGCCAACTCGCTGGCCGAGAACGGCTCGAGCGACGCGGCCCGGGACCGGTACCGGCAGGCGGAGCAGTTGGCGGTCGGCATCGGCGACGTGACTCGCCAAATGCTCGTGCTCAACAACCTGGCGTACACCGAACTCGAGGCCGGCAACGCCGATACCGCCGAGGCCGCCGTCGACCGGATGCACGCCGCCGCCCGCACGATCGGTCGCGACTTCCTCATCGTCGAGCGCGACACGATCGCGAACATCCAGATCAGCCTGGGCCGCTACGCCGAGGCGGAGGAGACCCTGCGACAGGTGTTCGACGCCCCGCCGTGGTTCGAGGCGCACGACGCCGCCGATGCCGCTCTCACGCTCACCACCGCGCAGCGGCACCTCGGCGCCCTGGATCGGGCCCAGGTGAGCTTGGATCGCTGCCGCACGCTCTGCGCCGGATCCGAATTGGTCGGCGTGCGCACGCAGGTGCTCGCGGAGCAGGCGGAACTGTACGCGGCGGCGGGTGATTACGCGGCCGCGTTCGAGGAGTACAAGCGTTTCCACACGGCCACCGAGGAGCTGCGCTCGAGTCAGCAGGAGGCCCGCGCCCGCGCGCGCCAGGCGATGTTCGAGACCGCCGAGGCCCGCCGCGACGCCGAACTGTACCGGGAACAGGCCCGTCGTGACCCGCTGACCGGTCTGAACAACCGCCGGTTCGTCGACGAACGGCTGCCCCAGGCGATCGCCGAGGCGGCCGCCACCCGGACGCCGCTGACCGTGGCGCTCCTCGACCTCGACTACTTCAAACGGATCAACGACTCGTTGTCACACGACGTCGGCGACCAGGTCCTGGTGGCGGTCGCTAACCTGGTGACGACCGAACTGGAACGCCTCGCCGTGGACAGTTTCATCGCCCGGATGGGCGGCGAGGAGTTCCTCGCCGTCCTACCGGGCGTGGACTCCACCCAGGCATTCGGGCAGCTCGACCACATCCGGCACCGGATCGCCGCGCACCCGTGGCAGCCCATCACCGGGAACCTGCCCGTCACGGTCAGCATCGGAGCGGTGAGCACCGGCCTGGCCGAGTACGCCACCCAGGCGGAGCTGCTCGCCGAGGCGGACCGCCGGCTCTACGAGGCCAAACGCGCCGGCCGCGACCGTGTCGTCGCGGATCAATCCGGTGCGGCGGCAAACCGCTGATCTGCCGGCGGCCGGTGGCTTCGCGGCCTTCCGGGTCACGGCGGTGCCCCGAGGTGTGCGCCGTGCCGGCGGCGACCGGGCGCGACGGCGCCCGTGTCCGGCGCCGGGTGTGCGGTCGAGACGTCGCCGGGCGTCAGCCGAGCCGGGGGTCAGCCGAGCCGGGCGTCAGCCGAGCCGGGCGTCAGCCGAGCCGGGCGTCAGCCGAGCCGGGCGTCAGCCGAGCCGGGCGGCCGCGTGCCGGCCGGCGGCCGCCGCGGTCAGGAAGTAGAGGTGGTCCTCGTCGAGCCCGCGGCCCATCGTCGACAACGGGACCGGGCTGGCCCGCAGCGCGGCGTCGAGGCCGCCAGTGGCCACCCGAACCAGCGTGTGCCGCACGGTCAACGGCTGCAGGATCGCCTCCAGGCCGGGCGCGAGGTCGTCCGGCACGACCAGCTCGGCGGGGGCAAGTGCCACTTTTCCGTACGCGGTGAGGCTGTGATGCGAGACGCCATGGTGCCGCTCGCGGGCATCGCCGGCGGAGATCCGCAAGGAGCCGACCGGCCGCCCGCCGAGCACGCCGATCGCGTTGACCGCCTCGCCGACGGCGACGCCGGAGAAGCCCCACGTCGTGCCGGTGCCGAGGTTGCCCGGTCCCTGTGCGACAACCGTCACCTCCGCGGCCAGCACGTGCCGGGCGGCGAGCAGCCCGGTGTGCACGGTGCTCGCCTCCAGGTCCCCGCCGAAGGCCTGGCCGGTGGTGACCGTGCCCGCCAGGCGATCGCCCAGCCCGTCCAGCGTGCGGGAGAACCAGGCCGGCAGCGCGCCGCCGTCGGTCATCACGTACGCGACCCGGGTGCCGGGCCGGTCGGCGTGGATGCCGGCCAGGATCGCCGGCAGCGCCGAGTGCAGGTCGGCCGTGACCACCGGCATGCCGTCCAGAGACGTGGCGGCGGTCATCACCGCGCGGTGCGGGGAGGCCTCCTCGTCGACGCCGAGCAGGATCGGTTGCAGCGGGGTGTAGCGGGCCTTGACCAGGTGGCCGGCGTCGCGGGTGGAGCCGTCCGCGACCGGGTCCGGGGGCAGCCGGTCGGGCAGCGCCACGACCAGGGCGTAACCGCCGGTGCCGAGGCCCATCACCAGCGCCCCGACGTTGAGCAGCACCCGGTCGCCGGGCTCGGGGGAGCCGACCAGGTCGGGGTAGGCGAGCGCCGTGACCATGCCGTCGGGCGTGCCGACGTCCAGTTCGACGGCTCCGCGCCAACGTCGCCGTACCGATGAGACCATTCCCGACCGCCAGCGCACCATGGCGGCCGACCCTACTATTCGACGCCGCCGTCGACGTGGTTGCGCCCGGCCGACCCGCGCGTCGGGTCGAGGAAGACGTAGCGGATGCCGGGGTAGCGGGCGCGCAGCCGGCGTTCGGCGTCGTCGCAGGCCGCCTCGATCTGGCCGCCGGTCGCGTCGTCGTCGAAGTCGACCTTGGCGGCGACCAGGATGTCGCCGGGGCCGAGCTGCATGGTGAGCAGGGTCGGCACGGCGACCACCACCGGGATGCCGTTCAGGTCGGCGGCGATCTGGTTGTGGATCCGGCGTGGCACCGCCCGGCCGACCAGCAGCGAGATGTTGCTGCGGGCCAGAATGCTCGCGACCACCAGCAGCAGTGCGCCGATCGCGATCGAGGCGATGCCGTCCCACCGCTCGGAGCCGGTCAGCTGGGCCAGCAGGATGCCGAGTCCGGCCAGCACCAGGCCGACCAGGGCCGCCGAGTCCTCGAAGTAGACGGCCTTGACCGTGGTGTCCGGGGTGAGCCGCAGGAACCGGGCCGACGAGATGCCCCACCGGTCGGACTCGTCCGACACCTGCCGCCGGGCGCGCAGGAACGAGATGCCTTCGGCGACGAAGGACACCCCCAGCACCACGTACGAAATCAGGTAGTGCCCGGGGTGCTCGCCGCCGGCGATGGTCGTCACGCCGTGGTAGACGGAGAAGCCGGCACCGCCGATGAAGGTGAACAGGGCGGCGATGAAGGCCCAGACGAAGGCCTCCTTGCCGTAGCCGAACGGGTGCTCCTCGTCCGCTTCCTTGCCGCCGCGGCGCAGCGCCACGTAGAGGAAGACCTCGGTGACCGTGTCGGCGAGCGAGTGCGCGCTCTCGGACAGCATCGCCGCCGACCCGGAGACCATGCCGGCGACCAGCTTGGCGACGGCGATGAGGACGTTCGCCAGGCCGGCGATGATCACCGTGCCGACGCTCTCGTTCGCCCCGTCGCCGGTAGCGGCGCCGGGGTTCTCCGGGGAGGCGGGCAGGGCTTCGGCGGCGGCGAGACCGACGGGCGTCTCGCTGGTGGGCTCGGGTGACGGCGTGGCAGGCACGCAGCCATTCTTCCCCGTCCTGGTGACGAATAACCGCCTGGCCGATTCGCGTGCCGCCGATCGCCGTCGATGCTGCTAGCGTTTCTGCCGTGTCGCGGACCCGCACCGAACGCCTGGTGAACCTGGTGATCTGTCTGCTGTCCACGCGACGGTTCCTGACCGCCGCGCAGATCGCCGCGACCGTCCCCGGTTATGAGCACGATCCGGCGGACCCGCGCGACCACGAGGCGTTCCAGCGCAAGTTCGAACGCGACAAGGCCGAACTGCGCGAACTGGGCGTACCGCTGGAGACCGGGACGCCGAGCGCGTTCGACGCGGAGCCCGGCTACCGGATCGGGCATCGGGAGTATGCGCTACCCGACATCCCGCTGGAGCCGGACGAGGCGGCCGCTGTCGGCATCGCCGCGCGGCTCTGGCAGCACGCCGGGCTGGCCGCCGCCGCGTCCTCCGGCCTGGCCAAGCTGCGCGCCGCCGGGATCGAGGTGGACCCGCAGGCCACCCTCGGGGTGGAGCCGGTGGTCACCGTCGACCCGTCGTTCGGGCCGCTGACCAGCGCCGCCCGGGTCCGGCGGGCGGTCTCGTTCGCATACCGCACGCCGGAGGGCGACGCCCCGGCCACCCGCCGGCTCGAACCGTGGGGCGTGGTCTGCTGGCAGGGCCGCTGGTACGTGGTCGGCCACGACCGCGAGCGCCGCGCCACCCGCTGCTTCCGGCTCTCCCGGATCGTCGGCAACGTGCGGGCGACCGGCCCCGAGCACGCCTTCACCCCGCCGGCGACAGTCGACCTGATCAGCCACGTTGCCACCTGGTCCGGCCCGGTCGAGCACACCGGCCGGGCCTGCGTGCTGGTCCGGCCGGGCCGCGCGGCGGGACTGCGCCGCTGGGCGATCGAGACGCTGCCCGGCCCCGACGGCGACCGGCTGACGATCCCGTACGCGGATGTCGACCGGATCGCCTCGACCCTGGTCGGCTACGGCGCCGACGTGCTCGTCGAGTCCCCGCTCGAGTTGCGCGAGGCCGTGATCCAGCAGCTCAAGGAGGTCGTCGCACGGCACGAGCCGCTGGCGGTGGGCACGTGACGCCGCAGCCGCGCAGCCCGGCCGGGCGGGCCTCGGGCGACCGCCTCGGCCGGCTGCTCAACCTGGTGCCCTACCTGCTGGCCCGCCCCGGGATCGCGGTCGCGGAGGCGGCCGCCGACCACGGCGTCAGCGAGCGTCAGCTTCGCGAGGATCTGGAGCTGCTCTGGGTCTGCGGCCTGCCCGGCTACGGACCGGGCGACCTGATCGACATGGCGCTGGACGGCGACCGGGTGACGATCACCTACGACGCCGGCATCGACCGCCCGCTGCGGCTCAACCCGGACGAGGCGCTCGCCCTGGTGGTCGCGTTGCGGATGCTCGCCGAGACGCCGGGCATCGGCTCACGCGACGCGATCGAGCGCGCCCTGGCGAAGATCGAGAACGCGACCGGTGACGAGGCCGGCGCCCCGGTCGCGGTCCGCCTGCCGGCGAACGCCGAACGCCTCGACGCGATCCGTGCGGCCGTCGAGGGCGGTCACGCCCTGCACCTGACGTACTACACGGCGGCCCGGGATGAGACCAGCGACCGGGTGGTCGACCCGATGCGGGTGCTGATGGTCGGTGGGCGCGGCTATCTGGAGGCATGGTGCCGCCGGGCCGAGGCGACCCGGCTGTTCCGCCTCGACCGGATCGACGCCTTCACCGTGCTCGACGAGCCCGCCGCCCCACCGGTCGAGGCGGTCCCGCACGACGTGACCGACGGGATCTTCCACCCGAGCCCCGACCTGCCGCTGGTCACCCTGCGGGTGGGCCGGGGCAGCCGGTGGATCACCGAGTACTACCCCTGCGAGGAGGTGCGCCGCGACGGCGACGAGTGGATCGTCACCATGCGGGTGACCGACCTGGGCTGGGCCCAGCGGCTGCTGCTCGGCCTCGGCGCCGACGTCACCGTTCTCGGCCCGGGCGAGCTGGTACAGCGGATCCGGGCCCAGGCGGCGACCGCCCTGGACCAGTACGCGGCGCCGGCGAGCGGTTCGTGAGGCAGGCGTTAGGCTGATCGGCGTGTTGATGCTGTGGGTCTGGCTAGCGGTGGTCGTGGTTTCCCTGATCATCCTCGGATCGGCCGCCCTGTCCCTGCTGGGCCGGTTGTCCGTCCTGCAGCACGCCGCGGTCCGGCTGCAGCGCCGCCAGCAGGAGGCGGCGAAGCTGCAGGAGGGCGCCGCCGTGCTCGAACGGTCGGTGCTCGCGTTGCAGCAGCGCGCCGAGGTGACGCAGGGTCGGATCGCGACGATTCAAGCCGCACTCGGCAAGGACGATCGCTGATCTCTGCGTGGTAGCGTGCGGCGTTCCTGCCTCGTTGTCTGCCGACTTCACGGGCGGTTCCAAACAAACAGGTCCGGCCGGAGCCATGCGCCGAAACCGCACGTACGATGGACCGGCATACCCCAAATGGACCGTGTTCCGACCGACTGGAGTTACCCATGGGCGCGCTCAGGCCGTGGCACATCATCGTTTTCGTTGTTGTCCTCGTGCTGCTCTTCGGTGCGAAGCGACTGCCCGACGCCGCGCGTTCGCTGGGCCGGTCGCTGCGGATCATCAAGGCCGAGACCAAGGGTCTGATCGACGACAACAACGACGTCGCGGAGAAGGCCGAACCGCAGACCAGCCGCCAGCCGCTGAACGGCGAGGTCCACGCTCAGCCGGGTTACCAGCCGCCGCAGCCGGGTTACCAGCCGCCCCAGGGTGGTTACCCTGCGCCGCAGGGCTACCAGCCGCCCCCGGCGCAGCCGTTCGTCGACCCGGTGCAGCGCACCAACGACCGCTGACCGACCATGGCGATCACCCTGCGTCGTCCGGGGCGGAGCAAATTCGAGCAGGCCGCCGACGGCTCCATGACCCTGATGGAGCACGTCCGGGAGCTGCGTAACCGGCTCTTCTTCGCCTCGATCGGGCTGGTCGTCGGCCTGATCGTCGGTTTCTTCATCTCAAAATGGGTCTTCGGGGTGCTGCGGGAGCCCTACTGCGCCATCCCAACGTCGTGGACGGTCCTGCCCGACGGCACCCGCCGGTGCAACTTCATCACGCTCGGCGTGACCGATCAGCTCATGCTGCGGCTGAAGATTTCGCTCTGGATCGGCCTGATCGTCGGCTCGCCAGTATGGCTTTACCAGCTGTGGGCATTCATCGCGCCGGGCCTGCACCGTCACGAGCGCAAGTGGGCGTACATCTTCGTGGCGGTCGCCGCGCCGCTGTTCGTCGGCGGGGCCTTCATCGCCTTCACGGCGATTGGACACAGCCTCCCGTGGATCATGGATTCTGGCATCATCGGCGGCACCACCCAGCTCGAGGTCACGTCCTACGTCGGCTTCGTGATGAATATGATCCTGCTGTTCGGCGCAGCGTTTGAGTTCCCGCTGGTTCTGCTGATGTTGAATTTCACAGGTGTGGTCGCCGCGCGCCGGCTGATGAGTTGGTGGCGGGTAGTCGTCTTCTTGTCGTTCGCCTTCGCCGCGATCGCCACTCCTGACCCGGGCCCATTCGGGATGACGCTGCTAGCAGCGTGCATGTCCGCGCTCTACTTCATCGCGGTCGGTGTCGCTTTCCTGAACGATCGGCGCCGCGGTCGCGGCAAGGAGATCTACGCCGGTCTGGACGACGACGAAATCTCGCCGCTGACCGACGAGCGGGAACCGGTCGCGGCCGGGGACCGGGTCGAGATGGCCTCCACCCTGCCCGCGCCGGAGCCGGTGAGCCGGTCGTTGCCGATCGAGAGCCGGTTCGACGACATGACCTGAGCGGGCAGCCGGTATGTTCCCGGCTGTGACGCATGACGACATCGCGGTGCTGGTCAATCCCGGGGCGGGGCGCGGCCGGCACCGCGGTCTGCTGCCGGCCGTCCTCGACCGGCTCGGTGCCGCCGGGCACCCGGTGCGGCTGCTCCCCGCCGGGTCGGCCGAGGAGGCCGGGAAGGCCTGCCGGCAGGCGGTCGCTGCGGGCGTCGGCACGCTGGTGACGGTCGGCGGTGACGGCACGGTGCACCTCGGGCTGCAGGCCGTCGCCGGCACGGGCGTCGGCTTCGGCGTGGTGCCGGCGGGTACCGGCAACGACTTTGCGGCCGGAACCGGCGTACCGGTCAATCCTCTGGCCGCGGCCACCGCGGTCGCCGCGGCAGTGCGGGCGGGCCGCTCCCGGGCGGTTGATCTGGCCCGCCTGACCGGTGCCGACGGCGAGGTCCGCTGGTTCGGGGCGGTGCTGGCCGCCGGTTTCGACGCCGTCGTCAACGAGCGCGCCAACCGGATGCGCTGGCCGCGCGGGCCGCGCCGCTACGACCTGGCGATCCTGCTCGAGCTGGCCCGGCTGCGCCCGCGCCGCTACACCCTGCTGCTCGACGGCGCCGACCGCAGCTTCACCGGCGTGCTGGTGGCGGTCGGCAACTGCCCCAGCTACGGCGGTGGGCTGCGGATCTGCCCGGCGGCGGACCCGGCCGACGGGCTGCTCGACGTGGTCGTGGCCGGCACCCTGGGCCGCTCTGCGCTGATCGCGCTGAAACCCCGGCTGCGCTGCGGCACCCACCTGAGCGACCCCCGGGTCACCAGCTACCGGGCCCGGGAGATCACGATCAACACCGAGAAGATCATCGCGTACGCCGACGGCGAGCGGATCGCCGCGCTACCGGTGACGATCACATGCGTTCCGGGAGCGGTCCGGTTGCTGATCTGACCGGTCCCTCAGGTGCGCTGGTGATGGTCGGGGTAGGCGGTGCGCACGTACCGGTTGCCCGGTGGGTGGTCGGCTCTCGGCTGCAAACCGGGTGCACTTCGGTTGCCGCGCGGCGCTGAGGGCCGGTTCCCCAGGTAGCGGCGGCATAATCCAGCTCGTGGCCGAGTAGCTTGTCGGCACCGGCTGAGGGGAGACCAGATGGCGGTCGGATCGGTCGGCGCGAACAAGGTTCCCATCGGCGGGCCCTCTCCCGGGATGGCAGCCATCAGTGCCGCCGCGGAGGCCCGCCGCGCCGAGAAGAAGGCCGCGGCGGAGCAGGAGAAGTCGACCGTCGCCGACCACGTCGCCGCGGCCGAGGCCCGGGGACCGATCCGCAGCACCTCGGCCACCCTGGGCACTCTCGTCGACACGTATCTCTGAGCGCGCGAGACGCCTCTCTGAGCGCGGCGTCCCGCGGACGTATCTCTGAGCGAGCCGTCGCCGCGGACGGGCTCCCGGCGTACGCGAGGATCCTGCGCTCAGGCCGGGCAGCCGGCCAGCGCGAGGGTCGCACCCAGGCCGTTCGTGCGACCCGGTTCGGCCGCGGGCAGCACCAGGGCGGCACAGCCCGCCCGGACCGCGCCCGCGTCGGCGGGCGTGTCACCGACCATCAGCGTGCGCTCCGGGTCGGTGCCGAGCATCCCGCAGGCGCGCAGGAAGATCGCCGGATCGGGCTTGGACCGGCCGACCTCGTAGGAGAGGGCGAAGGCGTCGATCAGGCCGTCGAGACCCCAGGCGACGAACAACGGCCGGATGTCGAAGCCGATGTTGCTGACCACCGCGACCTTGATCCCGGCCTCGTGCAGGGTGCGCAGCGTCGGCTCGGTGTCCGCGTAGGGCAGCCAGCCGGCCGGTTCGAGCAGCCGGTCGTAGAGGGCCCCGGGCAGGCCTTCGATGTCCGTATGCACGGTCTCGGCCAGCCCGGTGTATGCCGCCCGGTGGCAGTGCTCGTAGAGGTCGCGGTCGGCCCAGTCGTCGGCCAGGTGCGGCGGCACCCGGTACGGCAGCGGCCCACCGGCCCGGCCCGCCGTGACCAGCCGGTCGGCCAGCCCGGTCGCCCGGCCCCGGTCCAGGCTCACCCCGCAGGCGGCGGCGGCCGCGGTCACCCAGGCGACCGGCTCCTCCACCTGCGCGAGAGTGCCGTGGAAGTCGAAGAGCACCGCATCCACCAGATGCGGGCGGTCCGGCACGGTACGGGTCGAATCCTCGGCATCCGGCACGCCGTGCACGATACCCAGCGACCCGAACGGCCCGGCCGCCAACCGCCGATGAGCGAAGCTGTCACACGGGGGATCTAGTCTTGTTCGCATGACGAGCCCCGCCGAACGGTATGCGGAGTCGAAGCGGCGGGCCGCCACGGTGGCCGAGTTCCCCGCGCTCGACGACTTCATGCTCGATGTCGGTTTCGACCTGGATGATTTCCAGCGCCAGTCCTGCGCGGCGCTCGAGCGTGGCAGCGGCGTGCTGGTCTGTGCTCCGACCGGCGCGGGCAAGACGGTGGTGGGCGAGTTCGCCGTGCACCTGGCGCTGCGCGCCGGCGACCGTAAGTGCTTCTACACCACCCCGATCAAAGCCCTGTCCAACCAGAAGTTCCACGATCTGGTGCAGCGCTACGGCCCTGACAAGGTCGGCCTGCTCACCGGCGACAACGTGATCAACGGCGAGGCCCCGGTGGTCGTGATGACCACCGAAGTGCTGCGCAACATGCTCTACGCGGGGTCGGCCACCCTCGACGGCCTGGCCTTCGTGGTGATGGACGAGGTGCACTACCTGGCCGACAGGTTCCGCGGCGCGGTGTGGGAGGAGGTCATCATCCACCTGCCCGCGACGGTCAACCTGGTCTCCCTGTCCGCCACGGTGAGCAATTACGAGGAGTTCGCCGACTGGCTGGTCACCGTCCGCGGCCGCACCGAGGTGGTGGTCAGCGAGCACCGGCCGGTCCCGCTCTGGCAGCACATGCTGGTCGGCAAGCGGATGTTCGACCTGTTCCACGACGCCGACGCGGCCCGCAAGCACGACGTGCACCCCGAACTGCTGCGCTACACCCGGGAGATGCTGCGCCGGCTCGACATGGGCGAGCGCACGGCCGGGCCGGGATGGAATTCGCGGGGCGGCGGCGGGCGTAACCGGCGCTGGCAGCCGCCACCGCGGGCCGAGGTGGTCGACCGGCTCGACCGGGCCGGGCTGCTGCCGGCGATCCTGTTCATCTTCAGCCGGGCCGGCTGCGACGCGGCCGTCCAGCAGTGCCTGCAGGCCGGGCTTCGGCTGACCGACGTCGACGAGCGCACCGAGATCCGCCGGATCGCCCAGGCCAAGGTCGCCACCATCCCGGGCGAGGATCTGTCGGTCCTGGGTTACTGGGAGTGGCTCGACGGGCTGGAACGCGGCGTGGCGGCGCACCACGCCGGCATGCTGCCCGCCTTCAAGGAGGCGGTCGAGGAGTGCTTCGTGCGCGGCCTGGTCAAGGCCGTCTTCGCCACCGAGACGCTGGCGCTGGGCATCAACATGCCGGCCCGCTGTGTGGTGCTCGAACGGCTCGTCAAGTTCAACGGCGAGGCGCACGTTGACCTGACCCCGGGGGAGTACACGCAGCTCACCGGCCGGGCCGGCCGGCGCGGCATCGACGTCGAGGGCCACGCCGTCGTGCTGTGGAGCCCCGAGGTCGACCCCCGGCACGTCGCCGGTCTCGCCTCGACCCGGACGTATCCGCTGCGCTCCAGCTTCCGGCCGTCGTACAACATGGCGTCCAACCTGGTCGGCACGGTCGGCGCGGCGCGGGCCCGGGAGCTGCTGGAATCGTCGTTCGCCCAGTTCCAGGCCGACCGCTCGGTGGTCGGCCTGGCCCGCCAGGTGCAGCGCAACACCGAGACCGGCACGGCGTACGGCGACGACGCGAGATGCCACCACGGCGACTTCGACGAGTATTTCGGCATCCGGATCGCCATCGCGGACCGGGAACGCGCGCTGGCCCGCCAGGGCGCCAGTCAGCGGCGAGCGGCCGCGGAGTCGTCGCTGGAGCGGCTGCGCGTCGGCGAGGTGATCCGGGTGCCGCAGGGCCGCCGGGCGGGCCTGGCCGTCGTCGTGGAGCCCGGCGGCGCCGGGTTCGGCGAGCCGCGCCCGCTCGTGCTGACCCAGGACCGCTGGGCCGGGCGGATCAGCGCGGCCGACTTCCCCGGCCCGGTCGAGGTGCTGGCCCGCATCCGCGTCCCGAAGAATTTCAACCATCGCGCCCCCGGCGCCCGGCGGGACCTGGCCGCTCTGGTCAGTGCCACCGGACTCGACCGCCACGGCGAGGGCCGGCGCCGGCGCGGCGGCGCCACCCCCGGCGAGGACGCGGAGATCGCCCTGCTCAAGGTGCGGCTCCGGCAGCACCCCTGCCACGCCTGCCCGGAGCGTGAGGAGCACGCCAGCTGGGCCGAGCGCAAACATCGGCTGGAACGTGACACCGCCGCCCTGCGGGAGAAGGTCGCCGGGCGCACGGGGTCGCTGGCGCGCACGTTCGACCAGGTCTGCGCGGTTCTGGCCGGGCGCGGCTATCTGACCGCGGACGGCGAGGTGACCGACGCGGGCCGGATGCTGTCGCGGATCTGGACGGAGGCCGACCTGCTCGTCGCCGAGTGCCTGCGCCAGGGCATCTGGGAGGGACTCGCCCCGGATGAACTGGCGGGCGCGGTGTCGATGGTCCTCTACGAGTCCCGCCGGGAGGGTGACGAACGCGCCTCGGTGCCCACGGGGGCGACCTCGGAAGCGGTCGACGCCTGCCACAAACTCTGGGCCCAGATCGAGGCGGACGAGGCCGCGCACGGCCTGACCCTGACCCGGGAGCCGGATCCGGGCTTCGTCTGGCCGATCTACCGGTGGGCCCGCGGCGAGCCGCTCGCCCGGGTGCTGGCCAGCGGGCACAACTACGAGTCGGACATGCCGGCCGGGGATTTCGTCCGGTGGGCCCGCCAGGTGCTCGACCTGCTCGGTCAGATCAAGCAGGCCAAGGGCGCGTCGGAGCAGGTGCGGGAGACGGCCCGCAAGGCCGGCGCGGCGATCAACCGCGGGGTGCTCGCCTACCAGCCGGGCCTGTGAGTCCCGGCTGGCCCCGGCTCAGGCCGCCGAGATGCGGTGCCCCGCTCAGGCCGCCGAGATGCGGTGGGACAGGACCGGGGCGGGGACGCCCTTGAGGCGGGCGTGGTGCGGGTGGGCATTGGCCGGGCGCACGGTGCTGCGGTCGTAGGCGCCCGGGCCGATCTGCAGCTCACCCGGCCCGGCCAGGGCGCACAGCCGTTGCGCGTGGTTGACCGCCCGGCCCCAGACCCCGTAGCCGGCCGGGGGCCAGGACGGGGTGACGAACACCTCGCCGTACTCGACGCCGGCGTGCACCGAGGGGCGGACGACCTTCGTGCCGCCAGCCGCGACCAGGGCCAGCCCGGCGTTCACGGCTCGGCAGGCCTCGTCGCCGGTGGTCTCCCGCAGGCCGAACACGCACATGAAGCCGTCCCCGAGGATCTGCTGTATTTCGCCGCCGTGCCGCACGGCGATCGCCACCAGATCGTCCATCAGGGGGCGCACCACCTGGTAGACGATCTCCGGCTCGACGGATTCGACTAGTTGGGTGAATCCGGTGAGGTCCGCGAACAGCACGGCGGCGAAGCGCCGGTGTTCCTTATTGTCGTGTTCCAGCCCGACTTCCACGTTGAGTCAGAGACCCGACGATCACCGCTGATACATCGCCGGCCCGAACCGTTTCAGGCCGCCCCGTACGCGCTGAAGGTGCACCAGTTGACATATGCGGCGGGATCGTCGCGGTCCAGACCCTGCCGTGCGGTGAAGAGCGCCTGCGCCAGCGTGCTGCCCTTGGCCAGTTGCTCGTGCAGGGCCTGCATCAGATCCACCGCCGCCACGTCCGGCACCGCGGCGACGCTGGCGACCAGCCCGGCCGTGCCCCGGGCCAGCAGCGAACTCACGAAACCGACCACTTCGTCCCCGGCGTAACTGACGTCTGCACCCGACTGGCAGGACGCGAGCACCAGCCGGTGCGGCGCCACCCCGCTGGTCTGCAGCTCCTGCACCGTCAGCGGGCCGTCGCTGAGCACCAGCGAGGAGAAGAGCGGGTTGTCCGAACGCAGCCAGCCGTGACAGGCCAGATGCACCAGATCCGCACCCTCCAGGTGCCGCAGCACCTCCTGGACCGTGCTCCGCGGCGGGGACACGGCGATCGCGGCCGGGTACAGCTCGCGCAGCCGGCGCACCTCGGTCGTCGCTCCGGGCAGGCTCGGCCCCTCGACCAGCACGGTCGCCGCGGGCGCCCGGAGCCGCAGCGCCGACTCGCGGGCCCGGGCCCAGAGCGCCGCCGACGGGGCCAGGGCGACCGGCGCGTCCCGCAGCGCCGACCAGGGGATGCCGTGCAGGTGCCCGACCGGGACGATCACCAGCTCGGCGGCGTCCTGGACGGCGAGCGGTTCGAGCAGCAGGGTGCGCAGCTTCCGCACCCGCAGGTCGGCGCTGAGCCGGGCGGCGGCCAGCGACGACGCGGGCAGCGGCTGGGTCATCCGGCGCAGCGCGAAGAACAACGCCCGGACCTGGGCCAGGACGGCGGCCGCCGGGCCGAGGGTGACAAGCCGGCTGCGCCGCGGCTCGACCACGACCGCGACCAGGCCGTCGTGCAGGATCGCGTACTCGATCAGGACCCGGCCGGCGAGCAGGCCGCGCAGCCGGGCGGGGCGGATGGTCGCGGTGGTGGCCCGGCTCTGCGTACGCCGGTGCCAGCTCGCCCGCCGGATCCGGTCCTCGATCGCCTTCTGCCGGGCCAGCAGCGGCGCAGGCACCCCGACCGTGCGGTCGCCGGTGGCCAGCGTCTCCAGCTCGGCGTGGATGCCGCGCAGCGCTTCCAGGTCGTCCACGTCGGTCCCGCCCGGCGGTTCGACGGCGAGCAGGGCGGCGGCCCGGGTGCGTTCCATCCAGTCCAGCACCCGCGGTGTCGAGCCGTCGCGGACCACGACCTCGAGGCCGAGCTGCCCCAGCTCCACGCCGTGCCCGGAGGCCAGCGCGCGCAGTTCCACCGAGGGCAACGCGGTGCGGTGCCGGGCCAGGTCGCTCAGACCGCGGCGGCAGTGCGCGAGGACACCCACATCGTCGGCCAGCAGCCGGGCCGCCGTCGCGCCGGCCACGCTGCCGCGCATCCGGACCAGGACCGTGCTGCGCCGGGCCAGCTCGACCGCGCGCCGCAGCAGCGTCACGGCGTCGCTGCGGCGGCCCAGGCCCGCGGCGATCCGGCCGGCGATGTCGTACGCCGGGACCGCGTACGAAAAAGTGCCCTGGCTTTCGAGGGTGCGGCAGACGCGGCGCGCGTCGCGCAGGTCCGCGGCCGTCGCGGTGCCGGCGCGCAGTCGGGCCTCGGCCCGGACCAGCGTCGCCCGCGCCTTCCACCCTTTGCGGCCCTGCCGGTCGAAGCTGCGGGCGGCCGCCGCCGACGCCGCCTCGGCCTCCTGCGGGTCGCCGGAGAGCAGCGCCAGCTGGGCTACCCTCAGCTCGGCCTCGGCGCCCATCAGCGCGACGCCGCCGAGCCGGAATTCCTCGGCCGCCGAGCGGGCCGCGTCGCAGGCCTCCGGGATCAGCCGCAGGTCCATCAGCGCGTCGGCGTACTCCACGTAGTGCTCGCCGAGCGGCAGGCCCGCCGCCTCGGTGGCCCGGGCCGCCTCGTCGAAGAGCCGGATGCCCTCGGCCAGCCGGCCCGCATGCACGGTCACCCAGGCCCTGGTCTCGAGCACCATCGCCTCGTGCGCGGGACCGACCCGCGGCGCCCGCCGGCCCGCCTGGTCGAGCAGGCGCAGCGCGTCGCCGTGCCGGCCGTGCTGGGAGTCGATCATCGCGAGGTTGTTGCCGGAGACCACCCGCAGTCGCTCCGGGGTGGCCGGGTCGGCCAACAGGTCGCGGTAACCGCCGGCCGCCGGGGTCAGCCGGCCCAGATTCTGGTGCAGGACCGCGCGCTGGAAGACCAGCTCGACGGCGCGTTCGGCGGCGACCAGCGGGCCGGCCGCGTCCAGGTCGCGTTGGGCCGCGACCAGGTTGCCGAGCTCCTGGTCGACCACCGCGCGGGTCATCAGCACATCGGCCAGGGTCGGGCCGAGACCGTGCCGGCGAGCCACGGCGGCCGCCTCGTCGAGCAGCTTCTTCGCCTCCGGCGCGGCGAACTGGGCGCGCCGCCGCCAGGCCAGGGCGCGCAGGGCCAGGGCCAGCGCCTCCGGCGGTCCGGACCGCCGCGCCGATCGGACGAGATCCTCCGCGATCGGACCGAAACGGCGCGGGTCGGCTATCACTCCCTCATGGACACGCCTAGCGTGTATCACGAGGTTGGCTGCCGGCTCTACTTCTGACAAGAGACCTACTTCCGCCCGCGCGCGACGTCACCGTCGCTGCGCTTCTCACCCGTCAGGACCGAGCTCATGAAATTCGAGAAAGACCGCTTGGGGTACGTCTTCGCCGGCGACTATCCGGAATTCTACGGTCCCGCCGACCGGGCCCGGCTGCGGGCGATCCTGCCCGTGCAGATCGGTCGGCTCGGGCTCGGCGACCCGATCGCCGACGCCCGGATGGTCGGCATCCTGATCGGCCGTCGCTGCGCTGACCGCAACCTTCCCCAGCTGGAGCAACGCACCCGCCGCGACGGCTCGTACAGCCTCGTCGCCCGCGGCGAGGTGGTCCTCCCGGCGCGCGAGTACGACACGGGTTCGGTCGGCCATCTGTTCACCGGTTTCGAGGCTCTGCCCGGCCAGGGCGCCCGGGTCTGCCTGCGCCGGCCCGCCGCGGCACCGTCCGATGTGGACCGGGTGATCGACGACTGCGCCGCGGCGAAGGTGCCGGCCTGGCCGAACTACCTGGCGACGATGGCCGCCGTCGGCAAGGGCATCGGCGGTCCCGAGCCGGCGCCCACCCCGCTGCCGGCCGCGCCGGGCGCCGCCGTGGCTTCCCCGCCCGCTCCGGGTGCTGACCCGATCGTGATCGCGGTGATCGACACCGGCATCCCGGAGCAGCCGCGCACTGACGGCTGGCTCGGCATCGACCGCACGGCGGACGACATCGACCGGCTCGACGTGCTGCCGGCCGGGCCGGACGGGCTGCTCGACTACGCGGCCGGGCACGGCGCCTTCGTTACCGGCATCGTGCAGCGGGTCGCCCCGCAGGCGACGGTGCGGATGTATCGCGCCGCCGACACCGACGGCTTCGCCACCGACAACGACATCGCCGACGCGATCCTGCGCGCGCACGCCGACGGCGCGCAGATCATCAACCTGTCGCTGGGCATCCGCACGGTCGACGACACCCCACCGCCGGCCATCGCGCAGGCGGTCGCGACGGTCCGGGCGGACAAGGAACGCGACACGGTGATCGTCGCGGCCGCCGGCAACTACGGCGACAGCTCCCGGGTGTGGCCCGCCGCGCTGACCGGAGTCGAGGCCGTGGCCGGTCTCACCGCATACCTGGCGCCCGCTTCGTGGTCCAATTACGGCGATGGCGTGCGGTTCTCCGCGGTGGCCGAAGGCATCCGCTCGACGTACGTCACCGGGGTCGAGTCGCCCGTCTTCGATCCGCAGCCGGACACCTTCGGTGCGGACGCCTGGGCGATCTGGAGCGGCACGTCGTTCGCCGCCCCGCAGATCGCGGCGGCGATCGCCCGGGTCGCGGCCGAGCTCACGATGACGCCGCGGCAGGCAGCGGACCACCTCGCCGAGTACGGCAAGCCGATTGCCGGGTACGGCAAGGCGGTGCGGATCCTCGAAGGAATCGGATGACGCCGGGCGGGCACGGGACGGCTGCCCGGTCGCGAAACGGAGCGAGGGCACAATGGCAGACATGCTCGACTGGGACCTCACGACGCTACTCGACCGGGCCGGCGTCGATCGCGACGAGGCGGCCTGGAACGAGCTGGTGCGCAGGTTCGCCGGCCTGGTCGCGTTCGTGATCAGGCACTACCGGCTTTCCGCGGCCGACACCCAGGACGTCAGCCAGCTGGTCTGGCTGCGTCTGGTCGAGCACCTCGGCGCCATCCGCGAACCGGACGCACTGCCGGGCTGGCTGGCGACCACCACCCGGCACGAGTGCGAACGGCACCTGCGGTTGAACGCGCGCAACGTGTCGACGGACCCGCACACGATGCGCCAGCAGGACCGGGACACCGGCCCGCAGGCGGACGACCTGCTGCTGGCCGCCGAGCGGCGCCAGGTGCTGCTCGACGGTCTCGGCGAGCTGGCACCCCAGCACCGCCAACTCCTGATGATGCTCACCGCGGATCCGCCGTATCCGTATGCGGAGATCAGCCGGATTCTGGGTATACCCATTGGCAGTATCGGCCCGACACGCAGCCGCGTGCTCGACAAGCTGCGCGAAACGGGTGCAGTCCGGGCGTACCTGAAAGCAGATGAATCGGAGCACATCAGGGGGTGTCCGTGATGCCGTGGCGGAACTGGAACGACGACGACGAACTGCTGCTCGACGTCGGCGAGGCGCTGCGCCCGGAGCCCGGAGAGGTACATGTCCTCGCGGCGGCCCAGCAGGTGCAGGCGTGGCGGACGGCCGATGTCGACCGGGCGCTCGCCGCGCTGCTCTACGACTCCGAGCTCGACCGCACCGCGGCCGTCCGTGGGCCGCTGTCGGGTGCCCCGCGCAATCTCGTCTTCGCCCTGGGCGACTTGCGGGTCGAGATCGAGCTCAGCGACGTGGGCATCGAGGGACAGCTGATCCCGCCGGAACCGGGCCGGGTACGGCTGTTCAACTCCGCTGGCCTGGTCAGCGAGACCACGGCCGACGAGGTGGGCTGCTTCACCTTCCCGGCCGGCCGGGCCGGTCCGATCCGGATCGAGTGCCAGGTCGCCGGCCGCCAGATCGCCACGGAATGGATCGCGATCTGACGGCGCCCAGGGTGTGACCGTCGCGCCGCCGATAATTGCTCATGGAGAGAAAGTCGCCGCCGCAGTGCAATGCTTGAGCGGTAAAGTTCTCAACGATCTTCGATTTTCCGCGGCTGAGACGGTGTCACTGGGCGGAAGGCAGTACCGGGCATGGGCAGGCACAGTACGGGACCACGTACCGGGTGGTTGCTGCCCGTTGCGGGCGTGCTGACGCTGACCGCATTGATCATCGCCGGCGTGGTCGTCGTCCTGCACAGCCGGTCCCCCAGGGCTGACGACGTCGCCGGCCTGCCCTGTGACAAGCCGCTGCGGGTGGTCACGGCCACGTCGTTCGCCCCCGTGCTGGACGCGGTGGCCGCAGCGGCCGGAGCGTGTACCGGCCTGCAGGTGACCGTTGCGGACGGCCGCGCGGCGGTGCAGCAGGTGGCCGAGACCAGCGCGGACGTCTGGATCCCGGACGACGGCTCATGGATCGGCTCCGCCGGCTCGCTCGAACTGGCCCCGGTGCCCACCGCGAACGCGGGCTCGGTGGTCGCCACCAGTCCGCTCTACATGGTCACCGACGGCGCGACCGCGGCCCTCCTCAAGGGCGCCGGCGACAGCTGGTCCGGCCTGGCCCAGCTCGTGGCCGACGACGAGGACGTCCGGCTCGTCGTGCGGGACCCGGCCGGCTCCGGCGACGGCATGGTCGCGGCCGGCGACGCGGCCGAGGCCGTCTGGCTGGCCGAGGACATGGACGCCTCGGCCCTGTGGCTGGCGCACGCCCAGAAGAAGACCCGTACGGTCACCGGCGGCAAGGCCGCCCTGCCGCAGAGGGCCGGCGAGGTCGGCATCGTGCCCGAGTACTCGCTGCTGCCGGTCCTGAACACCGTAGCCGGTAACCAGGCCATCCGGCCTGGGGCGGACCACACCGCGCTGCTGCGCTACACCTGGTTCCCGTCGCTGACCGCGGCACGCGACCCGTCGCGCGCCGCCGCCCTGAAGGCCCTGCACCGCAAGCTGACCGGTCCATCGGCCGCCGCCCTGCTGCGCGCGGCCAACCTGCGGCTGCCGGACGCCGCCCAGGCTCCCAGCGGCGGCGAGGGGGCGCTGCCGGCGCCGCGGGCCGCGCCCTTCGGGCTGCTGGAAGGCCACCACGTCGACCACGTCCTGGCGACCTGGTATCCGGAGGACCGGCGCACCGACCTGCTGGTCGTCGTCGACGCCTCCGGTTCGATGGGTGCAAACGCCCCGGGCTCGACGTCGTCACGCATCGAGCTGGTCCGGCAGGGCTCCCGCTCACTGACGACGCTGCTGCCCGACGACGCGCGGATGGGGCTGTGGGAGTTCGGCAGCCAGCTCGACGGTGACCGCGACTGGCACCCGCTGGTCGGCGTCACCGCGATGAACGGCAGCCACCGGCGGGCCCTGGCGGCGGCGGTCGGCAAGCTCGAAGCCAAGGAGACCGGAACGGGGCTCTACGACACGATCCTGGCGGCGTACACGTCGGCGCGCGACAGCTGGCGGCCCGGCATGCCCAACCAGGTGGTGATCTTCACCGACGGCCGCAACGAGTCGGACGACAACTCGCCCACCGCCGCCCAGCTCTCGGCGTCGCTGGCCAAGGCGGCCGACCCGAAACGCCCGGTGCTGCTCAGCGTGGTCACCTTCGGCAGCCCGGCCGACGCCACGGCGGTGGAGGCCGCGACCAAACCCGTGCAGGGCTACGTCGAGACGCTGACCAGAGCCGACGAGGTGGCCGCGGTCTTCATCCACGTCGCGGCCGGCGGCCTGCAGCACTGAACGCCCGGCGCGGCCCAGCGCTGTTCGGGCCCGTTGGATGGCGCTGTTTGAGCCGGGTTGGGTGGCGCTGTTTGAGCCGGGTTGGGTGGCGCTGGTCGGGTCGGTTGGGTGGCGTTGTTCGGGTCGGTTGGGTGGCGCTGGTCGGGTCGGTTGGGTGGCGTTGTTTGAGCCGGGTTGGGTGGCGTTGTTCGGGTCGGTTGGGTGGCGCTGCTTAGGCCAGTTCGGTGGCGATCTGCTGTAGGGCGGTGATCGTTTCGTGATCCCGGGCCGGGTCGTCCTGGGTCGCCCAGGCGCTGCACTTGACGATCACCACGTCGGCGGCCGGGTCGACGAAGAGGTACTGCCCGTGTACGCCGAGGCCGGTGAAAGCGCCGGAGCCGAGCGTCCACCACAGGTCGGCGTAGCCGTAGTGGTCGTAGCCGCTGGGGCCGAGCGTCCCGACCGCGAGGTGCGGCGCCCCGGGGCCCCGGCCGCGGCGGACCCAATCGGCGGGCACGATCTGCTCGCCGGCCAGCCGGCCGTCGTGGGCCATGATGAGGCCGAGCCGGGCCAGGTCGCGGGCGGTCGCGTTCAGCGAGCCCGAGCCCAGGGCGGTACGCGGGCAGCCCCGGGTCAGCCAGTAGTAGGCGTCGTGCTCGGCGCCGATCCGGCTCCAGAGCTTTTCACCGGCATAGCCGGCCAGCGACCGGCCGGTGGCCGCCTCGAGCACCCAGCCCAGCACCTGCGCGTCGAACGTGGAGTAGTTGAAGCGGACGCCGGAGGAGGTCGTGCGGCGTGCTGACCGCACGACCTCCTCGGCGGACCCGCCCCCCAGCACGGCCTGTTCGAAACGCTTGATGTCGCTCCCCGGCGTGTCCCAGCACTCCAGGTCCCCGATCCCGCTGGACATGGCGAGCAGGTCGGCGAGCGGCACCGCCTCGTACGGCGTACCAGTGAAGTCGGGGCGGTAGGCGGCGACCGGATCGGCCAGGCTCCGGATCGCCCCGTCCCGGACGGCGATCCCGATCAGCATCGAGGTCACCGACTTGGTCAACGAGAACAGCTGGAATCGTGCGCCGGGCCGGGCGAACCGGCCGGGATAGCTCTCGTGCACGATCGCGCCGTGGTGCAGCACGACGAAGGCCGTGGTGTTCGTGCGCCGGTGCAGCGCGGCCAGGTCCAGTCCCAGCTGCCGGGGCCGGCGGGGCAGCGGACGGCTGACCGGCCCGCGCCGGACGATCTCGCTGGGCAGGAGCCAGTTCATGTGGGTGAAGGTCCACTCGTTGAACGGCCGCCGCGTGATCAGATCACCCTGGCGCTGCCACCACGATGGTTGCCGCACGGCCGGCGCGCTGCCGGTCAGTATCGCCATCTCAGCTCCCCGCATCGCGTCGCGCCCGGTCAGCGCGTTCGTCGAAGTCAGCACGCAGGGAGCGGCCGATGGGTTCAGCCTTGGGCTCGAGGTAGCTGTGCAGGATCCCGAGGATCGCTTTACCGAACAGGTTGCCCGCTGCGCCGTTGCCGAGGATGCCGGCTCCCGGGTCGCCGAGATGGCGCAGTGCGAAGCCCTCGGCCAGCGCGGCCAGGATCGAGGTGATCTCCTCGGCGGTGACAACTGGAATCCGCGGATCGCGAAGGTGCGCACCATGCGGACATCGGAACCGCCGGAAACGACGGCCCGGCCCGGGCAGGATGGAGCGATGGACGATCTCGAACTGGCGAGGCACGCGGCCCGGGCCGGTGGCGCCGTCGCGATGCGCTTCGTGCAGACCCTGGCCGACCTGCCCCGCGAGCGCAAAACCGACGGCAGCATCGTCACCGAGGCCGACCGTGCGGTCGAGACGGCGATCCGTGCGGTGCTGGCCGCCGAACGACCCGGCGACGCCGTGCTGGGCGAAGAGGGCGGCCAGACCGGGAGCGGCGGCCGCCGCTGGATCATCGACCCGATCGACGGCACCGCCCTCTACGTGGCCGGCGACGACCGCTGGCTGGTACTCATCGGCTGCGAGCAGGACGGCGAGATCGTGGCGGCGGTCGCCGCCGTTCCGGCGCAGGGCGTGACCTTCTGGGCCGCGCGCGGCTCGGGGGCGTACGAGGGGCCGTGCGGGGCCGGGGACGGGCGGCGGATCAGCGTCGACCCGGATGGCGCGTACGCGGTCGCGGGCAGCCGGCTCGGCATCGTCCCGGCCCCGACCGCGGTGCTGGAGCCACTGCTGGCGGTCGTCGCGCAGCTGCCCTGGCGGCTGCATCCGGGGCTGCTGGTGGCCCGGGGCGAGCTCGATCTGGCCGTGCAGACCGGCGGCCAGATCTGGGACTTCGCCGCGACCTCGTTGATCGTCACCGAGGCCGGCGGCAGCTACAGCGGGTTGGACGGCGGCAGCCGGCCCGGCCCGGGCGCGTCGGTCTACGCCCGCAGCGAGAAACTACGCCGGGAGACACTGGAGATCCTGCATCCGGCGGCGCCGTGGTCCTAAAAGCCTCGTACGGATGTAAAAGGTGTGTTTAGGACACTCGGGACGAGCGTGACATAGCACTCTTGGAGGTGAGAGTCCACGAAAACCGCTGGGAGTCACCATGGCCGTGTTGCTGATCGCCGAAGACCACAAGGACATCCGGCACGTCCACGAGAAGCTCTTCACCAGCCGTGGCTACACGGTCCTCACCGCCGGCGACGGGGAGAGCGCCCTCGAGGAGGCGAACAAGCAGCACCCTGACGTGGTGGTCACCGACCTGGTGATGCCCGGGGTGGACGGCCTCCAGTTGTGCCGGGCGCTGCGGATGCACCCGCGACTGCGGAAGATCCCGGTGATCATGCTCAGCGGTTCGCTGCGCTCGGGAGACCCCCGCACCCGTACGGCTCAGGTCTGCTCCGTGCTCGCCCAGCCGGTCACCGGCGAGGCCCTGGTCGAAGCGGTCGAATTCCAGCTGGACCGCGGCAGCCACGGCCACGGAGTGCTCGGGTCCGTCTGTTAGTCAGACGGGTGCGTGCAGGGCGATCGTCGTCCACGCTCCCACGTGAACCTGGTCGCCGTCGGCCAGGGCGCGGCTCTGCCCGGCCGCCAGCGGTTTCGGCTCCTCGTTGACATAGGTGCCGTTCGTGGAGCCCAGGTCGCACACCAGCCACACCCCGTCGACGCTCAGCGTCAGCAGGGCGTGGCTGTGTGAGACGCCCGGATCGAGCGGCGGTGCGGACAGGTCGATCTCCGGATCCGTACCCTTCGACGCGCTCTTGCGGCCGATCCGCGCCTGCGGGGCCGGCAGCACCAGCGTGCGGTCCGTGCTGTCGGCCGGGAACTCCACGCCGTCGATCGCGTTCGCATGGAAGTACTCCCGGTCCGCGAAGACTGTCGCCGTCCACTGACCGGCCTTCGGCGGCGTTGGAGCGACGTCCAGCACCGGCACCTTGCCGGTGGTGTGGTCGAAGCCGCAGTCTTCGCAGAAGCGCCAGTTGCCGGTGCGCGGCGTGCCGCAGTTCGGGCACGGCGTGCCCGAACCGGGCGACCGGGCCGGGGTCGTCGGCAGCGGCGGCGAGACCGGCTGGTTGGTTGCCGGGGCGCTGGTTGCCGGGGTACTGGCCGGCGGGGCGCTGACCGACAGGGCGCTGACCGACAGGGCGCTGGCGGGCAGGGCGCTGGCCGGCGGGGCGCTGGTTGCCGGGGCACTGGCCGGCGGGGGACTGAGCACCATCGTGCCGCCGATCTTCGCCCCGCAGTGGTCGCAGAAGTCGTCGGTCGACGAGGCGTGGCCTTTCGGACAGGGATAGGTCGTCACCGGGCTCGCCCGACCCGCACGGTCTTGGTGGAGCGGGTGTCCAGCGCCATCTCGTCAGCCGCCTCGACCTTGCGCCGCAGCCGGACCGTGCCGGTCGCCGCGTCCTCGATGTCGACGACCGTGGCCAGCAACTGCTCGGTCGCCTTGTTGCCGCTCTCGTGGGCGAGCTGGGCGGCGCGGCCGAACTTGATCGTGGCCGTCCGGTCGTCGCCAGCCTTGCGGGCCTCGATGCCGGCCTGGATCGCGTCGGCCAGCTCGGCCTGCCCGGTGTAGTGCGCCACCTGCCGGTTGATCCGGGTGGACAGCGCGGCGTCGTCGGTCCACACCGCGCGTACCAGGCACTGGGCCAGCACGTCGTCGCCCTCGACCACCGAGATCCGGCCGGCCAGCATCTCGTCGCCGGCCGCACCCGCGGTCACGTCCACGCAGACGTGGTAGTCGCGGCTCTCGTTGCCCCACGAGCCGAGCGGATAACGGCCCGCGCGCGGCCCGTCCTCGGTGCGCTTGCCGGTCAGGTCGGCCACCTGCGGCTCGACCTGCTTGACGAAGCGGACCGTCGAGTTGACCGGCGTCCACACCTTCAGCTGGACGTCGGCACTGGTCTTGCCCATCGCCGCGGTCATCATCTGCTCGAACGCGCTGGTCAGGTCGGCCGGCCGGGCCACGATGTCGACCGTGCCCAGCATCGCCGCGGCGATCTTGCGCAGCTCGGAGACCGTCCAGTTGGTGCCGACGCCGCGGCAGTCGACGATGAACCTGCCGCCGATCTCGTCGAGGACGCTCTCCAGATGGCCCCTGTACTCGCCGTTCTCGCCGTCGGTGAGCAGGATGGCGTGCGAGATGTCGCCGGGCCGCTGGGCCAGCAGCTGCCCGGCCAGCCGCAGCCACGCGCCGATCGCCGTGCCGCCGTTGGCCTGCAACCGGTCGATCGAGGAGATCGCCTCCGCCCGGGACTGCGGCGAGGAGACGGCCAGCTGGCCCGGCCCGGGAAAGAGCTGCTGGGCGGTGCTGACCCCGGCGATGATGGCGAAGTGGACGCCGTCGTCGATGCAGTTGACGGCGGCCTTGGCGGCCTGCCGCGCGGCGACCATCCGGCCCTCTGCCTGCATCGACCCGGAACAGTCCACGATGATGATCTCGGTGGCGCCGGCGGTCCGGCGGCCACCCTCGCCGCCGGTGGAGGTGACGGTGACGATTGCGTTGACTTCGGTCGCGCCCAGGGCGAGGAACTCGTTCTGGAACGCCTCGGCGGTGTACGGCACGGGCTCTCCCAATCAGCTAGCGGTGGGAACGACAGGAACGATGGCGACGGTGATGTTGTCGTCGCCGCCCTCGCCGTTCGCGAAGGCGACCAGGGACCGCGCGGCGCCGAGCGGTGACCCGGCCTGGTGCAGATGACTTCGGACGGTCTCGGCGAAACTGTGCGACTCGGGGAGGTAGTTCCACAGGCCGTCGCTGCACAGCACCAGCTGCCCGGCCGTGGTGGCGGTGAACTCGCCCAGCTGCGGGGCGATCGTGCCGGCGTCGGCGCCCAGCCAGGCGGTGATGGCGTGCGCCTTCGGGTCGTTCCAGGTCTGCTGCGGGTCGGCGCCCATCGAGATGGCCTGGGTGGCCCAGGAGTCGTCCACGGTCAGTGCCACGATCTCCCCCTCCGCCGGCAACCAGTAGGCGCGGCTGTCCCCGACCCAGGCGTACCCGACCTCGCAGCCGCGTACGCACGCGGCCACGATCGTGCAGGCCGGGTTGGAGGTGGCACGCCGCGGGTCGCCGTTGCCGGCCAGCCCGGCGACAGCCGCGCCGGCCGCGACGATCGCCTCGGCGATCCGCTCCGGCAGCTCGTCGCCGGCCTTCAGCGCGGCCAGCAGCACCCCGGCCGTGTCGACGGCCGTCTGCGACGCGACATCCGGATCGAACGACGACGACACGCCGTCGCAGACCACCACGTCGACGTCCGGGCCGCGAACGGCCAGCCACATCGCGTCCTCGTTGCGGTGGTGCCGCAGCCCGCGATCGGTGACCGCGGCGGCTGCCCCGGTCTCGGTCTCCACGTGGTCGCGGGGACGGAAGGCGAGCATGCCGCAGTTGCCGCAGTAGCCGTCAGCGCCGATCTCGCCCTGCGTGCCGCACGACAGGCAGACCCGGACCGAATCGGCCACCGGCACGGGACCGGCGGCGGGCACGGACATGGCGGTGGCCGCTGGACCGGCAGCGGGCGCGGGAGTGGCAGCGGGCACGGGACCGGCGGCGGGCACGGACATGGCGGCGGGCGCGGGAGTGGCGGTGGGGACGGGACCGGCGGCTGGAGGCCCGGTCAGCTGGTTGCCGCAGGCCTCGCAGAAGGCCGCGCCCGCGGTGCGCTCGTCGGCGCACGACGGGCAGTCCGCGGCCGTCACGTACGGGTCCTCGGCCGGGCGGCGTTGGCCAGGTCGACCAGGCGCACCTTCTCCGCGCCGTGCGCCGCCTGGCCCATCTCCCGGTACGCCCCCTCCAGCGCGAAGCGCACGTCACGCTCGTCGGCGTCGGGCTTGCGGTTGCCGTTCACTGCGGCCCCCAGCACCGCCGCAGGCACCGTGGTGCCCGCGTTCAGGGTGAGCAGCGCCTGCTCCAGCAACTCGGCGCGCAAGGCCGCCAGCTGGGCCGACTCCACCTCCAGCCGATCGATCAGGGCGGCCGCCGCGGCCAGCGCCGCCACGTCCGATTTGACCGACGGGTGCGGCCGGACCAGGGCCCGCACCGCGCCGACCTGCGAGCTGCGGTACGCCGCCGACGTCCCCGGCACCCGGTTGTACGCCTCGACCGCGCCGTTGCGGTCCCCGGACGACAACCGGCACCGGGCCAGCCCCGCAGCCGCTGTCGTGTACGCCGGATCGGTCCGGCTGACCACGTCGTAGTACCCGGCCGCCTCGGACGGCCGCCCGGACAACTCCAGAGTCAGGGCCAGCGCCAGTTTCGGGGCCAGCTCTCCCGGCAGCGCCGAATAGACGCCGTCGAACTGCGCCCAGGCCCGGTCCGTATCGCCGGCCGCCAGCGAGAGGATCCCGTCGTACCAGGCGACCCGCCAGTCGCCACCGGCCGACGCGGCGATCTGGTCGCGCAGCCGCCGGGCATCGGCGAAGTGGTCCAGGCCGGGCCGGCCGACCGCCGCCGCGCCGAGGTCGATCATCGCCCGCAGCGCCCGCAACTGCACCTCGATCGTGTTCTCCGGGGCCTTGCCGAGCAGGGTCAGCACCTCCTGCGCCTCGGTGACGGTCACCGAGGCCAGGAACGCCGCCGCCGGATCGGTCAGGTCGATCATCGGCGCGGGCAGGAACCGCCAGTTCGGCTCGTCGTCGGAACGCTGCTCCGAGGTCAAGAGCCGGGAGGCAGCCGGGTGGGCTTCGCCGTCGGCGGCCAGCACCTCGCGCAGCACGCCGAGCATCTGGTCGGTCATCTCGCCGGCGTCGACGAATCGCTCGGCCGGCTCGATCCGGGTGGCCCGCTGCAGCAGCCGGTAGAACGACTCGAAGCGGCGGTAGACCTCGAACTCGCCGCGGTCCGGCAGGCTGTCCTTGAAGGTGCTCTGGTAGCCGCGGAAGTCGGTGGTCAGCACGGCCAGGGTCCGGCCGATCGTGAACAGGTCGGACTGCACGGACGGGCCGGCGGTGGCCATCTCGGGCGCCTGGTAGCCGACGGTGCCGTACACCGCCGCGTCCAGGTCGTCGACCTGTACGACCCCGCCGAGGTCGATCAGTTTGACCTGGTCGCCGGTCTGGATCACGTTGTCCGGCTTGAAGTCGCAGAAGATCAGGCCCCGGTCGTGCAGATAACCGAAGGCCGGCATGATCTCCAGCACGTAGGCCAGTGCCTGGTCCAGCGGGAGCGGGTTCGCCCGGCCACCGTTCGCGGCCATCCGGTCCTTGAGGATGCCCTTCAACGACTCGCCGCCGACGTACTCCATCACGATGTAGCCGGCGCCGTCGTGCTCGACGAAGTTGTAGATCTTGACGATGTTCGGGTGTTCGACCTCGGCCAGGAAGCGCTGCTCGGCGAGGGCGACCGCCAGCGCGTCCTCGTCGCCCGAGTTGAGCAGGCCCTTCAGGACGACCCAGCGGTTCGAGACGTTGCGGTCGACGGCCAGATAGATCCAGCCCAGGCCGCCGTGCGCGAGCGGGCCGACCACCTGGTACTGGCCGCCGACCAGGTCGCCGTTGCCGAGTTTCGGGGTGAAGTTGAACGGTTCGCCGCAGGTCGGGCAGAAGCCGGACGGGCGGCCCGGCCGGTCGCCCCGGGCCCGGCCGACCGGCTTCTGGCACTTCGCGCAGTACCGCCTGTGCTCCGGGACTTCCGCGCTGGCCATGACCGCGGTGGCCGGGTCCCGCTGCGGCAGCGGCGCGACGTCGACCAGACCGCCGCCGAAGCGCCGCCGCCGGCTGCCGGTGCGCCCGCTGCCGGTGTGCGCCGAGGCGCCGGTGCGGGTGGACAGCGCGGCCGTGCGTACCGAAGAGGTGGTCGCCGTACGTCGGGACGCCGCCGGGGAAGCGGCCGCGCCGCCCACCGGCGCCATGCCGCAGGTGTCGCAGTAACCGTCCTGGATCGTTCCGGGACAGCCGCGTTGGCACTTCATGGTTGCTGACCATCCCTCGCAGTCGGGGCGGTGAGCGCGGCCACCGCGTCCTGATAGGCGTTCACGGCGAGCCGGGCCGCCTCGAGATCGCACGGCGCGGTGTAGAGCGCGGTGCGGGCCGTCTCGGCCAGCGGCGCCAGGGCGGCGTCCTCGGCGAAGCCGCGCCGGCTCGCCTTGGCCTGGTAGGCGTCCAGCCGGCCGCGCAGCTCGTTGCGCGCGGACAGCAGGCCGGTGTTGCGGGCGGCGGCCGCGCGGCCCCTGGCCAGCCGATCCTGGGCCAGCCGGGTCCAGTCGGCCAGCCGGGGGCTGACCAGCGACCAGTGGCCGGCCGCGCCGAGAGCCTCGATCGCGGCTAGGTCGGGACGCAGGTCGGGCCCGCCGGCGGCGGCGATCAGCTCGTCGGCGAAACGGCCGCCCGCCGCCTCGGCCGCGGCCTGCGCGGATCGGTCGGCCTCGGCCACCGCGCCGGCCAGCGTGCGCGCCGCGGCCAGCCGCTGGGTCAGGGCGTCGCGCAGCTCACTCGCCGAGGTCCGCTCGGCGTCGGCCCGATCGATCAGTGTGCGTACGCCCGCCAGCACCGTCTCGTCACACCCGAGCGGGTCGCGGGCCAGCGCCGAGGTGACCTCACTCAGCCGCCGATCGGCCTCGTCGAGGGACGCGGCCGACCCGCCGGCCGCCTGGATCAACCGCCGTACGGTGGCCAGCCGGCCGGCCACGTCCGCCGTCTCGGGCAGCAGCCGGGCCCAGACGTCGCCGGCCCGGGTCGCCACTCCGACGGCCGTGCCGAACGCGGCCTCCATCGCGGCCAGCAACTCGGCCGGGCTGCAGGTGGCGGCGACCCGCCCGGCGCCGAGCAGCCCGCGCTGGGCCAGCGGCACCGTGCGGGTGGACAGCGTGACCGATGTGCCCAGCACCTGCCGCACGTACGCCGCTTTCTCGGCGTCGGTGAAGCGGCGCTGGCCGCGAGCGGCGCGGGCGGCCGTGATCAGCGCCGTCAGCAGCCCGTAGCCGTCCCAGAGCTGGCTCAGCGCCTCGGTCGCGTCCGCCCACTCGGCTGCCGTCCGGCCGGTCAGAGGGCCCTTGTCCAGGTCCTTGCGGGCGGTGTTGTCGTCCAGGTCGACGAGGTTGGCCGCCACCGCCGCCGCGGCCGCTTCGAGCCGCAGCAGCTCGGTGTCGGCGCGGCCCAGCTCGGCCCCGGTCGGCGCGGTCATCGGTACTCCGCAGTCATCGGTACTCCGCGGGCGGTGGGGCGGGTGCGGCGCCGAACTGCGCGCCCAGCCACTTGTCGTAGGTGGCCTTCCAGGTGCCGTTCGCCTTGTTCGCCTCCAGCACCTGATTGACGAAGCGGGTGAACTCGGGGTGCTGGTTGGAGGTGGAGATGCCGTACGGCTCCTGGGTGAAGCGCGGACCGATCACCTTCGCGTACGGGTCCTGGGCGGCCAGGCCGGCCAGGATCACGTCATCGGTGGAGATGCCGTCGACCTCGTTGCGCTGGAAGGCGACCAGGCAGTCGGCGAACGCGGCCACCGGGTACGGGATCAGTTTCGCCTTCGGCACCGTGCTGATGTTGGTCAGCGAGGTCGAGCCGCGGGCCGCGCACACCTTCTTGCCGCCGAGATCCTCGACGCTCTTCGCCGGGGAGCCGGCCGCGACGAGCACCCGCTGCCCGGCGTCGTAGTAGACGGTGGAGAAATTGACCTTCTTCCACCGTTCGCAGTTGATCGTCATCGTGTCGGCCACGAGGTCGACGGTGCCGTCGGCCGTGTAGTCGACGCGCTTGTCGTACCCGATGACCTTGATCTGGATCTTGTCAGGGTCGCCGAAGATCGCCTGGGCGATCTGCCGGCCCATGTCCACGTCAAAGCCCTCGATCTTCCCGGTGAACGGGTTACGCGAGCTGAACAGCAGAGTGTCTTGACTGGTGCCGAGCACCAGCCGGCCGCGCTTGCGGATCTCCGCCATGTAGCTGCCCGCGGGCAGCGCGGCGGGGGGCGGCAACAGGTCGGTCGGGCGCAGGCTCTCGCGGGGCCGGCACGAGGTGTCGACCGGGCCGGCGGCGGCCGGCGGGGTGCTCGCCGCGGCCGACGGCGCGGTCTGCGCCGAGGTGTCCGTCGCCGGGTCGGTGCAGCCGGCCACGGCGAGCAGCACCAGGGCGCCCGCGGCGGCGATGCGGGAACGGATCACCGGTACTCCTGCAGTCGGGTGCGGATACCGGCGCTGGCGAGGCCGCAGACGATCAGCGCGAGCAGCGGTCCCAGAACGGTGAGCAGGCCCAGCCCGTTACCGGCCTTGCCGATCTGCTCGGTGAAGGTCGACTTGTGATCCTCCAGCGCGTTGCCCAGGTCGCCGGTGAAGGCGGTGAAGGTGGCCGTCGTGCCGGCGCTGACCGCCAGGGCGACCGCACCGTCGTAGGCACCGCCCTCGTCGAGGCTGCGGACCTTCTGGTGCACGGCGACGTAGGCGCTGTGCCGGGCCCGGGCGGCTTCCACGGCGTCCTGGGCGCTGCCGCTCACCGCGGCGGCGGCCTTGTCGAGCAGGCCGTTCTTGCCGTCGAGGCGGGTCGCCACCGTCTGGAAGTCGTCCTCGTACAGGCCGCCGCCGCCCCGGGCGGCCAGGGTCAGCGCCTCATCGCCGCGCTCGCGCAGGGCGAGGATGCGGGCCTCGGCGAGCAGGGCCACCGGGTTGGAGCCGGCGGCGTCGGCGGTGCTCAGGTGCGAGTGCTGGGCGGCCAGGACGCCGATCGAGGTGACCGCCAGGATCGCGGTGACCACCGTGGCCGCCACCAGCGGCACGTTGAAGGTGCGGTGGGTCATTCTGCTCAGCCGCCGCTGGGCGATCAGCAGCCCGCCGAGCAGGCCGAGCAGCAGGATCACCAGGAAGGTCACCCACCATGGGCTGCGCGCGTCGGTGTAGCCGGCGTCGACGTCCCGCTGCGCGGCCCGGAACAGGGCCTGGGCCTGCACCAGCAGGGTGTTGCGGTTGAGATCCGACGCCCGGGACAGGTACGCCGCGCCGACCGGCAGGCCCTGCCGGTTGTTCGCCCGGGCGGTCGCCACCAGATCCGCGTACTGAGCCGTGCCGGAGGCCAGCTGCTGGATCGCCGCGCCGGTGCTGCCGCCCTCGGCGGTGCGCCGGGCCGCCGAGGTCAGTGCCTCGGTCGCCCGGACGAGGTCGGCGTCGTAGCGCTGGGTCAACGCGGCCGGCTCCAGACCACCGGCCAGGAACGCCTGCGCGGCCGTCGCGTCCGCGTCGGCCAGCGCCGAGTAGATCGTCTCCGCCTCGACCAGCAGCGGCTGGGCCCGGTTGCCGAGGCTGTCGGTGCCCGTGCGGGCGGCGTTCGCGGTCAGTCCTACGACCAGGCCGGTGAGCAGCCCGAGAATCAGCAGCATGGCCATGGTCAGTTGCAGCCGTCCGGGGGACGTGGCCCGGAGCTCGGCAAGGCGCCTGACCAGGCCGCGCCGGGCAGCCGGGGCGTCCACCGCGACCGGCGCCGGCCGGTCGAGCTGGGCTGTACTCAAGCTTCCTCCGTCAAGGGTGTTACGTTCGGAAACCAGGTCCCCACACATCGTGCGCCACTTATGCAAACGATCTTCACCAGGGGACCGCGCCGGGGCAGCCAGCAGGTTGGGCCGAGTCTACGGAAAAGCGAGCGCCCGGCGGGTCCCCGCCGGGCGCTCACCGCGGATCCGGTCAGCTCAGGGCGCGCTTGAGCAGTTTGCCCGTCGCCGTCATCGGCAGTGAATCGACGAAAGTGACGATCCTAGGGTATTTGTAGCTCGCCATCTGCTCCTTGCCCCAGGTGACCAGTTCCTCCTCGGTGACGTCGGCGCCGTCCTTGCGGATCACGTACGCCTTCACCTCTTCGCCGTGCCGGGGGTGCGGCACGCCGATGACCGCGGCCAGCGACACCGCCTCGTGCGTCATCAGCACTTCCTCGACCTCGCGCGGGTAGACGTTGAAGCCGCCGCGGATGATCATGTCCTTCTTCCGGTCGACGATCGTGATGAAGCCGCCGGCGTCCTTGCTGCCCAGATCGCCGCTGCGGAACCAGCCGTCGACCATGGCCTGGGCGGTGTCGGCGGGCCGGTTCAGATAGCCGGCGAAGACGTTGTGCCCGCGGATCACGATCTCGCCGAGCTCGCCGGCCTCCATCAGCTCGATCCGCTCGTCGATCTCCGGGCGGGCGATCTCCACCTCGACGCCCCAGATCGAGTGCCCGACCGTGCCGGCCCTGGTCCCGAACGCGGGCTG
>JAVHVY010000365.1:0-4372 GCA_032160305.1 Actinoplanes sp.
ACCTCACCGTTCTCCGGCATGAGGGCACGGATCAGGCGAGTGATCCGGATCGCCTCGGCGGTCAGGTCGTGGCGTACCGGATCGGTGTCGGGGCCGGTTGCCAGATAGCCCTCGTTGAAGACGAGGAACAGAACGGCGAGCACTCCGGCGACACGTCCCGGGAGATCCTCCGCGGACGGCACCCGATACGGGATCCGAGCCGCCTTGATCTTGGCCTTCGCGCGGGTGATCCGCTGCCCCATGGTGGCCTCCTGGACCAGGAAGGCACGGGCGATCTCAGGCATTGTCAGCCCCCCGACCATGCGCAGCGTCAGCGCGACGCGGGTCTGGATCGCCAGCGCCGGATGACAGCAGGTGAAGATCAGCCGGAGCCGCTCGTCGTCGATGGCGCCGGAAGGCTCGGATGGGTCGTCGAAGTACACCATCTGAGCCTCCTTGTGCTTGTCGTCGCGCTTGTTCTCGCGCCGGATCCGGTCGATGGCCTTGCGGTTGGCGGTAGTGGTCAGCCAGGCGCCGGGATTGGGGGGTACGCCGTCGGTCGGCCACCGCTCGACGGCGGTCGCGAATGCCTCGGCCGCCGCCTCCTCGGCGCTGTCGAGATCACCGAAACGCCTGGTCAGGGCTGCGACAACCCGCGCCCACTCCTCGTGGTGGGCCTGGGTGACCGCCTCCCGGACGTCGATCACGCTCACTCGCCCAGGAACGGCCGCACCTCGATGGCAGCCGCTTCGGCCGGAGGGCCGGAGTTGGTCTTGTCGTCGATCACGGAGAACAGGTACCGCATCTCGGATCATCTCCTTCGGTTGGGGCCGCTGCTCGTGGGCGACCGCTCACCCCTGCTACGAACACCTGTGCCCCGATCCGACAGCGCCTCCCGGATTTTCTTTGACAGACTTCTGGTCAGCCGGCTGTGAGCGTGGTCGGGGCAGCTCGAACCCGTCTGGCCCGCGCGGTGAGGTCGCGCCGTTCGCTGAGCAGGCCGCGCCGACAGCTGTCAAGCACTGTCAGCGCGGCCTGTTCAGCTCAATCCGAACCAGCCTTTCGGGGTTACGCCATGCCGAACTTCTGCGCCCCGGAGCCGTTGCAATCCCAGATCTGCAGCCGGGTGCCGTTGCCGGTGGCGCCCGACGGCGAGTCGACGCACCGGCCGGTGGTCGGGTTGGACATCGAGCCGTCGGTGTTCACCGTCCAATTCTGGTAGCCAGTACCGTTGCAGCTGAACAGCTGCAGCTTCGTGCCCGCCGCGTTGACGCCGCCGCTGATGTCGAGGCACTTGCCCAAGCTACGCAAGGTCTGGCCGTTCCAGGTCCACTTCTGGTCCTTCGACGTCGCCTGCTGGCAGTCCCAGAGCTGGACCGCGGTGCCGTCACCGCCGGTGTCGTCCCCTGCCACATCCACACACTTGCCGCCCGGGCCGTAGATCGGGGTGCCGATGGTGAACTTCTGCGCCCCGGAGCCGTTGCAGTCCCAGATCTGCAGCCGGGTGCCGTTGCCGGTGGCACCCGACGGCGAGTCGATACACCGGCCGGTCACCGGATTCTTGATCGAGCCGTCGGGCTGTGTCACCCAGTTCTGGTAACCGCCGCCGTTGCAGCTCACGATCTGCAATTTGGTGCCCCCCGCATTGACTCCACCGGTGATGTCCAGACATTTGCCGAGGGTCTGCAAGGTCTGACCGGCCCAGGTCCAGTGCTGGTCCTTGGCGGCGGACTGGCAGTCCCACAGCTGGACCGCGGTGCCGTCACCGCCGGTGTCGTCGCCGGCCACGTCCACGCATTTGCCACCGGGTCCCGTCACGGTCTCGCCGGTCGCCGGGCCGGGGCCGGGGCCGGGGCCGGAACCGCCCTTGTTGTAGACGGCAACCGAATCGACGATGAGCTTGCCGTCGGAGACCGTGGCAGCGTTCGGGCCGCCGCCGAAGGCGTCGGGGAAGCCACCGCCCATCGCCAGGTCGTAGATGATGAAGAACGGGTGATCGACGGCGTTGGCCCAGGTGGTGGCGTCGACCGCCGTCGCCTGAACCGTAAAGATGTTGCCGCCGTCGAGGTAGAAGCGGATCTGCTCCGGCGACGTCGAACGGTCGATCTCGACGGCGTAGTCGTGGAATCCGGTCTGGCAGCCTGAGCAGGCCCGCTCGCCGGAGCCGAGGCCGCTGGGCTCGTTGCAGGGACCGCCGGGGCTGACGCCACAGTGCAGGGTGGTGAAGACCGAACTGCGGCCGTTGATGTCCTCCATCATGTCGACCTCGCCGGACGTCGGCCAGGAGACCCCGGAACGCAGTGGCGCGCCGAGCATCCAGAACGCCGGCCAGTAGCCCGCCCCGTTGGCGGTGTTGACGTTGGGCTGCTGGAGAACGGACTCGATGCGGACCACGCCGCCCGGGTTGGCACCGTAGGTCGCCGCCTGGGTCTCCACGCGCCCGGACGTCCATCCGCCTCTCGGGTCGGAGCCGGAATGCAACGCCTGCAGCACCAGATGGCTCTGACCGTCGTAGTAGACGTTCGACGTGCTGTTGGTCATGGTCTCGATCTCGCCGGTGCCGAAGCTGCTGCCAGGACCGGTGTCGTACTTCCACAGACTCTGATCGATGCCGGTGCCGGCGGCGCCGTTGAAGTCATCGCTCCAGGTCAGCGTGAAGCCTGGGGGCGTCGCGGGCACCGACGCCTGGGCGGTCGGCGCGATCATGACGACGGCCGCCATTGGCAAGACCGCGAGGGGTATCAAAGAGAGCGCTCTCTTCCACGCGCGCCGTCGATGGGTGGCAATTCTGGGTAGCACTGCGAGCCTCCGGGGGGATCGGGGGTTTCCGGGGTATATCCGCCATGCCGTAACGGGGTAATTGGCACGAGAGCCGCCGTTGTAAGGCGAGGGCTTCGACAAATTAGAAACACCCGCACCACTACGTTTGTCAATAGATGACGAGCGATGGGCGTGAACTCAGCGCGGATTTCGACTCTGGAACCGGCTCCACCGACCCCATTTCATCCGGGATGACCACGCTTCGGCGGACGCCCGGCCACCATCCGAACCAGGGGTAGGCGACCATGCCCGGCCTCCTCGTTGTACTGGCAATGGGTGGACTGAGTAGACCTGGCCGAAATCGGTCAGCGGTTGGCGGAGCGGCGGGCCCTTGGGAGCAGGAATCCCGCCGTGATCAGCCAGGCGTATCCGAGGAAACGCCCGACCGGCAGCAGAACGCCCGCGCCGTCGATCAGCAGGGCGAACGTCGACAGCTCGGCCACGGCCGCGAGCACCAGCCCGGCCCAGGCCAGCCAGCGCGGCAGCAGGCCGACAAGCAGCGCGGGTACGGCCATGCCCGCGATCAGCAGGCCCAGGAAGACGACGTGGCCGGGTCCGCCCACCGCGAAGTCGAGGTCGTTCAGAGCGCGGACCACGGCGGGGTCGCCGGTGACCGCCGGCTGGGACAGGACCCAGGCGATGAGGCCGTGCACCGCCTGCAGACCAGCTGCCAGCACACCGCCGGCGAGCGCGATGGTAGCGCCCGGCGCGCGTACGCCGAGGTTGTGCAGGCGGGCCGACGCCGTGGCGGCGTAGATGACCATCGGCACGGCGCAGCCGAAGCCGAAGAACGCGCCGACACGGACAGCGGTGTGGTTAGTGGCGAAGTAGCGCAGGATGTCGTCGGCCGGTGCGGTCGGCGGCAGCTGGGTCCGGCCGGCCAGGGCGGTGCTGATGATCAGCCCGGCCAGGAACAGAACCGTGCAGACCACGGCGAGTACGCCCAGATGCGGACCGCCCTGGGCGACCCGGCGGGTCTCGGGTGTGGTGGTGGCGGTCATGCGATCACCCGTCCTCCGGTGAGGTCGAGGGTGACGCCGGTGATCCAGGAGGCGGCGTCCGAGGCGAGGAAGGCCGTGGCCGCGGCGACGTCGCCGGGTCGGCCGAGCCGGCCGAGCGGAAACCGCCTGGCGAGGTTGTCGAGTTGCTCGCGGCTCAGGTGGGCAGACATCCGTTCGTTGAGCACCGACGACGGGGCCAGGCAATTGACCCGCACCTGCAGCGGAGCCAACTCGGCCGCGAGATGCCTGGTCAGCATGACGACCCCGGCCTTGGCCACGGCGTAGCCGACATTGGCCTGGCCGGGCTGCCGGCCGGCGGTCGACGACATGGTGACCACCGTGCCGCCGCCGGCCTCGATCATCTGCGGCAGCACCGCGCTGATGGTGAGGAAGGTGCTGGTCACGTTGGTCTCCAGAATGCCGCGCCAGTGCTCGGGAGTGAGTTCGCGGCTGGGCGTGGGCGCCCCGTCGCCGCCCGCGAACGCCGCGAGCACCGTGATCGGGCCCAGCTCGGCCGCGATGCGGTCGGCCATGTGGTGCAGGGCGTCGGCGTCGGTGGCGTCGGCGACGGC
>JAVHVY010000385.1:0-12788 GCA_032160305.1 Actinoplanes sp.
GGGGCCGGGTACCGCGCGCTGCGGCCGGGGCTCCGTCGATCATCGACCTTGGCTCCGGGTGAGGTGCCTCGCGTCGGGACCTGCCCATGCCGCAGGTGCGGCCTGGTCCATGGAGGTTGGCCCGTCCGGCGTTCGGGTGAATGCGGGCGCCCGGGGGATGGTCGTGACCCGGATTTACGATCATTCGGCCCCGCGTGCTGCTGAGGTGATGATGCGCGGCATCCGGCCGGGACGGTCGGCCTGCCCGGAGCCGTCGCCCTGCGCGGGCCGTCCACCCGGCCGGCGATGAGACCGCCTTCGGGCCTGTGGGCCGCGAACGCCGTCGCGACAGTGCTCCTGGTTTAGGAACGATTGTTCTTGACTATTCGTTCTCAAACGGCTAACGTGCTGGTCATGGGCAGACCACGGGGGTTTGACGAGGAAGAGGTGGTGCGGGCAGCCGTTGCGCTGTTCGCCCGCCACAGCTATGACGGCACGTCCGTCGACGATCTGGTGACGCACCTCGGTGTGCACCGCGGCAGTCTCTACAAGACCTTCGGCAGTAAGCGCGGGCTCTATCTGCGCGCCCTGCGCTGGCACATCGACCACGACGTCGCGGCGCTCGCCGAGACGATCGCGGAGGGTGGCTCCACTGAGGAGGTGCGCCAGGTGCTCGCCGCCGGACACGATCTCGGCCTGTTGTTTCTGGCGATGGTCGAGCGGTCGTCGATCGACCCAGAAGTGGCTGCGGAGACCAGCCGTGCGCTCGGGCTGCTCGACGACGCGACCGAGGCCGAGCAGGTCACCAATCAGGCCATCGGCCTGCTGCTACGCGGCCGCACGACCGCGGCCGCCAAGCCGCAGGTGATGGAAGGAGTCGGGTAATGGGTTGTCAGGATCGTGAAAAAGAATCAAGTAGGATTCGGTTATGTCATGGAAGGCAAGCGCACGACACGGCGTCCGCGAGGCGCCCGCGGGGCTTGCCCTCCTCCAGGATCTGCTGAACACCCGATCCACTATGTCCTATGGCGCTGACCTGCTCGGACTGCCCGATGACGCCCAGCACTGGATCACCGAAGCGCTCTCCATATGGTCCCGGGTGACCGGTCTGCCAGCCCCCGTTCTCCTGCTCTCGTCGGGCGATCTGCGCTCGCTGCGCCGGCTCCGGACCACCTTCGAAGGCGTGATCCTGGCCGGCAGCCGCAATGTCGAGCCCGACGGCGCCCTGCCGCCGGCCGACGTCCCGGTCAGCCTGGTCCCCGACGCGGACGGCTGGGTACGGATGGTCCCGGCCGGGCGGGGCACCCGCTGGCTGGCCTCGGCGCTGTGGTCCGAGGCGTTGCTGGCCCAGCAGGCCGGGCTGTGGCCCCGGCTCAAGCTGTGCCACAACGTCGACTGCCGGGCCGCCTTCTTCGACACCTCGCGCAACAACAGTGGCGTCTGGCACGACGTCAGCACCTGCGGAAACACCGCCAACCTGCGCGCCTTCCGGGAGCGCAAACGGCTGCTCGGCGGCAGCAACGGCGACCTGCCGCGGCCGACCGTCTAGTGGTCATGCTTGCAGTTACGTCGGCGACCGATACGACCCCTGAGCTGCGAGGATCGGCCTCGCTTTCACCGACGAACTTACGAGCGGCACCACTAGCGCCCCGACCGGCCCGAGACGCGCTGACTGGTCCGGCGCGCCGGACCAGTCGGGAACTAGGACAGCCTGGGGGGCGACTATGGGGACATGGCGTGTGAGCGGTGGCGCGAAATGCTGTCTGCGCAGCTGGACGGCGAAGACGACCCGGCCGGCCGGCCGCTGGTCGAGGAGCACCTGGCCGGCTGTGCCGGCTGCCGGGAGTGGCTGGAGCAGGCGGCGACGGTCAACCGGCTGACCCGTACCGGGGTACTCGGCGCGGTGCCCGATCTGAGTGCGGCCATCCTCGCGGCGCTGCCCCCGACCCCACCCGCCGTGCCGCGGAAGGCGCCGCGCTGGGCGCTGCCGAGACCGATGCGGGCCGTCGAGCCGGCGCAGCCGCCGGTCGGTACCAGGCGGCCTCGGGTGGCCACCTGGCTGAACCCGGCTCGGTTCGCCCGGCCGAGCTGGCTGACCCGCGGCCGGGTGGCGCTCGGGCTCTATCTCGGGCTCGCCGTTGTCGGGGCAGTGCAGCTCATCCTCGGGCTGGGCCAGGTCGGCGGTGGGGCGAGCAGTGAACACGTGCATGCGGGCCTCGACGCCTCCGCCGGGCACCTGTGGCACGAGTCGGCGGCCTGGAATGTGGCGGTCGGAGCTGCCTACCTCTTCATCGCGCTGCGACGGCACCGGCCGAGCGGGCTGGTGCCGATGCTGACCGCCTTCGTCGCGATGCTGCTGGTGCTCTCGGTCAACGACCTGACCGCCGACCGGGTGGACGGCACGCGGCTGGTCAGCCACGGTTTCGTGATCCTTGGTTATCTGCTGGTCGTGGCGCTCTCCCGGGTCGTACCGGGGAGTGCCCTTCCGCCGGGAGCGCGGGCGGGTGAGCCGGAGCGGCACTCGGGCGTTGACGGCGACCTGACCGAGACGGCTCCGCTGCGCCCGGGCCTGCGACTGGTGCCTCGCGGCCCGATGACGGCCGGCCACGACGAGGACCGTCGGGCGGCCTGACCCGGCCGGACCGCCGGGGCGGCCTGACCCGGCCTGACCGCTGGGCGGCCTGACCGCTGGGCGGCCTGACCGTCGGGCGGCCTGACCGTCGGGCGGCCGGACCCGGCTGTAGTCGCAGCCCGGTCGGGGTCAGCGGGCCGGTGGGCGGACCGAGAGCTCGCGCCAGTCGTCGGGGCCCGCCAGCAGGGCGCGGACCATGTCCAGCGCGGCGTCCTCGCTGTCGTACTCGAAGAAGTGCGAGACGCCCTCCGAGCCGCCGGCGCGCTGCTCGACATACCACTGGTCGCCGCTCGTGCGCAGGTAGACATCCTTGCGGGCGACGTGCCCCCACCTGCCGTTCCACCAGTGTTTGCGCTGCTCCATGAACGGCACCCTATCGAACATGTGTTCGATAGGGTGCCGTTCAGGGGTGATCTTTTCGCAGGTCGAAAGAACGGCGAAAGCGAAGGTCAGGACTGCGGGGACTGATTGCGCCCGAGGAGGTCGTTCACGGCGCCCGGGGAGACCTGGCTGCGCACCAGCGCGTCGCGGATCTCGGTCAGCAGCTTGACTTCTTCGCTGGGCGCCTCGGGCGGCGGCTCCTCGCCACGCTTGCGGCGCTCGGCCAGCCGGTTGAGCGGGTACACCACAAGGAAGTAGAGCACTGCCGCGGTGATCAGGAAGGTGATGATCGAGTTGATGAACGCCGAGTAGTCGAAGACGACTCCCTTGCGGGCCTGCCATGCTCCGGCGCTGGCTCCGGTGCCGCCGCCGATCAGCTGGATCAGCGGCTTGATGAAGCTGGTGGTGAACGCCGTGACGACGGCCGTGAAGGCGGCACCGATCACGATGCCGACCGCGAGGTCGACGACGTTGCCGCGCATGATGAAGTCTTTGAAGCCTTTGAACATGGACGAAGCCACGATCAACTCCTGCGGGGGTGAGAGCCGAGAGGTGTACGACGGCAGCGTTGCCCGCGACCGCCGCGCGACAAACTACGCTGAGCCGATCATCTTCGGAAAGGGCCCTGCCTCAGTCGAGCGCGGGCGCCTCGGCACTTACCGCCTCGTCGACCGTGGGGTAGGTGTGCAGCACCTCGACCAGGCCGCTGACCTCCAGGATCCGCAGTACGCCGCGCTGCGGGGCGGCGAGTCGCACCGTGCCGCCGGCGTCGTCGGTGCTGTTCTTCGCCCGGACGAAGACCGACAACCCGGTGGAGTCGCAGAACGACACCTCGGCCAGGTCGAAGACCAGGCGGGCGCGGCCCTTCTCCAACAGGTCGCTGATCTGGTCCTGGAGCTGCGGGGCGGTGGCCATGTCGAGCTCACCGCCGACCGAAACGACGACCATGTCGCCGCGCTGTTCCGTACGTACCGTCAGGGACATTCAGGACCTCCAGTTATCTGGCAGACGGTACTCCACGGCACCCCCGGCATGCAGGACGGGAGGCCGGGACGGGACGAACTGATTTTAGTTGGCCTACAGCAAGGATCACCAGACCCGATGGCAAAGTCCGGCCCGGCCCGCGAGCCCCCGGCCCGGCCCGCGAGCCCCCGGCCCGGCCTGCGGCCCGGCCCGGCCGCGGAATCCTCCGGGGGTCCTGGGCTGGGCGGGCTGGGTGCAGCCGGCCCAGCTCAGGACCGGCCGCCCGCAGATATTCGACCCGAAGGAAAGTTCGTACCAGATGCGCACGGCGAATCTTGGCGATCGACGTGCTGATGCAGCCCTGCAGCCCCCGTCCGATCGGGTGATCGGAGGGTCACCCAACAACGTCGGCAGGCCGGGCGTGCGGGTGAACTGGAGCGTGTTTAAGAAGTGTCACAGCCACTCGTTAATCGCGGCGATGTGGACCGTGGCCTGGTAGTGGACGGCGAGTTTGTCGTAGCGAGTGGCCACAGCCCGGTTGCGCTTGAGTCGGTTGATTCCGCACTCGACCGCGTGGCGCTGCTTGTACAACAGCGGGTCGAACGATGGGGGTCGTCCGCCCTTCGAGCCCTTCTTGCGACGGTTCGCCGCCTGGTCGGCCTTGACCGGGATGGTGGCCCTGATTCCTCGTTGACGCAGGTACTCCCGGTTCGCCTTCGACGTGTACGCCTTGTCGGCCAGGACCCGATCCGGCCGGGTCCTCGGCCGACCACCACCACACCGTTTCACCCGGATACCGTCCTGCAACATCCATCTGTGAACGTGGGTATTTTGAGAGCTTCCAAACGCAGCACGCCGAATTGCTGGCCGAACGTAGACGCTTGCAAGCCCTACCTAGCGAGGGTGCCCGGACCGAGCAGATCGTTTCCGATGACACCGTGCGTGAACGCTGGCTGAGCCTTTCCATAACGGCTGAGCGGCGTGCGCTGCTAATCGACCGTGGTATTCGGGTTACCGCGTCCCGTGAACACGGCGTCGTGGTGGATCACGGCGACGCGCGTTTCTGGTGGCCGCACGACGATGGGAAAGAGATACCGGCCGTAGAGCAAGAGGAAGAGCACGCGGTCGAGGAAGCACGCGCGGCCGAGAAACAGCGTCGCGACGACCGGGCGGCCGAGGAGCGGTATCGGATGTGGCTTCGGGACAACCCCGATGAGCCAACGGCCGAGGAACGGTGAAGGCACCACGCGCAAGACGCGCTAGTGGCCGCTCAGCGCGCAGGGCCATTGCGTGTTCGGTAAATGACCGCGTGAGCAGGGGGTATGCGGGGTGAGTGACCTCTGTGGAGGCGGTTGGGGCGGGTGAGATCGCTTAGGTGATCATGGAGTTCTTGACGCTCCCAGACCACCTTCGAGGGACCTCACCCGCGATGTCAGCATGCCCGATCCAAGTACTGTCCGCAGTCACCGCCCCCGCCGACACACCAGCGCGGCCGGTTTCCCACACGCGCAACAGGCCATCCGGATCACCCGGACCCGCACCACCATCAAAAGCAGCAAGACCACCCGGGAGACCGCGTACCTGACCATCTCGCTGCCCACCACCGAGGCGCACCCGGCCGACCTGCAGGAGTGGATTCGCCGTGAGTGGCTGATCGAGAACCAGGTGCACCACACTCGAGATGTGACGTTCCGTGAAGACTCACATCAGGCTCGGACCGGCAACGGACCCGCCGTGATGGCGACTCTGCGTAACGCTGCGGTCGGCTTCCACCGGATCCGCGGGGAACCAACATCGCCCGCGCCACCCGCCGGGCAAGCCACCGCCCACACGACCTCATCACCGCCGTCACCAGCGGCAACCCCAGAACGCAATGACCCTGGGCGACGGGGCCTGAATAATTGTTGCCCAAAGTCGCCTGAATCGTATTGTCTTTAGGGGCAGCAAGGTTGACGTCGTGTTCGAGGCAAGTATATTTTCCTTACAAAAGTTACGTTTGTCGTGACTTTTTGCCTGCGTTCGGCAGGCTCAATTCTCAAGTCAGCGGAGGCAAAGTGGGATTGAAACGTAAGCTCTTGGCCTGGAGCGTGGCCATCACAGCACCACTTCTGTTCGCAGCCCCGTCCGCCGCGCATGCCGACGCGAGTCAATGTCCGGGCAACGCATTTTGTCTATGGCAGGATTCCAATGGGAACGGAATTATGGTCTGGGCGCCCCTGAGCCTGGGCGGCCAGCCGGATCTGCGTTCCTGGAGCTTCAACGACATTGCCAGTTCGGTCGGAAACAAGTCCGATCGGAACGCTTGCATTTACCAGGACATCAATTACCAGGGCCCCGTCCTCGTCGTGCCTCCGCACGCCTTCTACAACCTCCCGGGTAACGTGAACGACGCGGCATCCTCCTTCAAATGGTGCTGACCAGCCCAGCATCATGACCGATGCCCTGACCCGACAACCGGGTCGGGGCATCCGTCATCTGACAACCGCGCTCGAGCTGAATCGCCTCAGGCCGGCTGCCAGGGTCATTGCGTTCTCGGGTTGCTGCTGGCCACGGCGGTGATCAGATCGTGGGGGCGACGGCCAGCGCGTCGGGTGGCGCGGGCGATGTTGGTGTCGCCGCGGATCCGGTGGAACCCGACCGCAGCGTTACGCAGGGTGGCCATGACGGCGGGTCCGTTGCCGGTCCGGGCTTGATGTGAATCTTCACGGAACGTCACGTCCCGGACGTGGTGCACAAGATTTTCGATCAGCCACTCGGAACAGGCCCACTGCTGCAGGTCGGCGGGGTGTGCGTCGGCGGTGGGCAGGGAGATGGTCAGGTACGCGGTTTCGCGGCTGGTCCTGCCGGTCTTGGTGATGGTGCGGGTCCGGGTGATCCGGATGGCTTGTTCGGCGTGCGGGAAGCCGATTCCGCCCGGAGTGTGCAGGGTGACGGCTTTGACGGTCCGGGTCTCGGATCGGCCGTGACCACGGTCGCGGGTCTGGTGCCCGACCGGGATCTGCGCCCAGGGCAGTGTGGTGAGCTGGGAGAACAGGGTGGGCTGGTTACCCTTTACCGGGATCAGCAGGTGCGCGCCCCGCACGGCGATCTCGTTCGCATGGTTGACCTGGGTATGGAATGCGTCGGCGACGAAGATCAGGCCTTTCAGGCTGCCCAGGACCTGTTCGACCGCGTCCAGTAGCGGCTTGAACGCCGGGATTTCGTTGGACTTTGCGCTGACGGTGACCTGGGCCAGGACGATGCCGGTGGTGGTGTCCAATGCGGACAGCAGATGTACCTGGGTGCCGTCGGCCCGGCGGGCGCCCCGCACGGTTTTGCCATCGACGGCGATGACCTGCCGGTAGCGCGGTCGTCGGGGTTTGTTCGCCGGCCGGGTGCTGATATGAAGCCAGCCCGCGAGGATCGTGGACAGCAGATCGGCGTCCACGCGGATCAGCAGCCGCCACACCGTGGTGGTGGCCGGCACCCTTCCCAGGAAGCCGAGCCGGGCACGGGCGATGTCGTCGAGGTCGTGCAGCCAGTCCGCGATCGCGGTAACCGACGACGCACCGGCCATCACAGCGCACACCGCGACGTTCAGCAGGCCGGCAAGTGGGTAGCGCAGCCCGCGAGTGCTGCGGGGATCCGGCACCGCAGTCAAGGCCAGCAGCAGCCCAGCCTGTTCACTCTCGGTTATCGGTTCGGCGGGGGTGTCGGCGGGGGTGGTGACTGCGGACAGTGCCGGGATCAGGCATGCTGACATCGCGGGTGAGGTCCTCGGGGGTGGCCTGGGAGCGTGAAGAACTCCATGATCACCTAGGCGATCTCACCCGCCCCGACCGCCTCCACAGAGGTCACTCACTCCACATACCCCCTGCTCAAGCGGTCATTTACTGAACATGCAATGGCCCTGGTGGCGACCCGATGTGGTGCTCCGGCTACATCGGTGACAGTGACGCCAACGGGTACTTCACCATTCAGTACAACTGCGGGACGAATCGGACTCTCACATGGGGTTGGCAACTGAGCGCAGCGGTACAAGCCATCGTCGTAGGCACCCTTAACGAGAGGGGGCTGGACTGGTGGCGCAACGGCGTTCACGCCGGTAAGAACGCCCCTCACCCCGCTGTGGTTCCGTATTACCTATTCCACGGCACCATGAATCCGGTTGCAAGAGGCAACGACATCGATTACCAGGATTACCTCACGTTCCGCCATAATGTGGGGTCTGGCGGGACCGGTTCTGTCTCGTGGGCGCCATGCCCCGCGACACCTGCCCCTCGGCGACGGTCAACCCAATGGCCCGCTGCATGTCGGCATCAGCGAACCGGACACCGTGCTCCGAGGCAAGAGCCTCGAGACGGCCGAGAGCGGTCCGGTCGACCTGCAACACTAGCTGAGCGTCCTCAAGCACGAACCAGCCGAGAATCACGTGGCCGCTGGAGTCCTCACGCAGCTCGTCGAACAGTTCGTCAATGGGCAGCGCCCGTAGATCGTTCTCGGCGTAGGCGACCAGGGCGGACGTGTCCGGGACGATGTCCTCGACGGCCACTAGCCGCAGTACCTCGCCAGGAATGCCCTGGCACCTGCGGCAGCCTCTGGGGTGGCGGCGGCGGCGCGGCGCTCACGGATGTATTCCCGGAACCGGGTACGGCGGGCATCGTCGACCACGACCGCAGGTTCTGCGGTCGAAGGTTGATCGCCAGCCAAGCGAGCGATCACGTCAGGGTGCTGCTCGACGAACGTGGCAGCCTCATCTGTCAGCTCAATGTCGGGGCGCCTCATACGCCCAGCGTAGCCGTCGGGGCGGGGGAAGCGGAACAGTCGGCGGACGGGGCCGGTTCGGGTCTATGCCGATGCTGGTGAGGAATTCAGCGCGCACCTGCGGGTCGTGCCGGTCGCGAGCTGCGTCGAGTTGCCGCCGGGCACGAGCCATGCCTTCGGCGGTCACGGGAATGCCGAGGAAATACTCGACGGCATGCCCGCCTGCTCCCTGCTCCGACTCCATGGGGCTCAGCCCAGCGAGCAGATGGCACACCGAGGAGGCCGCCACCCGAACATGTGTGCCAACCTTCTCCGGTGCTCTCGGATCAGTCATCAACGGTCCGGCTTGTCGAACCTCCCGCCGACAGCCTTGACTGCAGCCTCGACGAGGCTGAGGGGTCGCCGGTCACGTGCGGCGAACACCACAACACACCGCGGGGGATCGACCCGTCAACGTGGACCATGCCGGCGACCCGGTGTGGGTGGCGGGCGGCGAACATGCGGGCGATGAGGCTGCCAAACGAGTGCCCGACCACGACGAGCGGGCCGGTGACGGTTTGCTGGTCGAGCAGGTCGGCGAGCTCGACGGCGAACGCGCTGTACGGCAGGGCTCCGTGGTCAGGCGAGGCCGAGGATGTCCAGCGTCCACGCGGTGGCGAAGGCTTCATCTTTCCAGGAGTCGTAGCGGCCGCTGGGACCGCCGTGGCCGGCGCCCATCTCGGTTTTCAGCAGGTACGAGCCGTCCGGGGCGGTCGCGCGCAGGCGGGCGATCCACTTGGCCGGTTCGTGGTAGAGCACCCGGGTGTCGTTCAGGCTGGTCATGGCCAGGATCGCGGGATACTTCAGCTTCGCGACATTCTCGTACGGGCTGTAGGACTTCATGTAGGCGTACACGTCGGCGGACTCGATCGGGTTTCCCCACTCCTCCCACTCGGTGACGGTGAGCGGCAGTGATGGGTCCAAAATGGAGTTGAGCGGGTCGACGAACGGGACCTGGGCGACGATGCCCGCGAACGACTCCGGCGCGATGTTCGCGATCGCGCCCATCAACAGGCCGCCGGCCGAGCCGCCCCGGGCGACGATCTTGTCGGCGTTCGTCCACGACGTGCGGATCAGTTGCCGCGCGCAGGCCACGAAGTCGGTGAACGTGTTCTTCTTCGTGAGCATCTTGCCGCTTTCGTACCACCGGCGGCCCATCTCGCCGCCGCCGCGGACGTGCGCGATCGCATAGACGACGCCGCGGTCCAGCAGGGACAGTCGGGCGATCGAGAAATACGGGTCGATGCTGTGCTCGTAGGAGCCGTAGCCGTACAGCAGCAGGGGAGCCGTGCCGTTGCGTGGCGTGCCCTTGCGGCAGACGATCGAGATCGGCACCCTGGTCCCGTCGTCGGCCGGCGCCCACTCCCGGAACTGCTCGTACTCGGCCGGGTCGTAGCCGCCGAGCACCGGCTTCTGCTTGCGCAGCGTCATGCTCCGGGTGATCAGGTCGACGTCGAAAATGGAGTCCGGCGTGATCATCGACGTGTACGAGATGCGCACCGAACGGGTCTCGTATTCCGGGTTGCCGGCCAGGCCGACACTGTAGAGCGGCTCGGGAAATTCCATGTCGTAGCTGTCAGTGCTGCCGTCCGCCAGCACTCGCAGCCCGGTCAGGCCGTCGCGGCGCTGCGAGACGACGATGTGTCGCACGAACGCGTCGACGGACTCGATCCGGGTGCCGGGCTGGTGCGCGATCAGCTCGACCCACTCGCCCGGATTGTCCACAGAGGTCGACGCCACCGCGAAGTCCTCGGCATCCTCGTTGTGCAGGATCAGGAAGCGGTGGCCATGATGCTCGATCGAATACTCGACGCCCTGGCGGCGCTCCCGGATCAGGGCGGGCTCGGCGGTCGGATTCGCCGCGTCGATGACGTGTACCTCGGAGGTCATCTTGCTCTGCGCGTCGATGACAATGAACTTCTCGCTGCGGGTCAGCTCGACGCCGACCCAGTAACGCTCGTCCGGCTCCTCGAAGACGACCACGTCGGCGCTTGCCGGCTGCCCGACCACATGCCGCCACACCTTGTTGGGCCGCCACGCCTCGTCGATCGTGATGTAGAAGAGCACGGAAGCATCAGCGGACCAGGCACTCCCGTACGCCGTGTCGGGCACCTCGTCGGCCAGCACGTCGCCGGTCCGGAGGTCTTTGATCTTGAGGGTGAAGCGCTCGTCGCCGGCGAAGTCGGTCGAATAGGCCAGCCGGTTGCCGTCCGGGCTGACATCGAACGTCCCCAGCGCGAAGAAATCCCTGCCCTCGGCCAACTCGTTGCCGTCGAGCAGTACCTCCTCGCCGGCCTTGTCCTGCGGCGGGTCGACCTCGCCCGGGCGGACCGCGACCCGGCACTGGATGCCGTACTGCTTGCCCTCCTCGGTGCGGGTGTAGTACCAGAACCTGCCCTTGCGGCTCGGGACCGAGAGATCGGTTTCCTTGGTGCGGCGTTTGATCTCGTCGAAGACCGTCTGTCGCAGGCCGGCCAGGTGCTCGGTCGCCTTGGCCGTCCACGCGTTCTCCGCGTCGAGGTAGGCGATGGTCTGCGAGCTCTCCTTGTCGGTGAGCCAGGAGAACTCGTCGGTCACGGTGTCGCCGTGGAAGATGCGCTCGGCGGGCACCTGGCGGACCATGGGCGGGGTGTCAGGCAGGTCGGTCGTCACCCGGACCACGTTACCGGGCCGGCCGGCACGGCCCGGCGATCTCCGAATCAGCTGTGGAAACTCGTCCACCGTGCGTATTAGAACGTGTGTACTATGTGCCAGAGTGGACGATCTTCGAGCTGAACACGATCATCACTGCGTGTGGTGCGGCGTGATTCGGGTGCGTAGCAGTCCGGGGTTCTTTGGGGAGGGCCGATGACCGTCCGGTTTGACTGTTCCGGGGTTCCGGCATGAGCCCTTCCCTGCCCGGCCGCGAGCCGCTCTTCGCCCGGCTGATCGACATCTGCGGGCCCGATTTCGCGCGCGCCGCCGGGCCGACCGACACGGTCGCGGGGCGGCGGGCCAGTTTCGTCGCCGCGCCTGCGACGACCCACGCCGTCAGTGCGGCGATGCGGCTTGCCGCCGATCGTGGGCTGGCCGTCGTTCCACGCGGCGCGGGCACCAAAATCGACTGGGGCACCCCACCGCCCGGGGTCGACCTGCTGCTCGACACGACCCGGCTGTCCGGAGTGTGGCATCACCGCCCGGCCGAGATGACCGCCGAGGTGGGCACCGGCACCCCCGTGCGAGCGGTGCAGGCGGCTCTGGCCCTGCGCGGCCAGCGGCTGGCCGTCGACCCGCCGTCGGCCGAGGCCACGATCGGCGGCATGCTCGCGGTGAATGAGTCGGGCCCGCTGCGGCACCGCTTCGGCACCCCCGCCGCGCAGGTCAACCACGTGACATATGTGGACCTTGAGGGAACGGTCGCCGAGTCCGACGGCGAGCAGGGCCGGCCCGGGATCGCCGAGGTCCACGGTGTGCTCGTCTCGGCGAACCTGCGGCTGGGCCCGCTGCCGGGCGCGCGGCGCTGGGTCGTCGCCGCCGTCTCCACCCCGCTGCAGGTTCACGACCTGGTCGAGGAGACGCTGGAGCAGGACGTGCAGCCGAGTGCGATCGAGGTCGACCTGCCGGTCCACTCCGGGGCGCGCGGTGTCGAGCAGCCACCCGGTTCACTAGCGGTGCTGATCGAGGGCACTGTGGCGGCGGTGGAGGAGCGGGCGGCACGCCTGGCGAAATCGCTGGGCTCGGGCATCACGACCGCCGAGGTGGCACCCCAGTGGTGGGGGCGCTATCCGTTCGGTCCGGACGACGTGGCCCTGCGGATCTCGGTGCCGATCGGCGACCTGCACGCAGCTGTCTACGCCCTGAGTGACGCCACCGGCAGCCCGGTGGCGGTGCGCGGCTCGGCCGGCATCGGATCGGTCAGCGCGGTGCTGCCCGGCACGATGTCCCCGGACCGCGTCGAGGGCGTCCTGGACACCATGCGCCACGTCCTGATGGCCCGAGCCGGCCGCGTGGTCCTCATCTCCGCACCCCCGGAAACAGCCCGAGTAGTAGAGATGGCCGACCCGCACGACCT
>JAVHVY010000403.1:0-2755 GCA_032160305.1 Actinoplanes sp.
GGATGGACCATGTCCAAGGTGACCAGCTGCTGCTTCGATCGCGGCATGACCCACTTGTTGTCGAGCAGGAACATCACGCCGACGATCGCGACGTTGAGCCAGACGGTCAGCCACTTGTCCCGGAACTGCATGCCGTTGACCAGGCCGAGGACCAGGGCGATGAAGTAGTAGGCGCTCTCCTCAGGTGCGATCGGGTCCGACCGGAGCCGGATGATCGACAGCACCGCGAAGAGCCCGAAGCCGAATGCCACGCCGATGTGCATCTGCTGGACGATGAGCACGCCGGTGACGAACAGCCCGATGTTGACAGCCACATAGGCGAGCAGCAGGTCACTGCGCCGGTAGCGCCGGTAAAAGACGCCGTAGGCCACGATCGTGACGGCGAGCAGGTCGACGAGCATGGCGATCAGGACGTGCTCGTAGCGCAGCGGCATGACCTCTCCAGACATCCGCGCCTGGCGGTTGACCCTTGTCGGGTGGGCGCGACCTCATCTTTTCTTCGGCACCTGGAAAGGCGGCATTAACCCGTTGGCCACACGATGTTGGCGTGGTGGTCGGCGCGAGCCGCGGGCGCACGCTCAACGCTGCGAGCACGCTCATCCGGTGACACCGGAGGGGAAGTCGCCCTTGCGCACCACCCGCCATCGGCCAACCCGATGCAGGCGGACGGCCCGCGTGACTTTCCGGAGGGGGTTGGATTGACGCGGGCGTCCCGGCGCAAACAATAAGGGCCCTGACAGGCAGGGTCAGGGCCTCGAACTGCCGGGCGACTTCCCCACCCGGGCACCTCCTACGCTGCGCCCTTTTCCCGACTGTGTCCAGTCTCTCGGTGATCGCCCGGCGCCATGGTTCGGCAAAGCATGCCGGGCGTGACCCCCTGCGACGAGCGGCCACGCCGCGTCACGCGAGGGCCGGGTCAGCGGTGGGCGCCGCGCCACCGGTTGAGCCGTCGCCCGGCTCCGTGTCGACGAGGCAAAGGATCGCCTTTCCTGGTTCCAAGTCGCAGCGTCGGGGTACGCCGCGCCCACGTCTACATGGAGGGAGGACGACATGAAGATCCTCTCCACTCGCTCCTCGGGCAGGCTCAAGATCGCCATCGCGACTGTCACCGCCGGCGCGCTGGCGGTGTTCTTCCTGCCCGGGGCACCGGCATCCGGGGCCCGGGCCCCGCTGACGCAACGAGGCGTTGCGGCCCAGCAGATCGCCAGCGCGCCGGCGCCCGGCACACTGACCTCGCGGGTCTACGGCACCTTCGGGACCGCCGGCACCGTCCGAGGTCACTTCGACCCCGACAGGTTCTTCGTCAAGCACGGCGACGCCTACGCCAACGGCGTGCTCCATGCGACGATGCGGAAGGGCGACGGCACGCTGGTGGGCCACGCCACGAGAAGAATCACGATCCCGGTCATGGGGGGAAGGACTGGCACTACCGCCGGTAGCACCGCAGGCACGAACGCCGCCGTGGCAGCCGCCACAACCTGCGACATCCTGCACCTTGTCCTTGGCCCCCTCGACCTGGATCTTTTGGGGCTGCAGGTCCACCTCAACCGAGTCGTGCTCGACATCGTCGCCGCCAGCGGAGCTGGCAACCTGCTGGGCAACCTGCTGTGCGCGGTTGCAGGGCTGCTCGACGGCACGACCACCTTGAGTCAGCTTCGGCTCGCGAACATCCTGAACCGGATACTGGCAATCCTGCGGATCTGAGGCTCGCCCGGGACGAGTCGCTGCCGGAAGGCCCGCGCTGTCGCAAGGCGAGAGCGCGGGCCTTCACCGGACGTCGCGAGGAAACAGGGCCGACATCGGTGCTCGACGGTGCCGACGAGCTAATGGCGCAGGACGGCTACGGCGCAGTCGACGAGCACCCGCCGTGACTCGGGGTCGCGCAGCTCGATGTCGTGCTGGTCGGTTGTGAGTGGCCGGGTGATGGCGCCGAAGGCGGCAAGCGCGCGGATCTTTGCTGCCTCGTCCCGCCTCGGCGCGAGGATCCTCACGCACCGGGCAGTCACGTCGGCCAGGTGGTGGTTCTCCAGCTTCGCACGGGACGTGATGTCGCGGCTGAGCAACGACACCGCGAACCGATGGTCGGACATCAATTCGACCAGATCGGTCAAGAACCGACGTCGCTCTCGGGTGCCGGCCGGGCCCTCCCGCTCGGCCCTGTCCAGGAGCGCCTCGAGGCTGTGCAGGTAGGGAGACACGATCTCCTGCAAGATGTCACTCTTGCCGCCGAAGTGGTGCAGCACGGCAGACCGCGTCAGACCCAGTTGTGCACCGATCTCCTCCAGGGTCGCCACGTCGTAGCCGCGGTCACGGAAGGAAACCGAGGCCGTGCGCAGGATCGCCAGTCGAGTTTTCTCGCCCTTGGTCAACCGGTGTTCCATCTAGACGCTCCCTGGTCTGCGAGCCTCGTTCCTTCGGCTGTCTCTTCGGTCGGAGCGGACGGCGGCTGAACCGTTCGGGTGAAAAACGCGCTGACGGGACGGTCAGTTCTGACTGACAGGTCAGAAGGTGCTCAAGCGGCGGATCTGTGGATCCGACACCTTGCCTAGCCGCCGAACGACGGCCTACGGGGCCTGGGGACCTGGGCCGAAGCATGAAGGGACACAGTCGATGCTCGCTCGCATCCGTAAGTCGGCTGAGGAGAAGGACCAGGGCTTCACCCTGATCGAGCTCCTCGTCGTGATCATCATCATCGGTATCCTCGCCGCCATCGCCATCCCGGTCTTCCTGCGTCAGCGGGAGAAGGGCTGGGACG
>JAVHVY010000418.1:0-5296 GCA_032160305.1 Actinoplanes sp.
ACCGGTGAACGCCAAACCGCCGGACGCGCCCGCCCCGGTCTGGCAACAGCTGCTCGTCGGTTTCGGCCCCACGCTGCTGCTGGTCGGCCTTCTGATCTGGTTCATGCGGCGCGCCGCGGCCGGGGCCGGGGCCGGCATCGGCGGCTTCGGCAGATCCCGGGCCAAGCTCTACCAACCCGAGGGCGGCCCGCGTACGACGTTCGCCGACGGGGCCGGCATCGAGGAGGTCGAGCAGGAGGTCACCGAGATCGTCGACTTCCTGCGCGAGCCGGAGAAGTACCGCAAGCTGGGCGCGCAGATCCCGCACGGCGTGCTGCTCTCCGGGCCGCCCGGCACCGGCAAGACGCTGCTCGCCCGCGCGGTGGCCGGCGAGGCGAAGGTGCCGTTCTTCTCGATGTCGGCGTCCGAGTTCATCGAGATGATCGTCGGCGTCGGCGCCAGCCGGGTCCGCGACCTGTTCGAGCAGGCCAAGAAGGTCGCCCCGTCGATCGTCTTCATCGACGAACTGGACGCGATCGGCCGGGCCCGCGGCGGCTCGCAGTCGCTCGGCGGCAACGACGAGCGCGAGCAGACGCTCAACCAGATCCTCACCGAGATGGACGGCTTCACCGGCAGCGAAGGCGTCGTCGTGCTCGCCGCCACCAACCGCCCGGAGATCCTCGACCCGGCCCTGCTGCGCCCGGGCCGCTTCGACCGCCGGGTCACAGTCAGCCCGCCCGACCTGACCGGCCGCCGGCAGATCCTCGAGGTGCACTCCCGCGGTGTGCCCGTCGACCCGCAGGTCCGGCTCGGCGACCTCGCCGCCGCCACCCCCGGCATGGTCGGCGCGGACCTGAAGAACCTGGTCAACGAGGCCGCCCTGCACGCCGCCCGGCGCGCACACAGCACCGTGCAGACCGCCGACTTCACCGACGCCCTGGAGAAGATCGTCCTCGGCACCGTACGCGGGATCATGCTCACCCCCCAGGAGAAGGAGCGCACCGCGTTCCACGAATCCGGGCACGCCCTGCTCGGCATGCTCACCCCGGGCGCCGACCCGGTCCGCAAGATCTCAATTATTCCGCGCGGCCAGGCCCTCGGCGTCACCTTCCAGAGCCCCGCCGCCGACCGCTACGGCTACTCCGCCAAGTATCTGCGCGGCCGGATCATCGGCGCGCTCGGCGGCCGGGCCGCCGAGGAGGTCGTCTTCGGCGACCTGACGACTGGCGCCGAGAGCGACCTCGACCAGGTCAGCAACATCGCCCGGCAGATGGTCGGCCGGTGGGGCATGTCGGAGGCGATCGGACCGGTGACCGTGCTGCCGCCTCCGGGCAGCGAGTCGCCGTTCGGCCTCGACGGGACCGCGCCGGCCACCAAAGAGCTGATCGACGCGGAGGTCCGCAGGATCGTCGACGAGTGCTACATCGAGGCGGTCAAGCTCCTGCAGGGCCACCGAGACCAGCTCAGCCGGCTCGCCCACCGCCTGCTGGAGGCCGAGACGCTGGACGAGGAGGACGCCTACGCGGCCGCCGGGATCACCCGGGAGGAGGCGCCGGGCGCCGTCGCCCGCGGCGAGGTGCCCGGCGGGCGCCCAGTGCCCGGCATGCCGCCCCTGCCGGTCTCCCCGGACTCGGCGAGCTGAGCGTCGAGGGTCTCGCGCGTCAGGTGCCGTAGACGCCCAGCTCCCACAGCGAGTAGCCGTACGGGGTGCCGCGGGCAGTACCGTAGATCCGCAGGTAGCGGCCGGAGCCGGTGACATTCAGCGTCTGGACGCCGCCGGTCCCGGTGGTGGTTGAGTAGACCGAGGTCCAGGTCGTGGCGTTGTTCGAGGTCTGGACCTGGAACGCCGTGCCGTAGGCGGCCTCCCAGTTGAGGACGACCTGGCTGATCGAGTGGGTCGCGCCGAGGTCCACCTGCACCCACTGCGGGTCGCTGAACGCGCTGGACCAGCGGGTGCCGGTGTTGCCGTCGACCGCGTTCGCGGCCGGGAAGCCGGCGTTCTCGGTCGACGAGGCGGTCGCGGGACGCCCCTGCGAGAGCAGCGTCGCCGTCGGCGTGGACGACCCGCTCCAGACCTGCAGATCGTAGAGCGAATAACCGTACCCGGAGACCCGCGCGGTGCCGTTGACCCGCACGTACCGGGCCGAGCCGGAGACCGCGAGATCCTGATGCTCACTCGTGCCGCCGGTCTTCGTCGCCGCGGTGGTCCAGTTCGTCCCGTCGGTGGAGAGCTGGATCTGATAGCTCGCCGCCGCAGCCGCCTCCCAGTTCAGGCTGACGTGGTTCAGGTTGAGCGTCTGCCCCAGGTCGACCTGCACCCATTGCGGGTCGCTGAACGCGCTCGACCAGCGGGTGGTCGGGTTGGTGTCGGTCACGTTGCCGGGCCCGAAGGCAGCGCTCTCACTGGACGACGCGGTGGCCGGCTTGCCCTGGGCGACGTTCGTGCCCCAGGTGGACTGCGCGGCGGGCGCCTTGTTGTAGACCGCGAGGTAGTCGACGTCCAGGTGCCCGCCGGATACCGTCGCCGCGGTCGGGCCACCTCCGAAGGCGGCCGGGAATCCGCCGCCGATCGCCAGGTCGTAGATCGGCGTGAAGTTGTGGTGGATGGCGTTGTTCCAGGTGGTGGCGTCCACCTGGGTCGACGGCATCGTGTAGAAGTTGGCGCCGTCGAGGTAGAAACGGATCTGTTCGGGCGACGTCGACCGGTCGATCTCCACCGCGTACGTGTGATAGCCGCTCTTGCAGCCGGCGCAGGCCCGCTCGCCGCTGCCGATGCCGGAGGACTCGTTGCACGGGCCGCCCGGGCTCACCCCGCAGTGCACGGTGGAGAAGACAGACTCCCGCCCGTTGACCGTCTCCATCATGTCCACCTCGCCCGAGCCGGGCCACGGCACGCCGACCCGCAACGGCGAGCCGAGCATCCAGAAGGCCGGCCAGTAGCCGAGGCCGTTGGTGGTGCTGACGTCGGGTTGTTTGAGCGACGACTCGATCCGGACCACCCCGCCGGGCGGGGCGCCGTAACCGTCGGCCTGCGTCTCGATCCGGCCGGAGGTCCAGCCGGCGTTCGGGTCGGTGCCGGCGTGCAGGGCTTTGAGTATCAGGTGGCCCTGGCCGTCCTGGTAGACGTTGGCGGTGCTGGTCGTGGTGGTCTCGATCTCACCGGTGCCGAAGCTGGAGCCCGGACCGGCGTCGTAGCGCCACACGTCGGTGTTCAGGCCGGTGTTGGCGGCGCCCGTGAAGTCGTCGCTCCAGGTGAGGGTGAAGCCGGCGGGGGCGGCCGGCACGGCGGCGTGGGCCGGGGTCGGGGTGGTGGCCTGGGCGGTCGCGGCGAGGACGAGGGTCAGCGTGGCGAGCCCGGCGATACGGCGGGGACGGGGGGACATGCGATCACCAGTGTTTCGGGGACTTGTCCGGGGTGTTACCGCTCGAGAAAGCGCTCCCCCAGCGTCGGCTCGCCCGGGCGGTACTGTCAAGGCATCGACGCTCTTCAGTGTTCCGGAACCTGCGCGCCCGGATTCCGGCGAGTTGCGGCGCCCCGGCGTTCACGGGGTGACGCCCCGCCGCCGGCACTGGCGTAAGGTCGCCGGGGTCATGCAGCCCATGGACGGGAGATCGGCGACGTGCGACGCGGCACCCTGGCGATGATCGGAACGGCATTGACCGCGGCACTGGCCGGCTGCGGTTCCCCCGGCGCGGCAGGCGTCTCCGATCTACCGCCACCAACCTTCGTGGTGCCCTCGCCGACCACCGCCGCACCCCCGTCGGCCACCCCGCCGGAATCGGCGCCGGCCCCGGCGGCCGGCAAGCCGTCCGCGACCCCGGCGAAGAAGACCGCGGCGACCTACGCCTTCCCGGTCGTCGGCCGCAATGCGTACGCCCACACGCACCACGACTACCCGGCGACCGACATCATCACCAACTGCGGCAACACGGTCGTCGCCGCCACCAGCGGCACCATTCTGGTGGCGAACCGCAAGGACACCTGGAAAGCGTCGGTCAACGCGGGCGCCACCCGCGGCGGGCTCTCCATCGCGCTGCTCGGCGACGACGGGGTGCGGTACTACGGCTCACACCTGTCGGTGATCAACGCGAAGATCACGGTCGGCGCCCGGGTGACCACCGGCCAGACCCTGGGCAAGGTCGGTGACACCGGCGACGCCGGCGCCTGCCACCTGCACTTCGGCATCTCCCCGCCGTGCTCCAAAGTGGGTGACTGGTGGGTGCAACGCGGCACGGTCTACCCCTGGCCGTATCTGGACGCATGGCGCAAGGGCGGCAACAAGTCGGCGGCGGCCGCGGTGGCCGCCTGGAAGTCCGCGCACGGCTGCCCGAAGAAGCCGCTGGTCGACCCGTAGCCAACCGCCGGCTGAGCGAATAATGCGCTCGCGCCGCCGCCGGATCACTCGTACGATGCGGGCATGGTCTTGCGGTTGGCGACGACGACGCCGGGATGTCCCGGCGAGGTTCCGCGCTGACCTGATCTCAGTTGCCGAACGGCCCCGGGCGATTCGCCCGGGGCCGTTTCGCGTGGTCCTCGGTGCGCCCGCCCGCACACCTGCGAGGAGTGACCCACCATGATCGACCACCGCAAGCTCGGGCGCGAGCTCGACCTCTTCGACTCCGACCCGACGATCGGGGCGGGGCTGCCGTTCTGGCTGCCCGCCGGCGCCGCCGCCCGCTACCAGGTCGAGTCCTACCTGCACGAGCTGGAACGCCGAGCCGGTTACCAGCACGTCTACTCGCCGGTGCTCGGCAAGCGCGAGATGTACGAGTCGTCCGGCCACTGGCACAACTTCGCCGACGACATGTTCCCGCCGATCCGCCTCGGCGACGACGACCTGGTGCTGCGGCCGAGCCTGTGCCCGCACCACGCGCTGATCTTCAAGTCCCGGGGCCGCTCGTACCGGGAGCTGCCGGTGCGGATAGCCGAGCTGGGCAACCAGTACCGGGCCGAACGCTCCGGCGTGGTCGGCGGGCTGACCCGGGTCCGGGCGATGCTGCTCAACGACGCGCACGACTTCTGCGCCCCCGACCAGGTCGGCGCGGAGGTCGCCGGGGTGCTGCGGCAGATGGCGCAGGTGCACGCCGCCCTGGGCATGCGGGCGTCGTCCTACCAGCTGTCGCTGCGCGGCTCCGGCGGCAAGTACGCCGGTTCCGACCAGGACTGGGAGCGCTCGGAGCAGTTGCTGCGCGACGCGCTCGACGCGGCCGGCATCGACTACCGGGCCGTGCCGGGCGAGGCGGCGTTCTACGGGCCGAAGATCGACGTCCAGGTCATCGATCCGGCCGGCCGCGAGTCGACCATCTCCACCATCCA
>JAVHVY010000454.1:0-15843 GCA_032160305.1 Actinoplanes sp.
TGGACCGCACCGAACGCCTGACCGTCGGCGACTGGTCAGACCGGGTCGAGTACCTCGGGGATCCCACTGCAGTACTCGATATCCATGCGTCCTGCTACGCCCCGACGGCCACGTCGCCTGGATCGGCGACGATCAGCAGGACCTGGACGACCACCTCTCCCGCTGGTTCGGCAAGCCCGCCAACTGATGTCGCCAGATCATCCCGGCGACGCACCCCTGGCAGAGGATCCAAAACCTAGATCAACTTTGACCAGGACCAATGCGCACATGTTGACCGGACTACGGGGTTCCGTTCAGATGTCACTAGTTCGGTATACATAGCGTGACCATGTTCGGGTTCAGGGGTTGATCATCTGGAACTGTCGGTCTCTGGATGAGCAGGGTGTATGCGAGCGGTAGTCGGGCGGGGCCGGGAAATCGCGTCGATCGTGCTGCCGCGCTGGGGCAGGGTTATCGAGGCAGCGGGTGTGGTGCCGTTCCTGGTGGTGGACGGCGATGGCGGGCCGATCGACGCGGTCACGGCCTACTTGCGGGACTTCCGGGCTTCGGGTAATCGGATCGGCTCGGTACGCAGTTACGCCTACGATTTGCTGCGCTGGTGGAGGTTCCTCAGAGCAGTTGATGTCGCCTGGGATGTGGCGTCACCGGATGAGGGTCGTGACTTCGTGTTGTGGCTGATGCAGGCCAGCAAGCCGGTCGCCCGTCGCCGGACCCGTTCGGCAGTCACGGCGGGGACGGTGAATCCGTTGACCCGTAAGCAGTATCCGGGTGATGAGTACATGCCGCGCACGATCCGGCATAGCAACGCGGTAGTGCGAAGCTTCTACGAATTCTGGGCCAGCCAGGGCGTGGGCCCGGTGACGAACCCGATCCCGGTCGAGCGCTCCGCGGAGGGCCGGGCGAACGCGCACCACAACCCGCTGCAGCGGTTCCGGCCGGAAGGGCGGCTGCGGTTCAACCCGAAGGTCGCCAAGCGAGCACCCCGGGCGATGACTGACGAGGCATGGGACGCGTTGTTCGCGGCGATGGCCTCGGACCGGGACCGGGCCATTCTGGCATTCGCGATCAGCACTGCAGCGCGGGCCAGCGAACTGGTCCATCTGCGGGCTGGCGATGTTGACTGGGGTGATCAGCTGATCAGGGTGCGGCGCAAGGGCACCGACGCGGAGCAGTGGCTGGCGGCCAGTCCGGACGCGTTCGTGTGGCTACGGCTCTACCTCGCCGGCGCCGGCAGGGTCCCGGCTGGGGAAACGCTGTGGTGGACGTTGCGCAAGCGTCGCGGTGGCGGCGATCCGGCGCGGGTCGCGTTGACCTACGACGCGCTGCGGGCAGTGTTTCGCCGCGTCAACGGCCTGCTCGGCACCAACTGGACGATGCACGACCTGCGGCACACCTGTGCATTGCGGATGGTTCGTGACGGCAACCTGTCGTTGCGCGACGTGCAAACCGTGCTCGGTCACGCCAACCTGACCACGACTCAAATCTATCTGGAGACCGACGATCGGGAGGTCATCGATCGGGTGCGTCGTCACCTGGCCGACCGTGAAGTCCAGGCCGCCGCGCCGCCGACGCCGAGCGCTATCGGCTCAGGCTACGATCCGGCCGATCTGAGCGTGCTGTTCGGGACGAGCGGGCGATGACGCAGACGACGACCCGTCCGGCGGTCGACGCCCCCCGATTGCGGCTACTGGCCGGCGATTGGACGCATCCTCATGTTCACCGTGAAGGTCCGATCGATCTTCTCTCGGCCCGCGGCGTGTTGGATCGGCTGACGTCGCTGCCGCATTGGGAAACACCGACGAACGCGGTGCGGGCCAGCCAGCTGCGGATGCGCCGACGCGGGGCCGAGCAGATCCTCGACTGGCTTGACGAGCATCCGGGCCGCAGCTGGCAGGAACGCTGGTTCGCTGCCTGCGGTGAGGACGCGGCTTGGATCGACACGCTGTGTGGCGGCCCCGCGAAACAGACCCGTGGGCCGTTCCGCTCCAACCTGCGTGACGGCCTGGTCGATCTGCTCCTGCTGCGGCTGATCGCACCAGGGTATCGATTCTTGTCCGACTGCAACCCGGTTGCCTTGTTCGCCTATGTCGGCAGAACGATCTCACCGGAGGCGTTCGACCAGGCGCATCAGGCCGCTGCTGGGCTGGGAATGATCGCACGACAGCAAAGCACCGTCCGCGCGGTCCTGGCCAAGCTGTGCCTGCACACCGGCAAGAACCTCAACGACCTCGACGCCGACGACTTCGCCGAGGCCCACGCCTTCTGCATCGACCGCATCGGACACCAATGGCCCGGCATGCACGGCGCCTGGCAAGTTTGCGCCGCGATGGGCATCCTGCCACGCAACTCCAGCCTGCGCTCCGCGCAGCGCACCGGTCAACGCAGCGTCGCCGAGATGGTCGAGGCCTACCAGATCCGGTGCCATCCGGTCCGGGACCTGCTCGTGCGCTACCTCGAAGAACGCAAACCCAACCTGGACTACGCGTCGCTGCGCAACATCGTCACCACCCTCGTGGGGATCTTCTGGGCCGACCTGGAAGCCCACCACCCCGGCATCGACTCCATCGATCTGCCACTTGACGTCGCCATCGCGTGGAAGGAACGCCTGCACCACACCGGCGCCGGTCGGGCACGACGAGGACGAGGCCGGCTCAGCATCCTCACCCGCGTCCGCGCGTTCTACCTCGATTTGCAGCAGTGGGCGCTGGAAGACCCGTCCTGGGCTCGCTGGGCAGTGGCCTGCCCCATCCGCAAAAGCGAGGTCGGCGGCCAGGCCAAAATCGTGCGCAAGACCACCGCCACAGTCCACCAACGCATCCGCGACCGCCTGCCGCACCTGCAACTGCTGGCCGACAACGCCACCGAACACCATCGGTGGCAACGTGACCTGTTAGCGCAGGCCACGAACACGCCGATCGACGAACTGTTCACCCACGATCAGCGCACCTACCAGCGGGTCACCACCTACGGCGGGACTTCACCGCACCCGTCGCAGCACGGCGCCCTCTATGTCACCGTCGACGATGTCAGCTCCGGCGAACGCCTGAACCTCACCGTCGGCGAGGACAAGGCTTTCTGGGCCTGGGCCATCATCGAAACGCTGCGCCACACCGGTGTCCGCGTCGAAGAACTCCTGGAGATCACCCACCTGGCACTGGTCTCCCACAAGCTGCCCGACACCGGCGAGATCGTCCCCCTGCTGCAAATCGTGCCGTCCAAGAGCGACCAAGAACGGCTGCTGCTGGTTCCACCAGAACTGGCCAGCGTTCTCGCTTCGATCATCGCCCGAAGCCGCGGCACCGATGCGCGGATCCCGCTGGTCCGACGCTATGACTACCACGAGCGTGTCACCGGTCCGCCGCTACCGCACCTGTTCCAACGTCAACGCGGATGGCGCCGCGAAGTCATCAGCAGCACCGTCGTCCAGAAGCTGCTCAACGAGACTTTGGCCCGTGTCGGCCTCACCGACGCCGCCGGACAACCGCTGCGCTACACCCCACACGACTTCCGACGCATGTTCGTCACCGACGCGGTCACCGGCGGCCTGCCCGTGCACATCGCCGCGAAGATCCTCGGCCACGACAACATCAGCACCACCCAGCACTACCTCGCCGTCTTCCAAGACGAACTGATCCGCTCCTACCGGGCCTTCCTCGCCCAACGCCGATCGCTGCGTCCACAAGCCGAATACCGCGAACCCACCGACGCCGAATGGGACGAGTTCGAACAGCACTTCCAACTCCGCAAGGTCGAGCTCGGCACTTGCGGACGGCCCTACGGAACCCCCTGCAACCACGAACACGCCTGCATCCGCTGCCCGATGCTGCGCATCGACCCACGACAACGAGGCCGCCTCGCCGAGATCATCGACAATCTCCATGCCCGCCTGGAAGAAGCACGCGGCAACGGCTGGCTCGGCGAGGTCCAAGGACTGCAAGTCAGCCTCGACGCAGCCTCAGGCAAACTGGCGAGCCTCGACCGCGGCCGTCAAACCCACCTCGGCATACCCACAGTCATGCACACAGAGTGAACCCAGATCGTGTCACATCGACAAACATCGTGGTCCGGAAAAGTGCCCCTCTACGATTTCGGTGTAATACTCAGCGGGTCTGAGGGTGCCTGCGGGTCACGCGGTGCGCAAAGGCCCACACGGTGAGCGCCCGGTGGGCCGGCCGAAGCCGGCCCCTCCGGCCTAGAAGGCGTTGGTGGCAGACCATCCTGCTCGACGACGGCACCGGCTGCGCCAACCCGGCCCTGACGCCGCTGGCGACCGCGTTGCTGGACGCCCCGTCGCCGAAGACCCGACTGCTGTGGATCCGCAGTCCTCAAGTCCAGCAGCGGTTGAAGTCGACGAGCCGGCCGACCCCCGTCGCAGATGTCGAACCGGCGGGCGAGTTCGCCGAACGGGTGCCGGTGGACGCCCGGTGTTGTATGCGCGGCGTGACATTGTGGACGCGATCCGCTATCTGGACCACAACGGTGTCGTGTGGCGGGCGTTGCCGGTCGATTTTCCGCCGTGGCGCACCGTTTACTGTTACTTCCGGAAGTGGGATCGTGACGGAACGTTGAATCAGTTGCACAACGGGTTGTGGGAGCCGGTCCGTCTCGCCGAAGGGCGGGGCTCGCAAACAGTCCCCGAAAGAGACGCCCTCGGAAGCCAACAGCGGGCCCGCCGAAGCTCCAAACGCCGCCTGAGCTGGTTATTTCACAGGCTCTCACATCTCAACCACTACAGCCGTCGACACTGGACAGTCGAAATAGACTCCAGTACGTGAGGGACGTTACATTCCGGGAAGACTCGTCCCAGGTCAGGACAGGTAACGCACCCCTCAGGACAGTTAACGCACCCTTCGGTGGTCTGAGGGGCACGTCTGTGGTCTCGGCCGGCGTCAGTTGTGGCCCCGCGGTATTACCATCAGTGACCCGACACGTTCAAGATTTGGCTACTACCCACCACTATCGGGTATAAGTGATGATGCGATCGGCAGAGATTCCCGATGGTTTCGTGAAGCGTAAAAGTCCATGCTCGCCTACGTGGTCTGACTCGCCCGCTTACCTCCCCAGCCGCCACTCACCCAGCTCAAGCACTCTGCGGCGACAACGTGGTCGCCCTGACTCCGCACCCGATATCTGGAGTGCCCGGTGATCGACCGCCACGACGTCACCCGTCTTTTGCGCCTTGTTAACCTGCTCGTCGATTCTGACGCTTCCACCCTCATGGGCGCGGTTCTCGGGGCCGGGTCGGCCGGAGTCCCGCGCGGCTGCCGCCTCCGGCACGGAGGAATCCTGGTGTTTCCTGAGCGCGTCGAGGACGTGCACCAGATCCTCACCTCGATCGGATGTGCGGTTTCCCCCGCCGTTCCCAGCGTCATCGTCACTCGGCGGCTCGCTGGTCGGTACGGGGTGGAGTCCGCCTCGCTGCCGGTGGTGATCCTCACCGGTCAACTGCCGGACTGCGCGGACGTTCGGCAGATCGAGGTGTTCGTCCTGGCCACGGACGACGACGGGCTGCCGGCCGGCGTCCCTCTTGAGGACATCGTCGCTCGGGAACGTGCGGGGGAACACGAAACGCACATCGCATTCGAGGTCGACCCGCCGGTGGCCGACCACGTCGCGGGTCTCACCGCACATCTGGGTACGGCGTTCGGCATGGTCCCCGACGGCGGCGGTTACAACCCCCACGAGCAGCCCGAGTCCGGCGGTCGATCTGTGTTCTACTTCTCGAGCGCCGCCGAGGCGGACGGCCGCGGTGAGCGGTCGAACGTGCACCGGATCGAGATCTGCGCCGCCGGGCACTGGCCGGACCTGCTCGCCGCCCACGAGCGCGATGTGGGCCGCGACACCCGCGACGCCGGGCAACCGACCGGACACCAAGGGCCGCCGCGAGGCGACGACATCGAGGCCGCCGGGACACGTCTGCTGGAACTGATGACCGGGACCTGGCGGGCTCAGGCCGTATACGCGACAGCGACCGCCGGAATCGCCGACGCCCTGGCTGCCGGCCCCGCTACCCCCGCCGAGGTGGCTGCCGCAGCCGGTTGCGACATTGACGCGACGACGCGGCTGCTGCGGTTTCTCGGCGCCGAGGGGGTGCTCACCCGGCACGCAGACGGGCGTTACGAGGCAGGCGTGATCGGGACGATGCTGCAGGCCGGGAGTCCGTTCCGGGCGCTCGTCGAGCTGTACGGGTCTGAGTTCCACCGCGCCTGGGGGCATTTCGCCGATGCGGTGCGTACCGGTGAGACTGCCTTCCGGCACGGGTACGGCGTGGAGCACTTCGAGTATTTCCGCGGCCACCTGGAGGTGGGACGCCGATTCGACCGCGCGATGTCGGCGACGACCTCGTTGCTTGCTGACCGCATCCCCGAGATCATGCCGCTCAACGGTGCGCCGTGCGTGGTCGACATCGGCGGCGGGGACGGCACGCTCTTGAGCGCGGTGCTCCTGCACAATCCGTTCGCCCGCGGCGTCCTCGCCGACCAGGAAAACGTACTCGCCGACCTGCACCCGGCCGCGCGGGAGCACCTGGCGAGCGGCCGGCTCTCGGTCCGGCCGACGGACTTCTTCCATGACGCACCCGGCGGCGGCGACGTGTACCTGCTGTCGCGGATCCTGCACGACTGGTCGGACGTCGAGTGCGCCGTGATCCTCGGCAACGTGCGCGCCGTCATGCGGCCGGATGACCGGTTGCTCGTCATCGAACGGGTCCTGCCGGCGGGGCTCGAACCGTCCCTGGCCGGACTGTGGGACCTGCAGATGCTTGCGGTCACCGGTGGCCGGGAGCGGTCGGAGGCGGACTACACCCGGCTGCTGGCCGCAGCCGGACTGGCTCCAGCCGGGCGCGAGCCGCTGGGCCTCGGTTTGTACGCGCTCGTCGCGCAGCCGGTAGCCGACCGCACTCGCTCGCCGGAGGTTTCGGCATGTCCGTGACAACAAACGATTACCACCTCTCGCCACCGCTAGCCGTTCACGGCCCGACCTTGCCGGACCTGTTCCGCGCGGCGGTCGATGCGCGCGGCGACGCGGTGGCGGTGGACACCGGTACCGAGCGGTTCAGTTGGCTGGATTGGCGGGCACACGCCGACGCGCTGGCCTGTGCCCTGCAGGATTGGAACGTGACCTCGGGGGAGGTGGTGGTAGCCCAACTGCCCAACGGATGGGACTTCCTGGTGACCCATGTGGCCGTCGCGAGCATCGGCGCGGTTCTGCTTCCGGCACACCCGTACAGTCCCCCCGGCGACGTCGCCGCGCTGGCGAAGCGGGCCGGCGCCCGAACGGCGGTGCTCGCCGACGCTGCGGATCCGGCACTGCTGACCGGGTGCCCCGACCTGCGGCAGATCGTCGTGGCCGGCGCGGCGACGACCACGGAAACGGATCCCCGCACGCCGGTCGGGGTGACCTCCCTGGCCGAGGTGTACCGCTCGTTCGCCGCCAGGTCCCCGGAACCGGTCACGGTCCGTCCGGGCGATCCGTTCGTGCTCATCGCGTCGTCGGGCACGACGTCGGCACGCCCCAAAATCTGCGTCCACACCCACGAGGGCCTGCTCGCCAACGCGGCGGCGGTCGCCCGCGCCGATCGTTCCACGTCCGGCGACACACTGGTGAGTGCGAGCCCGTTCAGCCACTTGTTCGGGTTGCTCTCAGTGCATCTGAGCCTTACCGTCGGCGCGCGGCAGGTGCCCGTGCCCAGATGGGACGCCGACTCGCTGCTGGCGCTGACGCGCAGCACCGGACCGACCGTGCTGTACGCCGTCCCGGCTCAGCTTCGCGACCTGTTGGCGCGCATGGAACCGATGCCGGTGAACGACCGCCCGCACCTGCGGCTGGTCCGCACCGGGGGTGCGGCCGTGCCGGCCACTCTGGTCACCGGCATGGCCCGGCTCACCGGCGCCCGAGTCGTCGTCCAGTGGGGTATGTCCGAGGTCGGCGCGGGCCTGTTCACCGACATCGACGACGCCCCCGACGCGGCGGGACACGCCATCGGGCGGCCCGTCGACGGAGCGCAGGTGCGGGTCGTGGACACCGACGGACAGGCGTGTGCGGCCGGGGTCGTCGGCGAACTGGAAGTGCGCTCGCCGTACCAGTTCCGCGGCTACCTGGGTGAACCGGAGCTGAGCGCAGCGGCGATGCGCAGCAGCGGCTGGCTGCGTACCGCCGACCTGGCGGGCCTGCGCCCCGACGGCACAGTGGACTTCCGCGGTCGCGCCGCTGAGCAGATCAACGTCGGCGGACGGAAGGTCAACGCGCTGGAGATCGAGCAGGCTCTCGCCGGCCTCGCCGGCCTCGGTGAGGCTGCGGTGGTCGGTCGCCCGGACGAGCGCCTCGGCGAGTACCCGTGCCTGGTCAGGGTGGACACCGGACGCCCGATGACGCTTGCCGTGGTCATCGCCCATCTGGCAGTCAACGGGGTGGCCGAGCACGCCTGGCCGGCCGAGCTGGTCACGCTGGCCGCGCTGCCGCACACGGCCTCGGGGAAGGTGGCCCGTCGCCGGCTGATCCAACTGCTCGACGAGCTGGCCGCCGCGGTGCACCAGGCACCGCCCTCCCGGCGGCCGGACCCCCGGGAAGAGCCGGACGTGCAGCCGGCAGCGACACCGACCGTCGAGTTGGTCATGGCCCTGGCCGCCGAACAGCTCGGGCAGCCGATCGGTCCGCAGGACACCTTCCGGGACAGCGGCGTCACCTCGCTCGGGGCAGTACGCCTGGTTCGTGCCCTGGGTAGCGTGCTCGGCCGGGATCTGCCGAGCACGCTACTGTTCGACCATCCCACGCCGGCGCGGCTGGTGGCCGCCATGGCCGGTGCGCCTCCCGAGCGCCACCGCGAAGCCCTTCCGGCGCACGCTGCCGACGAGCCGGGCGGATCCGAACCGGCGGACGATGATCCGGTGGTCGTGGTCGGCATGGCATGCCGGCTGCCCGGCGGCGCGCACACACCGGACGCGTTCTGGACGCTGTTGCTCGACGAGCGTGACGCGGTCGTGGACTTCCCCACCGATCGAGGGTGGCCGACCGAGGGTCTGTTCGACCCCACCCCCGGCCGTCCGGGACGCACCTACTGCCGGTCCGGTGGGTTCCTTGACGATGTCGCCGGGTTCGACGCCGCGTTCTTCGGGATCACCCCGTCCGAAGCGGTCGCCATGGATCCGCAGCAGCGGATCCTCCTCGAGGTCACCTGGGAGGCCATGGAGGACGCGGGTCTTGACGCCGCGCAGCTCCGTGACTCTGACACCGGGGTGTTCCTGGGCATGATGGCATCCGACTACGCACCGCGGCTGAGCGAGGACCCCGGCCGGTACGACGGACAGTTGCTGATCGGCAACTCCGCCGCGGTCGCCAGCGGCCGGATCGCGTACCTGCTGGGGTTGCGCGGACCGGTGGTCACCCTGGACACCGCCTGCTCCTCGTCGCTGGTGGCACTGCACCAGGCGAGTCGTGCCCTCCGCGGCCGGGAATGCGATCGCGCGTTCGTCGCCGGGGTCGCCGTGATGTCCACGGCGGCCGGATTCGTCGACTTCAGCCGGCAGTCGGCGCTGGCCCCGGATGGACGGTGCAAGGCGTTCGGCGCCGACGCCGACGGCGCGGGGTGGTCGGAGGGAGCGGCTGTACTCGTTCTCGAGCGGCTGTCGAAGGCCCGCCGGGACGGCCACCGTGTGCTCGCCGTCGTGCTCGGCTCAGCCGTCAACGCCGATGGAGCGAGCAACGGGCTGACCGCGCCGAGCGGCCTGGCCCAGCAGGAACTGATCCGACGGGCACTGGCCGACGCGCGCTTGCGGCCGGGCGACGTCGACGCCGTCGAAGCGCACGGGACCGGAACACCGCTCGGCGACCCGATCGAAGTCAGCGCGCTGCTCGCCACCTACGGCCGCGACCGCGACCGGCGGGACCCGCTGTACGTCGGCTCGGTCAAGTCCAACCTTGGCCACACCCAGGCTGCGGCCGGCCTCGTCGGTGTGGTGAAGGCCATCCTGGCACTCCAGCACGCCGTGCTGCCGAAGACCCTGCACGCGTGGCCGCCAAGCCCGCACGTTGACTGGTCCGGCGGGACGGTGGAACTGCTGCAGGCTGCCACGCCGTGGCCGACAACGGGCAGGCCGCGCCGCATCGGCGTATCGGCGTTCGGGATCGGCGGGACCAACGCTCACGTCGTCCTCGAACAGGCACCCACCGACGAGACGCCTGCGGCGGCGAGGTCAGGCGCGACGCCCGCCGGGCCGGAGTCGCCGCCGCTGCCACTGTCGGCGCCGACCCCGACGGCGCTGCCGGCGATGGCTGCCCGTCTGCGGGACACCTTGGCCGGTCGGCGACCAGACCTGGCCGACGTGGCCCACACACTCGCCTGGGGGCGCACCGCGTACGCGCACCGGGCCGTGGTGCTGCCCGACTCGCACGGCGACTACCAACCCGCGCTGGACCGGTTGGCCGCCGGCCTCGACGGGGACGACGTAGCGCGGGGCACCGCAGTGCCCGGCGCCACCGTGTTCGTGTTCCCCGGGCACGGAGCCCACTGGACTGCCATGGGCCGCGAGTTGCTTGCCGAGTCGGCGCCGTTCGCCGAGGCGGTACAGGCCATAGCGGAGGCATTCGAGCCGCACCTGGGCTGGTCGCTGCCGGCGGTGCTGCGCGGCGACCCGCAGGCGCCCGCCCTGAACTCGGTGGACGTGGTGCAACCAGCCCTATTCGCGATGATGGTGGCGACCGCCCAGCTGTGGCGCGCAGCGGGCGTGCGGCCGGACGCCGTCATCGGGCACAGCCAGGGCGAGGTCGCGGCGGCCTACATCGCCGGCGCGCTGTCGCTGGCCGACGCCGCGCGGGTGGTCGTCGTGCGTAGCCGCGCGCTGTTGCGGTTGGCCGGGCGCGGCGCGATGGTCGCAGTGCCACTTCCGCCCGACCAGATCGAGCCACGCCTCCGCCGGTGGCGGGGCGCGGTGTCGGTGGCTGCCATCAACGGACCCCGGTCCACAGTGGTCGCCGGCACGGCAACGGCGATCGAGGAACTCACCGCCCGGCTGACGGCCGACGGCGTTTCGGTACGGCCCCTGGCGATCGACGTGGCCGCTCACTGCGCCGGGGTCGACGAGTTGCTGCCCGAGGTCCGCGCCGGCCTCGAGAGGATCCGGCCGACCGCCGCCACCATCCCGTTCGTGTCCACCGTCGACGGTGCCGCGCGCGACACCAGCACCCTCGACGCCGACTACTGGTGCCGCAACCTGCGGGAACCGGTCCGGCTGCACCCGGCTGTGAGCGGGCTCGTCGCGCGCGGTAGCCGCCATTTCGTGCAGGTCGGCGCGCACCCGGTCCTCGGGGCCGCGATCGAGCAGACCGCCGACGACCTCGGCACGCCGGTCCTGGTGTACTCGCCGGCCGTTAGGGGCGACGCCACTATTCGGCGCCTGCGCCGGACCCTGGCGCAGGCGCAGGCCAACGGCGTCGGACTGGACCGGGAGATGCGGTATCGGCAGCGAGCCCGTCGCCTTGTGCCGCTGCCAACGTATCCGTTCCGCCACCGGCGGTACTGGCCGCAGAATCCGCTGCGCGCGGCAGCGCTCGATGCGCCGCCGCCGGTGGTGCCGCATAGCGGGGCGGATGCCCCGCCACGCATCTCTGACGAGACGGATGAGCGGCAACCAGACCGGCATACGGCGGTGGACGACGGTGTCGGGCCGGCGGGACTGACCCGACTGGTGCGCCGGCACGCCAGCGCAGTAGCAGGCTTCCCCGACGACGGCGCGGTCCCGGCCGACGCACGCTTCACGGACCTCGGATTCGGATCGCTGGCACTCGCCGACCTCGGCCGGCGGTTGTCGGCAGCCACCGGTCTGGCCCTGCCGGGCACCGTAGCCGTCGATCACCCGACACCAGCCGCCCTGGCCGGGCACCTCGCCACGCGCCGACGCTCCGCAACCGGCACCGATGACCTGGCCGCGATGTACCGGGACGCATGCCGGCGTGGCCTGGCGCGGGCGGCACTCACGATGGTCGTGGCCGCTGCACAGTTGCGCGAGGACTTCGGCATCGGCCGCCTCCCCCCGATCACCACCCGGCAGCTGGCCACCGGCCCGGCCGAACCGCCGCTCGTGCTGGTGCCGTCGATCACGCCGCTCGGGGGACCGGCCGAGTTCGACGCGTGGCGGACGCCGCTCTCCGGCGTGCGGGACGCGGTGGTGGTGGCACATCCGGGGTTCGCGGCCGGCGAGCCGGTACCGCGCGACCTCGACGCGCTCCTCGCCGCGCACGCCGCCGCGTTGGTCCGCGACGACCTTGCAGACGTGGTGTTGTGCGGCCATTCGTCCGGGGGCTGGCTGGCGCACGCTCTCGCCCATCGACTGCTCGCCGATGGACACCACCCGGCCGGGGTCGTCCTCGTCGACGCGCTGTGGCCCGATGATCGACTCCACGATGTCCTCGTGCCGCGGCTGTGGGAACTGCTCAGCCGCGGTCCACTGGGCGACGTGGACACCGGCCGACTCACCGCCGCGGGCCAGTACCTGCGGCTGATGCGCGGCTGGGAACCCCCGCCGTCCACGCTGCCCACCCTGCTCGTCACCGCGCAGGAATCGCTGTTCCTGGATGAGCGACCGACGCCGTGGCAACGCACGGCCGAGCGTGTGACCGTGGCCGGCGACCACCTGACCATGATGTCAGCGCACGGCAGCGAGGTCGTTGCCGCCGTGCAGCAGTGGCTGACGTCACGCGATCCCGCCCGGTCGACACCGACGCGTGCCGTTGCGGGCAACCCATCGACTGGAGGGCACCGTTGACCCGCGCCGAACGCCTGACCGTGGACGACGTGTTCAGCGACCCGATCTTCGACCCACCGACCGTGGACGGCGCCGACCGCAACGCGCTGACCTACGAGCGCATTCGCCACGTACAGCACCATCTAGCGACATCCGAGCCGTTGCTCACCAGGCCGGACCGGCTGCGGCGGATCCTAGAGCTCGCGGTCGTCACCGACCCGTGCGTATTCCACGTCCTGTTCCTGCACCATTGCATGGCGACCGGCGCCGTGCTCACGTTCGCCACCGAACCGACCCTCCCGGCCGAAATCGGTCTCCCTTCCGACGCGTTGGGCATCGCATTGGTCACGGAGGTCGGCCACGCCGGCAGCAGCGGAAACCCACTCACCGAGGCCGAATTCGATCCCGAACGGCGAGATTTCATCCTGCGGAGCCCGACCCCGGCCGCCACCAAGTTCCCATCCGCGGTCGGTCACGACGGGACGGCCAAGTGGGCGGTTGTCGGCGCCCGGCTGCGCGTCGCCGGCGTGCTGCACGGCATGTTCCTGTTCGTGGTGCCGCTGCGTACCGCGCAGGGTCCGTGTCCCGGCGTACGGATCCGGCCGGTCCGAACCTCGCCCCTGCTGCCGGTGGACTCCGCAACGACCAGTTTCGACGGCGTCCGAGTGCCGTACCGGCGATGGCTGTCCGACGGTGCGTCGATCGGTGACGACGGAACCCTGCACGAGCCGCAGCCGACCACCCAGGACCGCAGCCGCCGTACCGCCGGGCTGCCGCGGCTCGGATGGGGCGGCATCGGTGTCGGGCTCGCCGCGGCCGCACGGGCGGGAGCCGCGATCATGCTGTCGTACGCCGGCCGGCGGCTTACCAGCGCAGCGCCCGGCCCGGCTCGGCCGATCCTCTCCTACTCCTCCGTCCAGCGGCGGCTGGTCGACACGGTGGCCGAGGCGCTTGCCGCCACGGCGCTCGCGGACCGGGCGCTGCCGGCCTGCTGGCGCCTCGGTCCACGGCCCGACGCCGACGGAGGTACTTCGTCGGACGCCCCGGCGATCGACGACCAGGTGACCACCATGCTCACCAAAGTCGCGGTACACCGGCTAGCGGAACGTTCGCTGGGACGGGCACGGGTGTCGTGCGGCGGCCTCGGTTCCTTCCCGGCCAGCCGGCTGACCGACTACCTGGGGCTCGCGATGGCGTTCGGCTCGGCCGGCGGGGACGACGAGATGATGCTGTTGCAGGCCGGCGGTGCGCTGGCCGCCCGCGACGCCGCAGCAGCGGATCCTCTCGATGCCGCCTGGCCAGCCGGGCACCGAACGGTCTCCACGCTCGACCTCGACACGGCGGCCGACCTGCTGCGTATCCGGTTACACCGATTGCAGCAGGCGGCCGGGACCGCCGGGGCGGCTCCCACGACTTCGCGGCTCTTGGCTCTGGCGGAGGCGCAGGTGGCCTGGATGACCGCGCAGGCGATGCAGGCCGCGCTCGCCGACGAGACCGACGCCGAGCTGCGGTCGGTGCGCGCCGACCTCACGACCGCGCTCGTGCTCGCGCTGGTCACCGAGCACGCCGGGTGGTATCTGGCCGAGGGCTTGCTCTCCGGCGCTGCGGCCACGGGTATCGATGATCTCCGGGACTCGCTGGACCGGCGCGTGGCGGAGCAGGCCGACGCCGTGCACCTGCTCTTGGCGGTGTCCACCGAGCTGACCCGCTCACCGCTGGCAGACGACGGGTACGTGGCGGCGTTCGCGGGCTAATCAGGACACTGCCGACCACGCCAGCCGGCCACAGGGGTTCCCCGCTTGGCCGGCAGGATCGCCGTCGCCGAGTAGCCAAACCCGGCGGGCGGTGATGCACTCGCGCGGCGGCAGCAGGCCGGCGAGCATCACCGGGCCGGCTCGAGGATGCGCCGGCTCGGGTCCGGCTCGCCGCCGTGGCGACGCCATTCCCCGGGATAGCCCAGCGAGACCTCCTCGAAGCGAACCCATCGCGCTCAGTGGTCCGGGGAATGTGCAGGTGACCGCAGACCGCAACGACCGCGTGGTAGCGGTGTGCCAGTCAGTTGTTCGTTCCGCCCCGAACCACCACGCGAACTCGGGGAACCAGAGGATGTCGGTCGGCTGCCGGACCATGGGCCAGTGGCTGATCAGGACGGTCGGCAATGCCGGCTCGGTCCAGCGCGTCCACCCGGCGCTCGGTCTCCCGGATCCGGTCCCAGCACCACCGTTCCCGGCTTGGCTACGATCGAGGTGCAGCAGCATCTGGATCCCGTGCACGCCAATCTCTGGGCGGACGGCGCGATAGACCTGGAAGCATTTCGGACTCGCGACGTGCCAATTCCGGTGTGGATCAGCCTACGCCGACCCAACGCGGTCATCGTCGGTGGCAGACCGGCCGTCGGCGGTGGATGGTCGTCCGACCCGGTCGTCCGCTCATCGTCGATCAGACGCGGGTAATGGGCAGTGAAGTCGTCGAGCGCCTCGCCGACGGCGTCACCGTAGGCTCGCGACATCGTGGCCTACCGCCGGTCGGCCTCGACGCCAAGCATCGCGTGGGACACATCGCGTTCTCGCGCAAACCCGAAGCCACAACGTTCTGGCCCGAGCATCTGCCGCACGCTCTGCGGCCCGGGGTCAGCGCGCCTACCCTGTCGGATTTCGACTGCTTCATCAGCTGACCCGGCTCCGGGCCACAGACTCATAACGGCTGATGGCCTTCGTGGTTCCCGCGAAGGGGGCTGTGCCGAACGCCGGAGCATCGCATCGCTGGCCGCCACAGGAGATGATCACGGTATGACGAGAGAGTATGTGGGTCCTGTGCCCGACGCCGAATGGCGGCAGATGCTCACCGAATCCCTGGACCGTGCGGACGAGTTCCGAGTGCACATGCCGGATGGCGACGGGCAGCTGAGCTACGGCCGAGCGGAAATCTTGGAATTGCCAGCGGCGGAGGTTCGACCGTGGAGCGGAGCACTCACCTGGGGAGACTGCCTTGGCTCATCTGGGGGTGCAGCCAAGGTACGACCAAAAGGGGCAGTAGGATGATCTTGATGGGTGGCTATGCCTGGTCAGGGCGTTGTTGGGTCTGCAGGCGGGCGCGTAGATCGTCG
>JAVHVY010000455.1:0-4283 GCA_032160305.1 Actinoplanes sp.
CTGCGCAACTACCTCATCCGGCTGGGAGGGGCCCCCCGATCTGATGGGGGGTCGCCTCGACAGTGCTTGCGTTACTCAGGCGGCCTGGGCGGCGGCGCCGCCGGTGCCCTCGGCCAGGACGGCAGCCCGGGCGATCTCGACGATCGCCGCGAACGAGGCGGGGTCGTTGACGGCCATATCGGCCATGATCTTGCGGTCGACCTCGACACCGGCCAGCTTCAGACCCTGGATCATCCGGTTGTAGGTCATCCCGTTGGCCCGGGCGCCCGCGTTGATCCGCTGGATCCACAACTGGCGGAAGTCGCCCTTGCGGTCCCGGCGGTCACGGTAGGCGTACTGCATCGAGTGCAGCATCTGCTCTTTGGCCTTGCGGTACAGCCGGGAGCGCTGCCCGCGGTAACCGCTGGCGGACTCCAGGACCGTACGGCGCTTCTTCTGGGCGTTCACAGCCCGCTTGACGCGTGCCATCTCAGTACTCCTAACAGGGGAACGGGTGTGGCGCGCGCGTCAGCGGCCCAGCATCTTCTTGACTCGCTTGGTGTCGGCCTTGGCCACCACGACCGTGCCGGTCATTCGGCGGGTGACGTGGGAAGACTTGCCTTCGAGCAGGTGGCGCTTGCCGGCCTTCTCGCGCAGGATCTTGCCCTTGCCGGTGACCCGCACCCGCTTACCCATGCCGGTGTGGCTCTTCATCTTCGGCACTACGAACGCCTCTTCCTTAACTACTCTGCGGTGGTGTCGGCGGCGGACTGCGCCGCGACCGGTGCCTCGGCACCATCGCCCTCGCGCGGCTCACGCGGCGGACGCGCGTTGGCGGCAATCGTGGCCGCGGCGGCGGCCTTCGTGGCCCGGTGAGGAGCCAGCACCATGATCATGTTGCGGCCGTCCTGCTTGGGACTGGCCTCGACGAAACCGAGTTCCGAGATCTCTTCGCTGAGCCGGCGCAGGAGCCGGAAACCCAGCTCGGGACGGCTCTGCTCACGACCACGGAACATGATCGTCACCTTGACCTTGTCGCCCGCCTTGAGGAACCGCACCACGTGACCCTTTTTGGTCTCGTAGTCGTGCGGGTCGATCTTCGGCCGCAACTTCATTTCCTTGATGACGGTCTGTTGCTGGTTGCGTCGCGCTTCGCGGGCCTTCAGTGCGCTCTCGTACTTGAACTTGCCGAAGTCCATGAGCTTGCACACCGGCGGCCGCGCCATCGGAGCAACCTCGACCAGGTCCAGGTCAACATCCGCGGCCAGCTGAAGGGCGCGTTCGAGCGGGACGATGCCCACCTGTTCGCCTTCAGGACCGACCAGACGGACTTCTCGTGCCCGGATCTGTTCGTTCACGCGTGGTTCGACGCTGATGGGGCCTCCTCAGAACGATCTCCATGTGTACTCTCCTGCGGCCTTGCGCCGCGGGAAAGCGCTGCCAATGTCGGTCGGCCCCCAGCCCACCCCGTGGAACCGGGCGGGCGACGGGAAAGCAGAAGGCCCCGGCACGCATGCCAGGGCCCGCTCGACCGGTCATCGGCGTCCATGAGGACGCGCCCCGGGCCCGGGTTAATCCCCCGGGCTGGGTGACCGGACCCGGACACCAGGGGCGTCAGGGTGGGAACCGGCGGGCTCCTCTTTCGCGCTCGGACTCGCTGCTGTTTCCAAGAGCGCGTCCGGGCGTGGTCGACTGTTCGCTACTCTACCAGGCTCTCCCGTGGCCGCCGCGAACAGGATCCGAAGTGCCCGGACCCCCTCCACCGCATACTCCTTGTCGGCCGCCTGCAGCGCGTGCACGGAGACCTGCTCGTCGTCCTGCAGGTCGAGGATCGCCCACGGCGAGTTGCGGTCGAAACGTACCGCCCGCACCACCGACCACGGCAGCCGGTAGCCGCCGACGACGTTGCGGATCGTGATCCCCTCGGCGTCCGCGCGGACCCGGGGCCGGCAGAACGCCAGGATGCCCAGGCCGATCAGCACGCCGAGGCCGATCATCGCGCTCTGGTCGCCGCGCTGGAACTGCCCCGAGTTGTCGAAGCCGGTCGAACCGTGCAGGCCGAAGCTCAGCACGGTGAACAGCACCACGACCGCGCCGGCCGCGATCCCGGCGACCCAGCGGATCTTCCTCGGCCGGAACTCGACCGTCGTGCCTGCAGACGTCACACCGACCACTGTGCCACTCACAGCCGGCAGTTGCTGATGTCGGTGACGAGGATGGCCCGGGCGCCCAGCTCGTACAGCTCGTCCATGATCTTGTGGACCTGCTGGCGGCGGACCATCGCCTGCACGGCCACCCAGCCCTCCCGGCGCAACGGGGACACGGTCGGCGACTCGATGCCCGGCGTCAGCGCGGTGGCCTGCTCCAGCAGGTCGGCGCGCACGTCGTAGGCCAGCATCACGTAACCCCGCGCGACCAGCACGCCCTGCAGCCGGCGCAGCAGTTGCGCCGCCCGGCGCTCCGCGCCGCCGGTACGGGCGATCAGGATGGCCGACGAACGCAGGATCGGCTCGCCGATCGTGACCAGACCGGCCTGGCGCAGGGTCGTCCCGGTCTCCACCACGTCGGCGATCAGGTCGGCGACGCCGAGGCGCACCGCGTTCTCGACCGCACCGTCGAGCCGGACGATGTCGGCTTTCAGGTTGTGCTCCGCCAGGTGCCGCTCCACCACGCCGGGGTAGGCGGTGGCGATCCGCAGGCCGCCGATCTGGTCGGCCGACTCCAGCGTGCCGGGCGGCGCCGCCCAGCGGAAGGTCGCGCCGCCGAAGCCCAGATCGAGCAGCTCGGCGGCCGGCACGCCCGACTCGACCAGCAGGTCCCGGCCGGTGATGCCGAGATCGAGCTCGCCCGAGCCGACGTAGGTGGCGATGTCACGCGGGCGCAGATAGAAGAACTCGACGGTGTTGGCCTCGTCGCGGCAGATCAGGTCTTTCGGGTCGGTGCGCTGCAGATAGCCGGCGTCGTGCAGCATCTGCGAGGCCGGAGCGGAGAGCGTGCCCTTGTTCGGGACGGCGACACGGAGCATGGCGAACGTGATCCTTCTTCTCGGGTGAACGGGAAAGCCGGGACACACGTCACAGATGTCGGTAGACGTCCTCAAGGTCGAGACCGGTGGCGATCATCAGCACCTGGGCCTGGTAGAGCAGCTGGGAGATCTCTTCGGCGGCGCGTTCGGGGCCCTCGTGCTCGGCGGCCATCCACGACTCGGCCGCCTCCTCGACGACCTTCTTGCCGATGAAATGCACTCCTTTGTCCAGGGCGGCCACGGTGGCCGAGCCCGGACTCCGCTGCTCGGCCTTGGCCTGCAACTCGGCGAACAGCTCTTCGAACGTCTTCACGGGAAACGATTGTTGCAGCTCATTACGGGATGGCTTCGGACGGCCCCATCCGACAGAGCGTGCCCTAGGCTCGCCGTCATGGTCAGCAGAAACACCCTCACCGCGCTCGCCGGCGCGACCTTGTTCCTCGCCGTCCTCACCGGTTGCGGCCCCGCGGACGACGCGACCCCCGGTGCGAGCGGCTCCGCCTCCGCGTCGGAGAACGTCTGCGCCCCCGGCGCGCTCTCCACCCGGACGGCCGGCACCCTCACGATCGGCACCGACAACCCGGCGTACGAGCCGTGGTTCAGCGACAACAAGCCGGCCAACGGCAAGGGCTTCGAGTCGGCGGTGGCGTACAACGTCGCTGAGCGGCTCGGCTATCCGGCCACCAAGGTCGCCTGGACGCAGGTGCCGTTCAACAACGCCATCGCGCCGGGGCCGAAGGCGTACGACGTCGACATCAACCAGTTCTCGATCACCAACGAGCGCAAGAAAGCGGTCGACTTCAGCTCGCCGTACTACCTCGTGCGGCAGACCGTGATCACCACCAAGGGCTCGAAGATCGCCGGGCAGACGACGATCGCCGGGCTGGCCGACGCCAAGCTCGGCGCCCAGGTCGGCACGACCAGCCTGCAGGCGATCACCGAGCTGATCAAGCCGAAGCAGCAGCCGCAGGTCTTCAACAGCAACGACGACGCGAAGAAGGCCCTGCAGAACGGCACGGTCGACGGCCTGGTCGTGGACCTGCCGACGGGGTTCTACATGACCGGCGCCGAGCTGGACAACGGCGTGATCGTCGGCCAGCTGCCGCAGGTCGGCGTGCCCGAGCAGTTCGGCCTGGTGCTGGACAAGGACTCCCCGCTGACCCGCTGTGTCAGCAAGGCGGTCGACCAGCTGCGCCAGGACGGCACCCTCGCGGTGCTGGAGAAGACGTGGCTGGCCGAGACCGGCGGAGCCCCCGAACTCTCGTGAGCGCGGAGCTCT
>JAVHVY010000482.1:0-9669 GCA_032160305.1 Actinoplanes sp.
TCGCGTACCGGGCTGCGACGTCGCCGAGCGCGTCCAGGTGGCCGCGGGCCAGGCCCGCGTCGCCCGCGCCCCAGCCGCGCACGGCCACCTCGACGTCCAGGCCGATCGTGCGTTCGATATCCGCGACCAGGTCAGGCAGCGGCTGGTCGAGGCGCTGCCGCAGCGCGGACAGCTCCCGGCTGTAGGCGCGCAGCCGCAGGTAGCCCTCAGCCGAATACAGCTGCGGGGCGCCGAGATCGGCCATCGCCTCGACCAGCGAGGCATCGTCCAGCCGGTCGGCCACGACCTCGTCCGGTTCCTCGACGTCCGTGCCGGCGGACCGCGCGGCGGCGATCGCCCGCGACCGGCGGTGCAGCGCGACCAGGTCACGAGGGCCGATCCGCCAGCGGGCGCCGGTCAGCAGGCGCAGCAGGGACGCGCCGTCGGCCGGGTCGGCCAGCACCCGCAGCGTGCAGACCACATCGCGGACCTCGGGCGTGTCCAGCAGGCCGCCGAGCCCGACGACCTCGACCGGCAGGCCGCGCGAGCGCAGCGCCTCCTCGATCGCCGCGATCTGGCTGCGCACCCGGACCAGCACGGCGCTGGTCGGCCGCTTCTCCAGTGGGATCTCGCCTGGCAACGCGCCGGGCATCCCGGCCGACGCGCGCCAGGCGGCCAGCATCGAGTCGGCGATCCAGCCCGCTTCCTCCGCGTACGACGGGAGCAGTGCGCAGGCGACCGTGCGGGCGCCGACGCGCTCGGCCACCCGGTGCGCCGGGATCAGCTCGGCTACCCGGGCTCCGGAGGCCCGCAAAGGCCCGGAGAGAGCGTTCGCCACCCGCAGGATCTCCGGGCGGTTGCGCCAGCTCCGGGTCAGCGTCAGCACCCAGGCGTCGCGGCCGCCGGGCCCGGTGAACTCGGCCGGGAACCGGTCCAGGGTGCCCGCCGAGGCGCCCCGCCAGCCGTAGATCGACTGGCACGGGTCACCGACAGCGGTCACCGGGTGGCCGCCGCCGAAGAGCGCGTTGAGCATCACCACCTGGGCGTGGCTGGTGTCCTGATACTCGTCCAGGAGCACGATCGCGAAGCGGCCGCGTTCGATCTCGCCGACCGCCGGATGATCGCGGGCCACCCGCGCGGCCCGGGCCATCTGGTCGCCGAAGTCCATCGCCTCCAAGTCGAGTTTGCGCTGGTCGTACGCCCGCACCAGCGGCAGCAGGGTGAGCCGGTGCCGCTGCCGGTGCAGCACGTCGGTGACATCCTTGTAGACGCGGCCCGGCAGCGACTGCACCTCGGCGAAGAACCGCCCCGTCCAGGCCGCCAGCTCGTCCGGGGTGACCAGATGCTCGGCCAGCTCCCCCGACAACGCGAGCACGTCGTCGGTGACCGTCATCGGCGCCCGGTTCAGCCCGGTCATCTCGCCCGTGTACGACCGGACCAGCGAGTCGACGATCTGCCACCGGGCGGCCTCGGTCAGTAGCCGCGCCGACGGCTCGTAGCCGGCTCGCAGGCCGTGCTCGGTGACCACCCGGGCGGCATAGGAGTGATACGTCGACACGGTGGCCTCGCCGGCGAACATGTCGTCCCGGCCGAGCCGCCGGACCAGCTGCCCGAGCCGGGTCCGGACCCGGTGCGCCAGCTCGCCGGCCGCCTTGCGGGTGAAGGTCAGGCCGAGGATCTCGTCCGGGTGCGCGTAGCCGTTCGCGACCAGCCACACCACCCGGGAGGCCATCGTCTCCGTCTTGCCCGACCCGGCCCCCGCCACCACCAGCACGGGCTCGACCGGCGCCGCGATGATCGCCGCCTGCTCCGGCGTCGGCGCGTGCAGGCGCAACAGTTTCGCCAGCTCCAGCGGTGTGTAGCGTGGCCCCGAGTCGGCCTGCCGGCGCGGCCGGGCCGGCGTCTCGGCGAAGAGGCTGGGCTGGCTCACGGCTCGACGACCTGCCGGCCCTGACCCGAGATCGGGCAGGCGGTGCGCACAGGGCATACCCGGCACTTGGAATTGGCCACGGCGGAGAACGTAGCCGCTGCCATCGTGTCGGCGGTGCGGCGGACCATCGCGTACGCCCAGTTGGGATCTTCCGCCTCGGCCAGCGGGAGCTGCATCTGCTCGCGGGCCTCCTTGGTGGGCCCGAGCTGCACCAGCGCGGCCCCGCCGCTCTCGGACCCGAAGTCGGCGAACGCGCCCGCGGCGACCGCCGCCTGGTAGCCGGCCAGTTGCGCGTGCTCCTCGACGTCGGCCGACACGACGGTGGTCTTGCCGGTCTTCAGGTCGATCACGACGAGCCGGCCATGCTCGTCGACTTCGAGCCGGTCGACCCGCCCGGTCAGCTGGATCGGCCGCCGCGGGTCGTCGAGCCGCACCGTGAACTCGTGCTCGATGGCGAGCAGCCGCCGCGGATTGCGGGCCAGCCAGCGCAACAGCTTGTCGACCATCCCCTGCGCGCGTTCCTGCTCGGGGCCGGCCAGCCAGCGCGCCGCCAGCTCGATCGCATCGAAACGCGCGGAGACGTACTCGACCAGGCGTTCCCGGTCGGCGTTGGCATCCTCGGCGAGCATCGCGGCGGCGTGCACGAGATTGCCGACCCCCTGCGCCGGGCCCGGCGGGGCGGCACCGCCGTGGCGTTCGAGCAGCCAGCGCAGGCTGCAGCGCAGTGCACTCTCCATCGAGGAGGGCGTCACCTTGACCGGATCGCCGTCGTCGACCAGCGGCCGGTCGTCGGACAGGCCCCGCAGGCCCCACCATTCGTCGGGATGGGCGCCGGGCACGCCGGCGGCCGCGAGCCGGGCCAACTCGGCCGCCGCGGCCCGCCGCCGGGCCGGATCGATTCCCGAGGCAACCACAGCCGTACGCAGCTCAGCAACGAGCGCGGCCAAGGTCAGGGCCCGAGGCGGCTTCCCCGCGACCAGCTCAGTGTCCGTCGCACCACCCGCCACACCGTCCGGTACGCCGCCCGCCACACCGCCCGGTACGCCGGCATCGGCCTCCGCTGTGGCCTTGACCTGCTCCTGGACGCCGCCGGCCGGACCGGAAACGCCGGCGCCTTGAGTCCGCGCGCTCTCGTGCGGGCCGTCAGGCCCGGGCGGGCCGGGATCGGACTCCCGCGGACCGAGGTCGGGATCGGGCGGGCCGGGACCGTCGGGGTCGGGGGGGCCGGGATCGTCGGGGTCGGGGGCAGGCGGGCCGTCGGGGCCGTGACCGCCGCGCTGGTCGGGCATTGCCAGCTCGGACAGGAAGCGGCTCGGCTGTTCCTCGCCGTCGGCGCCGCCGACGCTGGCCGATGCGACGGCGGTAACCACCAGACGCTGACGGGCGCGAGTGGCCGCCACGTAGAACAATCGCCGCTCCTCGTCCAGCAGGGCCGACGTCTGGCCCACGACAGCGGCCGCGCCGGACGCCGCACGCCCGGCCAGGAAGTCGACCAGCCGTTCCGAGCCGAGCAGGCTGCCGCGCAGGCGCAGGTCGGGCCAGATTCCCTCCTGGACTCCGGCGAGCACCACGACGTCCCACTCCAGGCCCTTCGCGGCGTGCGCGGTGAGCAGGCGCACCGCCTCGCCCCGGTCGCCGCTCGGCGCGATCGAGTCGGCGGGCAGCTCCTGGCCGAGGACGTGATCGAGGAAGACCTCGGGCCGGGCCCCCGGCAGCCGGTCGACGAAGCGGGCGGCGGCGTCGAAGAGCACGACCATCGCGTCGAGATCCCGGTCGGCGGCCTCGGCCCGCCACTGCCGGGACCGGCCGCCCTCGGCGCCCGGCTCCACCGGAGCGCCCCGGGTGCTCATCGCGTACCAGCGTTCGGACAGGCCGCTGTCGCGCCAGATCTCCCACAGCACCTGCTCGGCCGTCGCGCCGGGCGCCGCAGCGGCCTCGCGGGCGGTTGCCAGCAGCCGCGCGACCCGCTGCGCGGGCGCCGCCCAGCGCCGCTCGACGACATCGAGCCCGGCCGGATCCCGGACCGCGTCGACCAGCAGCTCGCCGGACGGGCGCCGGTCCCCCGCGGCCAGCGCGAGCGCTCGCAGTCCCTGCCGCAGCCGCCGCTCCGCCAGCGGATCCGCCCCGCCGAGCGGCGAATGCAACAACGCGACAGCGGCCTCCTCATCGAGCCTCCCGGGCTCAAGCGCACACCGCAGGAGCAGCAGGAATGGTGCGACCGCCGGCTGCAGGTGCAAAGGCAGATCCTCGGAGTGGATCACGGTCGGCACTCCGGCGGCGGCCAGCCCCCGCTGCAACGACGGCAACTGCAACGACGTCGACCGCAGCAGCACGGCCATCCGCGACCACGCAACGCCGTGCAGCAGATGCGCTTCCCGAAGCGCATGGGCGACGTACGCCGTCTCGCTGGTCGGCGATCGGAAGGTCCGAACCACCGCCCCCGCCTCGACGGGCGGATCCCCCGCGGCGCCACTGGCACCGGCACCTGGCCGGCCGGGCCGCTGCTCGGAGCGCGGCACCGATGTCTCCGGGCCCGCCGGCGTCGCCTCCTGCGGGACCCGGGGCTGGGCGGTGGTCGGCGCCGGCAGCACCGGTGTCTCCGCGCCGATCGGCATCGCCTCCTGCGGGACCCGGGGCTGGGCGGTGGTCGGCGCCGGCAGCACCGGTGTCTCCGGGCCGGTCGGCGTCGCCTTCTGTGGGGCCCGGGGCGGCGCGGTGGTCGGCGGGTACAGGGGCCGGTGGCTGACCGCGCCGCGCATCCGCCGGGCCAGGCGGGCCGTCGCTGCCAGCAGGGCCGGCTCCGTGCGGTAGCTCGTGTGCAGGGTCAGCGTCTCGGCGACCGCTCCGGAGGCCGTTCGGAAGCGCATCGGGAAACCGCTCACCGCCTGCGGGTCGGCGCCGCGGAAGCCGTAGACCGACGAATCCGGGTCACCGAACGCGACCAGCGGGCTGCCGCCACCGGCCATGAGGGACAGCAGCTCGATCTGGGCCGGGTCGGTGTCGGCCAGTTCGTCGACGTACACGTGTGCCAGCCGGCGGCGCTCGGCGTCGAGGAGCGCCGGGTCGTCGGCGAGCAGGCCGGTGGCGGCACGGACCAGTTCGGCCGGGTCGTACGCCGTCGAGCCGCGGGTCGTCGCGTCGCGCAGGGCCAGCACCGCAACATACTCGCGGAGGAAGCGGGCCGCGGCCGGCCAGTCGTCGCGGCCGAGCCGCTCGCCGAGGCGGGCCAGCTCGGCCGGGCCGACGCCCCGCTCGGCGGCGCGCTGCATCAGGTCGCGCAACTGCTGGGCGAAGGCCCGGGTGGGCAGGGCGGGTCGTAGGGCGTCGGGCCAGCCGATCTTGTCGGGGGTCTCGTCGGCGCTGACGACGGCGAGCAGCTCTCGGATGATCAGATCCTGCTCCGGGCCGGTGAGCAGCCGCGGTGACGGTTCCCCCCGCTCGGCGGCGGCCCGGCGGAGCAGGCCGAAGGCGTACGCATGGAAGGTCCTGACCAGCGGCTCGTGCACGATGCGGCCGGGGTCGCCGGCGATCCGCGCCTCGATCCGGTCGCGCAGCGCCGCCGCCCCGCGCCGGCCGAAGGTGAGCACCAGGATCCGCTCCGGGTCGACGCCCTCGGCGATCCGGGCCGCGACCGCCTCGACCAGCACGGTCGTCTTGCCTGTCCCCGGGCCGCCGACGACCAGCAGCGGCCCGTCGGTGTGGTCGGCGACGTACTGCTGCAGCGGGTCGGCCAGCAGCTCTGGCGCCACCGCCGGGCGCCGCCTGACCAGTTGATACGCCGGGCGGCGCGCTGCTGGGGAGATCGCCGGCGTGCTCATGTCTCCATCAGACCACGCAGGTACGACAAGGTCAGTTGTCGGCCGGGTCCGGCACGAGGGGAGGCAGGTCTGTCGGCGGGGCCTGCCCGTCGTACGGTGAACTGCCCGGCTCGGCCCGCGGCACCGTCTTCGGCGCCTTGAGTTTCGCCTTCTCCGGCGGGATCGGGCCCGGCGGCGGCGCGTCGTCGCGGCCGTCCCGCACCCACGTGACGGCCGGCCCGGTCGCGGTCGTCTTCGCCGGGCGGGGCGGCGCCGGCTTCGGTTCTGCCAGGCCGCTTTCGGGTGCCGCGGCCGGGGTCGGTGTCGTCTCCTGCGAGGTGGGGGACGGCGGCGAGGTCTGCTCGCGCCCGTAGGCCAGGGCTGCGGTGGCCGGCACCGCGATGGCCGCGCCGATCAGAACAGCGACGCCGATAACCGTCCGCTTGCGCGCCATGATTTCCCGTTCCCTGGGCGACGATTGACACAATGGACCGTAGTGAGCGCAGCGGCTCGCCACTGTCCCCCGTAAGGTCGACGGCGGCCCAAGACTGAGCGAGATATCCGACAGTTGCTACTCGGTCGCTTTGGCGATCGAGGCGCGGCTGCGGACCGGCATCGGCATCCGGAGCACCGCCGGCGGGGTCGCTTCGCCCAGCAGCAGCTCGACGGCCTGCCAGCCGAGCTGGTAGTGCGGCAGCGAGATGCTGGTCAGTTGCGGGCGCAGCCAGGAGGCCAGTTCCGAGTCGTCGAAGGACAGCACCGACACGTCCTCGGGGATGCGCAGCCCGACCTCCCGTGCCGCCTGGTACGCCCCGAGCGCGACCCGGTCGTTCAGGCAGATCAGCACCCGCGGCCGCAGCCCGTCGGCGAACGCCCGGTTCAGCACCTCGTACGCCGGTTCCGGCCACCAGTCGCAGTCGATGGTCCCGCTGAGTGTGACGCCGGCCGAGGCGAGGCCCTCCCGCAGTCCGGCTAGCCGCTCCCGCCCGGCGAAGACGTGCCGGGACGGGCTGCCGGCCAGGTAGATGCCACTCTGATGGCCCAGGTCGAGGACCGTCCGGGCGGCGCTCCAGCCCGCGCCGAGCTCGTCCGGGATCACCGAGTGATACGCCGGCTTGGCGGCCCGGGTCAGGCAGTTGAGCAGGACGACCGGCCGGCCCTTGAGCAGTTTCGGGATGCGGACGTAGCGGGTGAACATGCTCGCGTAGATGAACGCGTCGACCTGCCGGTCGAGGAAGTCGGAGATCAGCTGCTCCTCGACGACCGGGTCGCCCTCGGTCTCACCGATGAAGAGCAGGTGGCCGCGCGCGATGGCCGAGGCGAGCGCGCCGTGGATTCCACGCCCGGCGTACGGGTCGGAGGCGATCGTGTCGGAGACCAGCGCGATCGTCCGGGTCACCTTGGTCCGCAGACTGCGGGCCATCAGGTTGGGCCGGTAGTCGAGCTCCTGCGCTGCCCGGAGCACCCGCTGCCGGGCGTCCTCGGAAATACGCATGTCGAGGTGGCGTCCGGCCAGTACGAAGGAGGCCGTACTGCGGGACACCCCGGCCCGTTGCGCGACTTGCAGCAACGTCGCCCGTTGCGGCGGCATGGTGTGAAGTCTGGCACGCCGTAGTTTGCCGGCCGGCGCTGGATGCCCGGAACAGCAGCGTTCCACTCCCTTCCAGAACGTTACAGCTCGGTAACTGATCGATAACCCTTGACGTCCCGGCCGTCGAGGGGCAGGGTCAGGCTAAACCCATCTAGCACCCTGGACCTGCTCGTTCCGTGCCTCAAGGAGGGCCAAAATGCGACGCCGCGATGTTCCGCACGGCCCGAGACACCGTCATCGTCCGCGGCGCTCTGCCGAGTTCGGTCCCTGAGTTCCCCTGCCGGGCCGGCAGCCTCACACGCACCGGTCCGGCAGGGCCACAAAATGCCCCAACGGCATGCCTCGGCAGAGGCGAAACCGCCGCGAGCCGGCCCGACAACGCGCCACGCACGTCCGGTGAGAGCGTGCCTCGGCGTACCGTCGCGTCGCCCGGCGGGCCTGCCGGGGCCTCCGGTTGCGCCGGGGGCGGGTGTGGTGACACCCGCCCCGGCGCAACCCTCTGCTCAATCGTGCGTGCTCGGCGCGTCCGGGCGCTTGCCTTCGACGAGGTCCAGGGCCGCCGGGATCGTGGTGACCACGGTTATCGCCTCGAGGGCTTCCCGGCGCACGAAGGCCGTCTCGGTCAACCTGGTCAGCCAGGTCAGGAGTCCGGTGTAGAAGCCGTCCGGGTCCAGCACGACGATCGGTTTGGAGTGCAGGTCGAGGGTTGCCGTCGTCCAGACCTCGAACAGTTCGTCCAGGGTGCCCAGTCCGCCCGGGAGGGTGATGAAGGCGTCCGAGCGTTCGATCATCAAGTCCTTGCGCGTGCCCATGTCGGCCGTGACGATCAGCTCGTCGGCGGCCGCGTCGGCCACCTCCAGATCCACCAGGGCCTGCGGGATGACCCCGAGCGTGTGCGCCCCGCCGGCCCGGGCGGCGACGGCGAGGGCGCCCATCATCCCGACACACCCGCCGCCGGATACCAGCGTGTGCCCGCGAGCGGCCAAGGCCTTTCCGGTACGCCCGGCCAGATCGAGATAGCGCTGCTCCAGCGTGCTCGACGAGGCGCAGAAGACACAGATCGCCGCCACGTCACCGCTTCCCGGCCGCCTCGGCGGCGAACGCGGCATCCGCGTCCACGATGATCTGCACGGCTTCGTCCACGTCGTCGGTGACCTGGATCAACTCCAGATCGGCCTCGTTGATCTTCCCGTCCGCCAGCAGCGTCGTCCTGACCCACTCGATCAGCCCGGCCCAGTACGCCCGGCCCATCAGGATCACCGGGAACCGGGTCACCTTCTTGGTCTGGACCAGCGTGACCGCCTCGAAAAGCTCGTCCAGCGTCCCGAAGCCGCCCGGCAGCACGACGAAAGCCTGCGCGTACTTGACGAACATGGTCTTGCGGACGAAGAAGTAACGGAAGTCGACACCGAGGTCGACCCAGTCGTTGAGGCCCTGCTCGAACGGCAGTTCGATGCCCAGGCCGACCGACATCCCGCCGGCTTCGGTGGCGCCCCGGTTGGCCGCCTCCATCACGCCCGGGCCACCGCCGGTGATCACCGCATAGCCCGCCTCGGCCAGTGCCGCCCCCAGATCCGCCGCCAGCTCGCACTCCGGACTGTCCGGCTTGCTGCGGGCCGAGCCGAAGACGCTGACGGCCGGCGGCAGGTCGGCCAGCGTGTCGAAGCCCTCGACGAACTCGGAGAGGATCCGCAGCGCCCGCCAGGCGTCCTTGGTCTTCCACTCCATCCGATTCTGCGAATCCAGCAGCTTCTCGTCCGCGGTGCTGGGCGGCATGGACTCACGTCGCAGCGTGACCCCGCCGCTGTGACGCTCCGGTGGCTTGCGGCGGCGCCCATTGGTGCTGTCCGTCATGGCACCTACGGTAGTGCGGACGGTCAGTAACCTGTGGATAACCAGGTGGGTTTCGGCAAGAGGATTGCGGGCCCGCGACCTTTTTGCGAGATTGAAGCACGGACGGTAGTGCCGCGGCGTCTGTACAGTTACGAAATCCCACGGCAGGCAGGCGCCCGGCTTCGTCCCGGCACCTGGCAGAGGAGCCACCGTGACGACGCGATACGAGCGATTGAAGATGCAGCGCCGCATGCAGCAGCGCATCCGCCTGGTGGTGGAGGAACGCCGGATGGCGTTCGGCCGCCCGACCGAGCCGGGCTTCGACCCGGAGGTCACGATCGAGATACCGCGGCGGGCCATCGGCCGGGTGAGCGCCGACGGCGGCTGCTAAGAGGCCGCCAACCCGCGGCTAAGCTTGTCGTTTAACCGGGCCGGCACCGAAGTCGCGTAGCTGACGGTCCTGCGGCTGTCCAAGCTGGACAGTGGTACGGCCTCGAGACGATCATGTGTGTTGTCTGAAGACACCCAAGATCGAACAC
>JAVHVY010000055.1:0-7307 GCA_032160305.1 Actinoplanes sp.
AGAAACTAGGTGCTCGCCTGGTCGTCAATGCTGCTCCTATGGATGTCAAGCGGCGAGTTCAGGATCGTTTACGGTGATGATCTCGTAGAGCTCACGGGCAACATAGGTTTGAGGCAGCGGATGACCCTTTTTCTTCGACAGGCCAGCCCACCTGCCCACGACCGTGGCGCTGAGAGTCGCTTATCTGATTGAGTTCATCTGGATCATGAGGTCTCGGATGGTGGCGCGGGCTGCGGTGAGGGCGCGGTCACGTTCGTCGAGTTGTGCGCTGAGAGCAGCGTTGTGCTGTTGCAGCTCGGCGTTGGCGTGTTGGAGCGCTTCGATGTCTAGCCCCGTTGTTCGCACATGCCGTTGAGTGACCGTCGGGATCATGGCCAGCGGGGTTGTGTCGGGTCAACGCGGCGAGTGGGCCTTGAACTCGCTGTAGCGGCGTTCGACCGTCGGTTGGTCCTTGTAGCGCAGGAACACCTCGGTGGTGCCGATGTCGGCGGGCAGGTTGGTCAGTAGGGCGTACCAGCCGTCGGCGGCGGTTTCGGGGTCGATGGTGTCCTGGTCGAACGACCAGGCGAAAGCCGGTTTCCCGGTGTCGTCGATGGTGACGGTGGTTTGCAGGCAGGCGACGACACGGCGGCGGCGGGCGATCGCGGTGGCTTTGGCGGTGACGGCCTCGGCCGTCGGGTGGTGGCGGGTCCCGGCGGGTACGGGTGAGGGTGTCCAGGTCGGTGCGGGCCTGGGCGAGCCTGAGTGCGCGGGCCTTGGCCTGGGCCCCGGCGTTGGCGGTGGAGTGCACCAGGATCCGCCGCAGGGTGAGCACGGGGTCTTTTTGCGGGGACCGGTCAGGTCCATGGTGTCCTCGCAGACCCGGTAGCTGCCGCGGTCGAAGAACCGGGTGTTCTCGTCGCGTTCGGCGACGTACTCGACGAACGCGGCCTGTCGGGGATCCAGCCCGGTGAACAGCCCGTCAGGCACCCGGGACGCGGCCAGCGGCGCGATGAAGGTGACGTGTTCGGTGTTCATCGCGGTGACGTTGGTGTAGGAGACGAGTTTGGAGTCGCCGACCAGCAGGAAGCGGTGCAGCGCGGCGAGGGTCTGCAAGGCACGCATGGTATCGGTGACCTGGGCGATCTCGGCGGCGTTGCCGTCGTAGGCGCGGGCGAACACCGGGATACCACCGTCGGCAGTGACCGCGAGGCCGGCCTGGATCTGTTTGAGGTCACTCAACCGCATGTGCGAACGACGGGACTAACACCGAACCGGGTGTCAGGAAATGATCGAGCACGCGGTACGAGTCCGGCTCCCAGCCTCCCGCGACGACCGCCGCCAGAAGTCGTCGTGGCCGCCACCCACCCGGAACCGCGCGCTCCCGACCGCAACGTCCATATCATCCCCCTCCACAGCCGGTCGGGCAGCGGGCAGGTACCGCCGACTCGGCGGTACTCGCGGCCGACCCCGCCGGATTGCCGGGGTGGATCACCGGGACCAGGCCGACGTTGCAGGCGTCGGCGACCAGCGGCCCCGCGACGGTCACCGACAGCGTGGTCATCCCCTCCTACCGGGGCGCCGGCGCCCGCGCCGGCCCCTCTACCAGCAGCCGGTCGATGATCGGCCGGTAGCCCAGCGTCCGGTTCACGGCGATCATCGGGTGGTTCTGCTGGTTGAGGGTGACCACGACCGAGGTCAGCTCGGGGAAACTCGCATGCAGTTGCATCGCCTGGTCGGCCTTGATCCACCGGGCCAGGCCGCGCTGGCGGTGGGCGGGCAGCACCGCCGTGTCGTGCTGATTCGCCACCGGGCCACCGGTGAGCGCGACGGACGCCACGGTGGCCGCGACGACCGATCCCGACGCCCGGTCGATCGCCGCGCAGACCAGCAGGTGCCGGCCGGACGCGGTCATCTCCTTCTCCCAGGCGCGCACCTTCGGCGTGTCCCAGTGCCGGGCGGCCATCTGGAACATCGCGCCGGGCGCGTCCAGCAGATGGCCCATGACCTTGCCGAACGACGCCGCGAGCGGCTCCGGGGCGGCATCGCGCCAATGGTGCAGGCGATAGCCGGGGTGCGCGGTCCCCGTCAAGTCCCGGCAGCGGCGCAGCACCGCCGGATCGTCGAGACGCTGCTCCTCGATCTCCAGGCGCATCGCCACCCGCATCCCCGGGAAAGCCCGCGCGAACGGTTCACCCGGTGGCCCGGCCAGCACCGTGGCCTGCACCCGGTCGTAGCCGACGGCAGCCGCCCCGCGCAGCACCGGCCGCAGCAGCGCCGAGCCGATCCCGGCCCGCCGGGCCGGCGGGGTCACGAAGAGCCGCAGGAGGGCCAGGCCGGCGGCCTGCGGCTGGGGCCGGATCTCGGCTACCGCGAGGATCGGCCCGCCGTGCGGACGTGCGGCGGACCAGCGCAGGGCGGGCTCGTCGTCGATGAGCCGCTCGGCCACGGCGGCGTCCACGGAACCGCCGGACGCCTCGCTCTGCCCGGCGCCGAAGATCGCGCTCCACTCGGCGAGGGCCGCCGGGGTCGCCCGGGTCGGCACGAAATGATCAACGGTGAAAGCGGCCACCTCCGCATCCTGACACGCCGCGGAGCTCATCGATCAATCCGCGGTCGAGAACCCGCCCGCGCCGCGGCCGGCGGAGCCTGAAATCGGGCATAACGTCACCCCGATCTATCGGGTGAACGGCGGCCGGCCCGGGTGGGCGAGCCCGTCCCCGTCACCCACCCCGAACCGCACCTCGTGACGACGAAGCGGGCGCGCGGACCCGCAGATCGCGCGCCCGTCAGGACCCGTCAGGCCCCGCGCAGATCGCGCGCCCGTCAGGACCGCAGGCCCCGCGCAGAACCGCCCCGACCTGGGCCGCTGCCGCCGACACCGCGGCGTCCCGGGCGGCCACCGCCTCCTCGACCGTCAGGGTGCGGTCGCTCGCGCGGAAGGTCAGCTTGTACGCCAGGCTCCGCCGGCCCGCCCCCAGCTGGTCCGAGGCGTACACGTCGAACAGGTGCACCGCCTCGAGCAGCTCACCCGCGCCCGCGACCAGCGCCGACTCGACCGCCGCGGCCGCAACGGTGCTGTCCACGACCAGCGCCACGTCGATCAGCGCCGCCGGGAAGGTGGAGATACGCGCGGCGGCGACCACCGGGGCGGCCGGTACCGCGTCCAGGTCGATCTCCATCGCACAGGTGCGCCTCGGTAGTTCCAGCGCCGCGAGCACGGCCGGGTGCAGCTCGCCCGCGTGGCCGAGGACGACGTCGTCGGCCAGGATCGCCGCGCACCGGCCCGGGTGCCACGGGGCGTATTCGGCCGCGCGTACCGAGATCCGATCTGCCGGCAGGCCCGCCGCGGCCAGCGCGACGCGCGCCGCTTCGATCGCGTCCGCCCAGATCGCGGAGCGGCCCGCGCCCCACCAGCCGGCCGGGTCGATCTCGCCGGACAGCGCCGCGGCGAGGTGCCACGGCTGGGCCGGAACGGTCGCGTTCGCGGCCGTCCACAGCTCGGCGGCCGGGCGGCCGTCGACGCCCATCGCCGGTGGCGCCGTCGCGGTCAGGCGCGGCTGGAAGACCGTGCCCGCCTCGTAGAGGGCCAGGTCCCGGTGGCCGCGGCCGAGGTTGCGCTTCAGCGTCGCCAGCAGGGTCGGCAGCAGCGACGTGCGCAACTGCGGCTCCTGTTCGGAGAGCGGATTGGTCAGCCGAACCGCACTGCGCCGCGGATCGTCGGCGGCCAGCCCGAAGGCGTCGTGTACGCCGGGCGCGACGAACGGATACGACAGCACTTCGACGTAGCCGGCCTCGGCCAGCGCCCGGGCGACCGACCGGCGCCGCCGCTGGGCGCTGGTCAGACCGCCGCCGCCGGGAGCGAGCGGCAGGATGCTCGGGATGGCGTCGTAGCCGCCCAGCCGGACGACCTCCTCGACCAGGTCCGCCGGGGCGAGCAGGTCCGGCCGCCAGGACGGTGGCGTGACCTGCAGCGGATCGGTCCCGGTCACCGTGCAGCCGACCTGCCCGAGCAGGGTGACCACCTCCTCGGCCGGGTACGCGACCCCGATCCGCCGGGCCGGCAGCCCCGGGTCGAGCGCGATCGGGGCGGGCGGCGCTACGTGGTCGAGGTCGAGCACATCCGGCGAGAGAGTCCCGCCCGCGTGCCGCGTCAGGATCTCGACGGCGCGTTCCAGGGCGACCAGGCACAGCTGCGGGTCGACGCCGCGCTCCCAGCGTTTCGCCGCCTCGCTGAAGAGCTTGTGCCGCCGGGCCGTCCGGCCGACCATCACCGGATCCCAGTGCGCGGCCTCCAGCAGCACGTCGACGGTGCCCGGATGCCACTCGCTGGTCTCGCCGCCCATCACCGCGGCCAACGAGATCGGCCCGGTGTCGTCGCAGATCACCATGTCCTCGGCGTCGAGGACGCGGGCGACACCGTCCAGGGTGGTCAGCTTCTCGCCGCGGCGGGCGCGGCGCACGACCAGGCCGCCGCTGAGCCGGGCCAGGTCGAAGACGTGCATCGGCTGACCGAGCTCGATCATCAGATAGTTGGTGATGTCGACCGGCAGCGAGATGGCCCGGATGCCGGCGGCGATCAGCCGTCGCCGCATCCACTCGGGCGACGTCGCCGCCGGGTCGATGCCGCGCACCACGCGGGCCGCGAAGCGGTCACAGCCCACGGTGTCCTCGACCGTGACCGGATATGCCGGGGCCGGCGTGCCCGTGGCGGCGGAGACAGCGGCCGGGTCGGTGTACGCCGAGGAGAACGCGTACGACAACTCGCGGGCCAGGCCGCGGACGCTCATCTCGTAGCCCCGGTCCGGGGTGATCTCCACCTCGACCAGCACGTCGTCCAGCCCGACCACCGGGCGCGCATCGGCACCGACCGCGGCGCAACCGGCCGGCAGCACGATGATGCCGGAGTGGTCGGCGCCGATGCCCAGCTCGGCGGCCGAGCAGATCATGCCGTTGGAGTTGCGGCCGTAGGTCGTGCGCGCGCCGATCCGGAAGCCGCCGGGCAACTCGCCGCCGGGCAGGATCACCACGACCAAGTCACCGACGGCGTAGTTGCGGGCGCCGCAGATGATCTCCTGCGGTTCGGCGTTGCCGACGTCGACGCGGTTGAACCGGATCGGCTTCTTGAAACCGGTCAGCTCCTCGATCTCGAGCACCCGGCCGACGACCAGGCCGCCCTTGACCGTGGCGGCCTGGCCGACGATGGATTCGACCTCCATGCCGAGGCCGATCAGCGCGGCCTCCAGCTCGGCGGCGGTCAGCGACGACGGCAGCGACACATACTCGCGCAGCCAGGACAGCGATACCTTCATCTCAGACCTCCATCCCGAACTGACGAGCGAACCGGACGTCGCCCTCGACCATCTCGCGCATGTCACTGACCCCGTTGCGGAACATCAGCGTACGTTCCACGCCCATCCCGAAGGCGAACCCCGAGTACCGCGACGGGTCGATGCCGCAGGCGGTCAGGACCCGCGGGTTGACCATGCCGCAGCCACCCCACTCGACCCAGCGCGGGCCGTCGCGGTGCTGCGCGAACCACACGTCGAATTCCGCCGACGGCTCGGTGAACGGGAAGTAGTGCGGCCGCCAGCGGGTGCGCGCCTCGGTGCCGAACATCGCCTGGGCGAAGTGGTCCAGCGTCCCCCGCAGGTGCGCCATCGTGATGCCCTCGTCCACGACCAGACCCTCGATCTGGTGGAAGACCGGGCTGTGCGTCGCGTCCAGCTCGTCCGAGCGGTAGGCACGCCCCGGCGCGACAATGTAGATCGGCGGCTGCCGGGTCAGCATGCTGCGCACCTGGCCGGGCGAGGTGTGCGTGCGCAGGACCAGGCCGGGCAGGTCCACGTAGAACGTGTCCATGGCGCCGCGTACGGCGTTGTCCGGGCCGATGTTCAGCGCGTCGAAGTTCACCCATTCGAGTTCCAGCTCGGGTCCCTCGACCACCTCGTAACCCATGCCGACGAAGAGGTCGCTCATGTGCTCCATCAGTGTCGTCAAGGGATGCCGGGCGCCACGGGGGTGGCGATCCCACGGCAGGGTGACGTCGACGCGTTCCTCGACCAGCACCCGGGCGGCGCGTTCCAGCCGCAGCTCGGTGACCCGCGAGTCGAAGTAGCTCTGGATGGACTGGCGGGCCAGGTTGACGCGCTTGCCGGCGTCGGACTTCGCCGCCGGCGGCAGCGAGCCGATCTCGCGGCGGGCCAGCGACACCGGCGACCGGTCACCCAGGTGGACCGGCTTCAGCGCGCCGAGCGCGTCCAGGTCGGCGGCTTCGTTGAACGCCTTCTCCGCGTCAAGGACGGCGGCCTCAAGGGCCTCGGGCGCGAGCAGGACGGCCTGCTTCGGATCGTACGGATCGTTGCGGTACGACATAGTCTCCCTCACACCGGAATTGCCATGCGGCAGTCTACGGAGGCACGGCTGAGCCGCCGCCCGCCGGTGCGGAGATGCGTGTCGTGAGAAGTGTCAGCGCACGCGCCCGCAACCAGCGGGCTCGATAAACGTCATGCGCTCGGACATGTGCGCAAGCCTACCGCGGAAGGTCACCGACATCAGGGCTTACTTTTCCGCAGGGCCCGGGCCGAGGCGTAGAGGCAGACGGCGGCGGCGGCCGCGAGGTTGAGGCTTTCGGCGCCGCCGTAGATCGGGACCCGGACCCGTTTGTCGGCCGCCGCCAGCAGATCCTCGCTCAGGCCGTGCGCTTCCGAGCCGAAGAGCCAGGCCGTCGGCGTCGCCAGGGAGCCCTCGTCGAGCAGTTCCTCCAGGTCGGTGTCGCCGTAGCCGGTGGCCGCGAGGATCTGGACGCCGCTGTCGCGCAGGGTGTCGACGACGTCCTGCGGACTCCGATCGCGGACCACGTCCACGGTGAACAGGCTGCCGGCCGAGGCGCGCACACACTTGCCGTTGTACGGGTCGACCGCGTCACCGGCGAAGACGACCGCCCCGGCGCCCGCCGCGTCCGCCGTACGCAGGATCGTGCCCGCGTTGCCGGGGTCGCGGATCTCGACGGCGACAGCGACCAGCCGCGGCCGCTTGGACAGGGCTTCGAGCAGGGACACGTCGATCTGCGTGCAGACCGCCACGAGGCCCTGCGGCTGTACGGTCTCGGCCAGCGCGGCCAGGCCGTCGGCACTGACCGGCGACACCACCTCGGCCTGCGCGACCAGGTCCGCGTGTCTGCGCAGGGCCGCGTCCGTACCGAAAAGCTCGTGAACCACTCCCGCGGCCAGTGCGGACCGCACCGCTTGTGGGCCCTCGGCCAGGAATCTGCCGGCCTGGTCGCGGTCCCGGCGGCGATGCAGCCGGCGGGCCGCGACGATCCTGGG
>JAVHVY010000064.1:0-8937 GCA_032160305.1 Actinoplanes sp.
CGTGCACTCCAATGGACCCCCCAGGAAATATCCGACTGGACATCCTGGCAGGGCTCATGACAGAAGGCAGCGCAAACTAGCAGTGTAGCCGCTCGGCTAACCGCTGTCCAGCCCTCACCGCAGGGCGCTGCGGAACAGTCCCTGCGGGCCTCCGAACTGACCCCATAACGGTCAGTGCCTCTATCGGGCCGGGCCTCGGCAGGGCCGCTCAAAACGCGGCGTCTCTCCCTGTGCGGTACCCCTCTGCGATCCCGGGAGAACCGGGTCCTGCGCAGTCGGGCTGTTGCAAGCGCGGAAACTTGCTGATGTCAGCGTGCCCGTCAGCGGACACGCAGTCAAGGGTTGTGCCGCGGGTCGGCCTTTGCACCGTCGTCCCGTCGGACGCGGCATAGCGACCATAGCGCACGAAAAGCAAGCCTTGGCGGCCTTTGTCGGTCCGGTCTCAAGCCGGCCGTGACAAGGGCGTTGACCTGGGGTTCAGTGATCCGGAAGTGAAGCGGGGGTGTAGGTCCGCACGGACCATCACCCCCGCTATCGCAGGCCTTGGATCACTTGAGCGTGACTTTGGCGCCTTCGCCCTCGAGCTTGGCCTTGGCGGCCTCGGCCTTCTCCTTGTTGACACCCTCGAGGATCGCCTTGGGAGCGGCCTCGACGGCGTCCTTGGCCTCCTTGAGGCCCAGGCCGGTCAGCTCGCGCACGACCTTGATGACCTGGATCTTCTTGCCGCCATCACCCTCGAGGACGACGTCGAACGAGTCCTTCTCCGGCTCGACCTCGACCGGGGCGGCAGCCGCGGCAGCCGCGGCGACGGGGACGGCGGCGGTGACGTCGAACACCTCTTCGAACTGCTTCACGAACTCGGAGAGCTCGATCAGGGTCATTTCCTTGAACGCGTCGAGCAGCTCGACGGTGCTGAGCTTCGCCATGTCTGGCAACCTTTCCTAGCTTCTGATCAAAAAGTGTTGTTTGTCCGCAGGGGCAGCTCAGGCCTCCGCGGCACCGTCCTTCTCGCGCTTCTCCTGCAGGGCAGCAGCAAGGCGAGCGACCTGGGCGAGCGGCGCCTGGAACGTGGCCGCAGCCTTGGTCAGGTTGCCCTTCATGGCGCCGGCCAGCTTGGCCAGCAGCACCTCGCGCGACTCGAGATCGGCCAGTTTGCCGACCTCGGCGGCCGAGATGGCCTTACCCTCGAAGACACCGCCCTTGATGACCAGGACGGGGTGGGTCTTGGCGAAGGCCCGAAGGCCCTTGGCCGCCTCGACCGGGTCGCCGGTCACGAAAGCGAGCGCGGTAGGACCGGCGAAGAGCTCGTCGAGGCCCTCGATGCCAGCATCCGTCGCCGCCCGCTTCGCGAGCGTGTTCTTCGACACGGAGTACTTGGTCTGCGCGCCCAGCGAGCGCCGCAGTTCGGTGATCTCCGAAACCGTGAGGCCGCGGTACTCGGTCAACACGGTGGCCGTCGAATTCTGGAAGCGATCCTTCAACTCGGCGACGGCAGTGGCCTTGTCGGCCCGGACCGGCTTGTCCGCCATGTCCCTCCTCTCTCCATGCAATGCCGCTGCATCACGGACGGCCCTGGAAAATGAGAGACGCCCCGGCGCAGGGCGCACGGGGCGGGACAAGCCGATGACGGCGTGGCGTCGCTACCGTTCTCCCCTGCGCGGGCCGCCCGCATCATGCGGGACCTTCGACCGCGATCCCCGTCTCACGACGGCGACAGCGGCGACCAGCGGTCTATGGGTGGAACTTCAGCTGCTCACAGTACGCGCCACCGGGGCCGAATCCCAAATCAGCGCAGTCCCGCCCGCCCCTCGGCCTCCGGAGCACCCGCTCCACACGCTGACGAACGCCCGCTGCCGCACCCACCGGCAGCCGGCCGGCGCCAGATCCGGTCGAAACGCACGGCCGAGAGCCTCCCACACGCGAACAGCCCCCGGAGAATCCCCGGGGGCTGTCGCAACGATCGGTGCGATCAGACGTCGGCGCTCTCGGCGGCGAAGCCCTTCACCACGTTCGGGTCGACCAGGACGCCCGGGCCCATCGTCGTGGTCACGACGACCTTTTTGAGGTACTTGCCCTTGGCCGCGGACGGCTTGGAGCGCAGAACCTCGTCGAGCACCGCGGCGTAGTTCTCCACCAGCTGGGTCTCCGAGAACGAGGCTTTGCCGATGATCAGGTGCAGGTTGGAGTGCTTGTCCACCCGGAAGGTGATCTTGCCGCCCTTGATGTCGGACACCGCCTTGGTGACATCCATCGTGACGGTGCCGGTCTTCGGGTTCGGCATCAGGCCGCGGGGGCCGAGGATGCGGGCGATCCGGCCGATCTTGGCCATCTGGTCCGGCGTGGCGATCGCCGCGTCGAAGTCCAGCCAGCCGCCCTGGATCCGGGCCACGAGTTCGTCCGTGCCGACCTCGTCGGCGCCCGCCGCGATGGCCTCTTCCGCCTTCGCGCCCTGAGCGAAGACGATCACCCGGGACACCTTGCCGGTGCCGTGCGGGAGGTTGACGACGCCGCGGACCATCTGGTCGGCCTTACGCGGGTCCACGCCCAGCCGCATCGCCACCTCGACGGTCGCGTCGAACTTGGCGGTGCTGGTGTCTTTCGCGAGCTTGATCGCCTCGGTCGGCTCGTAGAGCTTGTTGGCGTCGATCTGCTCGGCGGCCTTCTTGTAATTCTTGCTGCGCTGCATTTCTCTCGTACTCCTGTGGTTGATGGCGGGGCGCTCGGAACGCGCCCCTCCCACGACTGCTGTCAGATCTTGGCGACCTGGTTGAAATTCAGCTCGACCGGAGTCTCCCGGCCGAAGATGGACACCAGAACCTTCAACTTCTGCTGGTCGGCGTTGATTTCACTGATCGAGGCCGGCAGCGACGCGAACGCGCCGTCGGTGACCGTGACCGAATCGCCCACCTCGAAATCGAGGACGCGGACCTCGGGCTTGGCCTTCTTCTCCTCGGCCTCGATGGCCGGGGCCAGCCACTTCAGCACCTCGTCCAGCGAGAGCGGCGCCGGCCGGTCGACCCGGTCGGTGGAGCCGACGAAGCCGGTGACGCCGGGCGTGTTGCGCACGCACGAGTACGACTCCGGGCTCAGATCCATCCGGACCAGGATGTAACCGGGGAAGACCTTGTTCTGGACCTGGAGGCGCTTGCCGTTCTTGACCTCGACCTCTTCGCGGGTCGGCACCTCGACCTGGAAGATGAAATCCTCCATGTCGAGGCTGGTGATCCGGGTCTCGAGGTTGGTCTTGACCTTGTTCTCGTAGCCGGCGTAGGAGTGCACCACATACCAGTCGCCCGGCGCGTAACGCAGCTTCTGCCGCAGCTCGGCAACGGGGTCGTAGTTGTCGTCCACGTCGGGCGCCGCCTCGACGGCAGCAGCCTCACCGGTTGCGGCCTCACCGGTTGCGGCCTCGACCGACTCGTCGGCGTTCGCCGTGGCCACCGAGGACTGGTCGTCGGCGGTCTCGTCGTACTCAGGCACGCTCGCTCACTTCCGTAAAGTCACTTGCTGCCGAAACTGAACAGGATCGCCTTGGCGAATCCGTAGTCCAGCACGGCCACGATCGTCACCATGATGGTGACGAACCCGATCACGATGCCGGTGTAGGTCAGCAGCTCCTTGCGGGTCGGCCAGATGACCTTACGTAGCTCGCCGACGACCTCGCGGAAGAATCCGCCGATGCGCCCGAAGATGCCGGTGCGGCGGATCTCCTTCTTGGCCTTGGGGCTGCCGGAGCTCGCCTTGCGCTCACGCACGGCCGTGCCACCGCGGCTGATCGGCTCGTCGTCATCCGCGTCGTCGTCGGCGACGATCTCGTCGTCGGCCGGCACTGCCTCGTCGAACACCTCGTCCTCGGGGCGGTCGCCGGCGGCGTCGTCACCCGGTCGCTTCCTCGCCATGTCGCCCTCTCCCGTCGTCGATGGTGAATGAGTCTCGAGCGGCGCACTGGGCGCCCCGGCGGGCGGCTCGCCCGCTCCTACTGACTGCAGGGGTGACAGGACTTGAACCTGCAGCCTGCGGTTTTGGAGACCGCTGCTCTGCCAATTGAGCTACACCCCTGTGCGGGTCCTGCCGTTCACCGGGAAGGCAGGGGTCACCAACCCCACTGGCGGACCAGTGTACGGGTAGCTCTAAGAGTTTCCCAACCCGACCCTACCGCTTGCGGATCGTGGCCTGGGCCAGCGAGAGAACCTTCTCGCCGTTGCAGGTCGCGGTGATGGTCAGCTTCGTGAGCCCGTCCGCCGTGACCTCTTTGACCACCCCCGACACGACCACCTCGGTGCCCTCGTCGGTGTCCGGCACCGGCACCGGCCGGCTGAACCGGACGCCGAACTCCACGACCGCGTCCGGAGCGCCGGCCCACGCCGTGATGGCCCGGCCGACCAGCGCCATGGTGAACATGCCGTGGGCGATGACGCCGGGCAGGCCGACCTTGGTGGCCAGGCGCTCGCTCCAATGGATCACGTTGAAGTCGCCGGAGGCCCCGCAGTAGCGGACCAGGTCGGCCCGGGTCACCCGGAACGTCTGGGTTTCGAGGGAGTCGCTCACGAGGGGACCTCCACTGCGCGCTGAACCAGCTTGGACAACGCCGTCAGGACGTGCTCACCGGCAACCGTGGTGACCTCGGTGCGGGTGGTCAGGAAGTCGTGGCCGCCGCGCTGGGTGATCGCCTCGACCGAGTTCACACAGACCAGCTCGTCGCCGGCGACGACCGGGCGGGTGTACGTGAACTTCTGGTCGCCGTGGACCACGCGGGTGTAGTCGATGCCCAGCCCGGGGTCCATCACGATCTGCTGGCTGGTAGACATCGTCACCACGATCGGGAAGGTGGGCGGGGCCACCACGTCGGCGTAGCCGATCGCGCGGGCCGCCTCGACGTCGTGATACTCCGCGTCGGTGGCCCCGATCGCCCGGGCGAACTCCCGGATCTTCTCGCGACCGACCAGGTAGGGCTTCGAGGGCGGCCAGCTGCGGCCGACGAAGGAAGGATCGAGAGGCATACCCTGAAACTACTCTGTCATGGGACGACTCTGTGGCGACCGGTAACCGATCGCCACAGGTGTGCTGCGCTACGTGCCTGACGTCAGCGGGTCTCGCGATGCACGGTGTGCTTGCCGTCCCGGGGGCAGAACTTCTTCAGCTCGATGCGGTCCGGGTCGTTACGCCGGTTCTTCCGGGTGATGTAGTTCCGGTCCTTGCACTCCGTACACGCCAGGGTGATCTTCGGACGGACGTCGGTCGCCTTGGCCACGGCGGAATGCCTTCCTGCTCACTGAAGAAACTTCTCGGTTGTACCAACGGCATGCCAGCGTAGATGCTTCCCACGCGGATATGCAAAGTGGGAGCCCTGGGAGGCTCCCGCGGAACCAGTAGCGGTGGCCGGACTTGAACCGGCGACACAGCGATTATGAGCCGCTTGCTCTGCCAACTGAGCTACACCGCCGCGCCGAGCAGCTGCCGGAAACGCGGCCCTGGACCCGGGTGGAGCCCCCTTACGGAATCGAACCGTAGACCTTCTCCTTACCATGGAGACGCTCTGCCGACTGAGCTAAGGGGGCGCGCGCGATCTCTCGCGTGATGCGCAGGGGTAAGAATACATGCCCCTGCCTACGCGGTAAAATCGGATACCCCTCGCCGCGAAGCCGCGGGTCAGATCACTGCGCGCAGCCTGCGGACCTCGCCGGTCGGGGTCGATTCGGGCTCCGTCTGAGCGCTGAACCACGCCTCCAGCCGCTCGTACGGCAGGGGCCGGCTGAAGAGATAACCCTGGCCGATCTCGCAGCCCATCTCCTCAAGCAGGTCCAAGGTGAGCTCGCTCTCGACACCCTCCGCCACCACGGTCAGGCCGAACTCGCGGGACAGGCTGATCACCGCCCGGACGATCGCCAGGTCGCCGGAGTCGGTCGCCATCCCCTGCACGAAACTGTCGTCGATCTTGACCTCTTGCACAGGCAGCTGCCGCAGATACGACAACGACGACGCACCGGTGCCGAAGTCGTCGACCGACAACCGCACCCCGAGATCGCGCAACCGGTAGAGGGTCGGCAGGGTGCGCTCGATCTCGCCGAGCATCCCGGCCTCGGAGATCTCGAAGGTGACCTGGCCGGCCGAGACGCGGTACTCCCGGACCAGCCGGTGGACCATCTCGGGGAAGCGGGTGTCGAGCAGCGTCCGGGCCGAGAGGTTGACCGCGATGGACAGCGGCCGGGCCGCGTCCGCCCAGTCCCGGCAGCGGCGCAGGCCCTCGGTCAGCACCACCTCGGTGAGCCGGTGCAGCTGGCCGGTGTGCTCGGCGACCGCCACGAAGTCCTCCGGGGTCACCTCGCCGTGCGCCGGGTGCTGCCAGCGGGCCAGACACTCGACGCCGACCAGGTGCCGGTCGGCCAGGGTGACCTTGGGCTGGAAGTAGACCTCCAGTTCGCCGTTGTCCAGCGCGCGGCGCAGGTCGGCGGCCAGCCCGAGGCGGCGCACCGCCCGGGACTCCAGCGCCGGGTGGAACAGCTGCACCCCGTACGGGAGCATCTTGGCCGCGTTGGCGGCGAGCTCGGCGCGGCGCAACAGCGAATCCGGGTCGTCGCCGTGGTCGGGCTGGACGGCGACACCGGCCGCCGTGTCCACGTCCAGCGTGAGGGAGCCGACCACCATCGGCCCGCGGAGCTGCTCACGCATCTGGGTGGCGAGCTGAACGGTCGCCTCGGTACTCTCCGCCCGCAGCGTCACGACGAACTCGTCGCCGCCGATCCGGCCGACCAGCGCGCCCGGCCCGGCGATCGAGCGCAGCCGCTCGGCGACCTCGGCGAGCAGCTTGTCGCCCGCCGAGTGACCCATCGACTCGTTGACCGTGCGCAACCCGTCCACGTCGAAGAGGATCACCGCGACTACTTCGCCCGGCGCCCGCACCTTGACCGACTCGGCGAGCGCGTCGGTGATCCGCCGCCGGTTGGGCAGTGCGGTGAGCCGATCGTGGTAGGCGTCATAGCGAAGACGCTCGACCAGCCGCGAATTCTCCACCGCCACGGCGGCGTGCGCGGCGATCGTCTCCAGCACCTGGACGTCGGCGCGGCGGAAGCTCAGCGTGTCACCGAGCCGGTTGACCACCTCGAGCGAACCGACCGTGGTCTGCCCCGAGCGCAGCGGGACGACGATCACGTCCTTGCCGCCCGCGTCGCGCAGGACGGCCCGCAGGTCGGCCGTCTCCTCGAACTGGGCCCCGACGGCGACACCGTGCTGGCCGGACACCGCGCGCTCGCGAACCTGCGGCGGGGTCGGGGAGATGTCGAGCAGGCCCTTGTCGTCGACCCGGGCAGTCAGCAGCACCTCGGGGTGGCGGCCCTGCGCCGGGATCCAGAGGGTCGCATACTCCGAGCGCATCAGCCGGCGGACCCGGCCGAGCAGCACGTCGGGCAGGCCGCCGTCGCTGCTGTGTTCGCGGATGGCCAGGGTCAGCTCATAGACATCGGCCAGGGTGCGGTGCTGGCGGAAGAAGCCGGCGAACGATCGGAAGAGCAGCACCAGCGCGGCGACCAGGACGGCGAGCAGCGCCGCGGCCCACGGGGTGGCGACCAGGGCGACCAGGAAGACCAGGCCGATGGCGACGTTGACACAGGTCATGCCGATCGCGCCCGGGACGATCCGAAGCGCCTCCTGGCCGGCGCTGCGGCCCTGCAGCAGGAGCATCACCAGCGCGATCGCGGCGTGCGCGACGATCGCGCTGGCGACACCGGCGGCGAGCAGGATGCCCCACGTGCCCGGGCCGGCGCCGCGGATCGGCGGCAGCGCGTTCACCACGATCAGGGCGGCCGAACTGCTGGCGCCCGACTTGGCGACGTTGAACCACAGTTTGGTGGGCTCCATCCGGGCCCGGACCTGGGAGATGATCGCGCCGAGCGTGACCACGACGATCACCATCACGGGTGACAGGAAGTAGATGGCCAGCACCAACGGGATCTCGGTGACCACCAGGTAGGTGTTCTGCCGGCGGATCAGCACGTTGAGAACGGCGACCGCCGCGAAGACGACACCGGCCAGGGCTGCGAGCCCGCCGAGCCAGTCGGTGTACCAGGTCTCGTCGGCGACCCAGAAGACGATCAGGGAGATCAGGGCGAGCAGGGCGAGCGGGCCGGTGATCAACCACGCATACTCCGCCGAACGCCGCGGTGACGGACGGTGCCCGGTCATGGCGCTCCTCGCTCACTCAGCCAAGATCAGTCGGACTCCGACGGCGCCGCTGAGCGGACGCTCATCGGGCTCAGCCCCAGACGATGTCGCCGGCGATTTTCGACTGAATCAGAGCCTCGGCCGCGCTCGGACCCCCGGCCTCGTGCTCAGCGACCGCAGCAGCGGCTCCGACGCCGCCGAACAGCGCGGCGAGCACGAAAACCAAGCCGGCGAGGCGGCTCAGCTTCCTTGCAGACATGTGTTGCTCCTGTTGGAAAAGTCGTATCCGTTGGGGGTTACATGATGGTGCCACACGCACTGTGCGGCGGGCAGTCTCCACAGGCCGGTGGAAGCCACACATCCCGAAATCCTGGCTGAACGGTTGAGGCGGTTATCCAACTGTAACCAGCAAGATTAGGGCCTTTGAGACTGATTTAACATGAGAAATAGGCGCAACTCATGCCCCCTTCGTCAAGCTGGCTTGACGTCAGGCGATCCTGACGGAAGACTCCCCCAGATGGCCATCCCCGACGACCTGGAACGTCAGCACACGCTCTCCACGGCAACAATGCGTTACGACGAACTGCGGATGCGCGACGCCCTCGCCGCAATGTCCTCGGACGGGCACTCTGCGCCACTGACCCGCGAGGAATCCCTCGAACTGCTCGCACTCAGCGAGGTGGTGATCCGCAAGGCCGGCTACGGCCGACAGGCCATGGTCCGCTCGGCGCGCGGAACCGGTGCATCGTGGACCCAGATCGGCACCGCCCTGGGCAGCAG
>JAVHVY010000079.1:0-7282 GCA_032160305.1 Actinoplanes sp.
CACCCGCAGCCGGCCCGGCGCCGCGGGCCGGGTCGCCGTGCCCACGCCGGTGCGGGGCGCGACCGACCGCTCAGTCATGCCGATACCCCACTCGCGCCGTTCCGGGCTGGACCCGCTGATCGTGTACCACGCCGGGCGTACGCACAACAGTGGCCGGGACCGTCGGCGCGGGCGAGGAAGTCCGCGAGGGCCGCGGCGGGGACAGACGGGACGGTCACGGGTCAAAACTATCCGGCACCGCCCGCAGCAGGTTGGATGACACCCATGCGAGATCCTGCCGACCGTGCCCTCACCCGCCCCCGGCGACGCGGACTCGCCGCGTCGGCCGCCGTCGTGGTGCTCGCCGCGGTCGGTGCGGCCGTTCTCGGCGCGATCCGGCCGCCGGCCGCGCGACCGGTCGCCGCGCCGGCGCAGGTGTTCAGCGCGGGCCGGGCGTTCGATCTGGTCCGGGTCGTCGCCGCTCGGCCGCACCCGGCCGGCAGCGTGGCCAACGACCAGGTGCGGCAGTTCCTGCTGAGCACCCTGCGCGGCTACGGACTGACCGCCGAGGTGCAGGACACTATCTCCCAGCAGGGCGGCGAGTTGGCGTCCCGCGCCGGTGGCATCGGCCTGGCGCACGTCCGCAACGTCGTCGCGCGGATCCCCGGCAGCGCGCCGACCGGCCGAATCTTCCTGGTCGCGCACTACGACTCGGTGCAGATCGGGCCGGGCGGCAACGACGACGCGGCCGGGGTCTCGACGATCCTGGAAGTGGCTCGGGCGCTCAGCGCCGGGCCGCGGCCGCGCAACGACGTGGTGCTGGTGCTGACCGACGGCGAAGAGGCCTGCCTGTGCGGGGCGCAGGCGTTCGTCGATCAGCATCCGCTGGCCCGGGGCAAGGGCATCGCGCTCAACGTCGAGGCCCGGGGCAGCAGCGGGCCGCCGATCATGTTCGAGACCTCGGCGCACAACGCGAAGCTGGTCGGGATCTACGGCCGGACGCCGAAGCCGGTGGGCACCTCGTTCGCGGTGGAGATCTATCGCCTGCTGCCGAACGACACCGACTTCTCGGCATTCCGCGACGCCGGTTTCGCGGGGCTGAACAGCAGTTACATCGACGGCGCTGCGGTATACCACGCGCCCACCGACCTGCCGTCGGCAATGGATCTCGACAGCCTGCAGCAGCACGGCGACAACACCCTCGCCCTGGCCCGGTCGCTCGGCACGATGGATGTGGCGGACACCCGGTCGAGCGGCGACGCGACCTACCTCCCGGTCCCGTGGGGGCAGGCGAGCTATCCGGTGACCCTGGTCTGGCCACTGGCCGGCCTGGCCCTGCTGGCCGTGGCGGCGCTGCTGGTCCTGGCCCGCCGGCGGGGCCTGACCAGCGCCGGCCGGCTGGTCGCGGCGTTCGCGTCGACGCTGGTCCCGATCGTGCTCGCCCCTGTGCTGGCCCAGGTGTTCTGGCGGGTCCTCGTCCTGATCCGCCCCGGCTACGCGACCACGGAGATCGATCCGTACCGGCCGCTCTGGTATCGCCTGGCGGTGCTGGCGATCGTGGCCGCGGTGGTGTTCGGCTGGTACGCGCTGCTCCGGCGGCGGCTCGGCCCGGCGGCGCTGGCGATCGCCGGGCTGGGCTGGCTGGCGGTGCTGAGCGTGGCCCTGGCCGCGGTGGCGCCCGGCGGCTCCTATCTGACCGCCCTGCCCGCGCTGGCCGGTGCGCTCGCCGGGATCGCCGCGATCCTGCTCCGCGGCGGCTGGGGTTCGCTGCTCGCGGTCGTCGCCGGGGCGACCGTGGCGGTGGTCGTCCTGCTACCAATGGTCGTCCTGCTGTTCCCCGCGCTGGGCCTGGTGCTGGCGGGGGCCGGCGCGTTCCTCGCGGTGCTGCTCAGTCTCGCGGTGCTGCCGGTCGTCGATCTGCTGCACCCGGAGGCCGGCGTCCGGCAAGGTCTGCCCGCGCTGCGCGCCCGGCGACGGGGACTGCTCCCGGCGGTGGCCGCCGCCCTGGCCGTCGTCGTCCTCGCCGGGATCGGCCTGCGGGTGGACCGCTTCGACGCCGCCCATCCGGTGCCGACCCAGCTCATGTACGCGCTGAACGCCGACGACGGCACCGCGCGGTGGCTGAGCGCGGAGCCGAAACCGCAGAGGTGGACGTCGCACTACGTCCACGGCACGCCGGTCGCGGTGGCCGACACGCTGCCCGCCTTCGGCCGGGGGAAGCTGCGCACCGGCCCGGCCACGGCGACGACCGTGCCCGCGCCGCGACTCACGGTCGAGTCGGACACCCGTTCGGGCGAGAACCGGGTGCTGCACCTGCTGCTCAAGCCGCAACGCCAGGCGCGGCTGGTCACGCTGCACGTGGGCGCGCAGACCCAGGTCACCGCGGCCACCGTCGGCGGCCGCGAGGTGCCGACAGACCGGACCACAGGCGGCGGGTGGGGCTTCGGCTTCGTCTTCCACGCACCCCCGACGGAGGGCATCGCCGTCGATCTCACCGTACGCACGCAGGCGCCCGTGTCTTTCCGGGTCATGGATGCCAGCGACGGTCTGACCGCGCTGCCCGGCTTCGTCGCGCGGCCGGCGGATGTGGGCGTCGTCGGCTCGCACTTCAGCGAGATGCTGGCGGTGGCCCGCACCTACACGCTGTAGTCGTCCCGGCGTACCGAAGCAGTCGTCCCGGCGTACCGAAGCAGTCGGCCCGGCGTACCGAAATCGGGTCAGCGGCCGCGACCGCGGCGTCCCTGCTGGTCGGACTCGAAGCGGTAATGGTTGAACAGACGGCCACCGTAGTCGCCGTCCTTCTCGACCCGGTGGTAGAGCTGTTTGATCTCTTTCTGGTCGAGGAAGCGCAGCACTTTCTTCTTCAGGGCGCCGCTGCCCTTGCCTGGGATGATCTCCACGAGGGTGGCCTTTTTCTGGATCGCCTCGTCGATGATCCCGCGCAGGGCTTTGTCGATCTCGGTGCCCCTGTTGAAGATGTCGTGCAGGTCCAGCTTGAGCTTCACGACGCCACTCTATTCGCCCGGGTTCTTGCCGAGCCACGTCTCGACCCGGCGCAGCGCGTCCTGGTAGTCGCCGTGCAGCTTCATCGCCGCGGCCAGGCGCAGGTGCGGCAGCGCTTCGCGGAAGCGGCCGGCCCGCTCCAGGGTGCGGCCGAGCACGTGGTGTGCGTAGTGGTCGGTGGGGTCGAGCTCGATGAGCCTGCGCAGCTGAGCCTCGGCGCCGTTGAGCTGGGCGGAGTTGAAGTAGGCCCGGGCCAGCAACTGCCGCACGGCGGCGTTCTGCGGCTCGGCCTCGACTATCGGTTCGAGCAGGCGGGCGGCCCTGAGCGGGTCACCGGCCTCGAAGACTACGGTTGCTCTGCGGTACTCCTCGAGTAGATCCACGCCCACGCTCCCCAGACCTCGCGCCCGTCGACATGACCAACGCTGGCACAACATCGGGCGGACGGCGAGTGTTCCGGGCCCTCCACCTTCCCGACAATTCCGCCCGATCTGCACCTGTCGGGGCAGACAATGCCCGGGTGGGGGACTTCCCGAGTCATCTTGTCCGGGCACCGGCCCGGCCCCGCTTCGGGCGGGCCAAGGCGCTCACCATCTGGCTGGTGACGGTCGCGGCCTGCCTCACCCTGACGAGCGCGAACGCCGCCCCGATCAGCATCTCGACCGGCTCCGCCATCACCGGGCTGAAGCCGATCGGCTCCCCGCCGGCCGGACCGTCCTGGGCGCCCGCGCCGGTCACGGCGAGCGGTCTGAGCAGCCTGGCCACCGCCGCCGACGGCCGGTACGCCCTGCACACGGCCGGCGGCACCGTGACCTTCCTGCCCGGGGTCGACCTGGGCAGCACGACCCCGGGCCACCTACCCGGCGAGCTGGCGATCACGGCGGAGCAGTACGAATCGTGGTTCGCGGCGATGGCCTGGCTGGGCATCCGGGTGGTCCGGATCGTGACGATCCACCCGCCTGCCTTCTACCGGCAGCTGGCCGCCCACAACCAGGCCGACCCGAAACGCCCGCTCTACCTGATGCAGGGCGTCTACCCGCCCGACGAGACGGTCGACCCGGCCGACCCGGCCGCGACCAGCGCCTTCCGGCAGGAGAGCCGGGACGCTGCCGGGGCGGTCGCCGGCGACCTGGCCCGGGATCCGCGGGCCGGGCGGGCCGACGGCACCTGGACCGCGGACGTGACGCCGTGGCTACTGGGCTGGATCATCGGCACCGACCTCGACCCGGACGCCGTCGCCGCCAGCGACCGGCGCCACCCGGACGTGCCGATGGTCAGCGGCCGGTATTTCACGAACTCCGTACCGGCGTCGCCGACCGAACGCCGGCTGGCCGCCCAGATGAACGAACTGGCCACCCTGGAGGCCGCCCGCGGGCTGAGCCAGCCGATCGCGTTCCGCACCGGCGCGTCGAGCGGCCCGCTGCGGCTGGACGCGAACCACGTCCGGGCGACCGCCGCCTGGCCGGGCGGAACGTTCGCCGCCGTCCCGTACTCGGACGATCTCGCCGCCGCGCGCCGGCACTACGGCGACCGGCCTGCGGTGGTGATCGAGTTCGGGGTGCCGTCCTCGCTCGGTTCCGCACCGAGCGCCCCGGGCGGCCGGGCGCCGGGCGGGCACACCGAGGAGCAGGCGATGGCGATCGACGCCCGGCTCCTGCGGGAGATCCACGCCCAGGGACTGGCCGGCGCGTTCCTCGCCGAATGGACCGACCAGTGGTACCGGTCCGCCTGGAACACCGTCGACCACCAGGACCCCGACCGCCGCCAGTTGTGGCACGACCCGCTCACCAGCACGCAGCACTACGGCCTGATCGCGACCGAGGCGGCCGGCCCGCCGGATGCCGCCACCGTCTTCCTGCTCGACGACGAGAACGCCCGGCCGGCCCGCCGGGTGATCGCCCGGATCGACGAATCGTTCGTGCGCCTGCGGATCGTCCTCGGCGGGTCGCGGCCGAGGGCGGTGACGCTGAGCTTCGACGTGCTGCCCGCCCTCACCGGCGAGCCGCCGCCGGGCAGCCGGGACCGCTGGGCCGACATGGCGTTCACGCTGGATCTGGTCGCGCTGACCGGGCAGGCGTACGTGCGTGAGCAGCTCGACCCGGTGCAACTGGACGACGCCCGGGTGCCGGCCTCCGCGCGGGGCCCGGCACCGCCCGGCTGGCAGCGCGCCGAGCTGCTGGTCAGCCGCGAAACCCCGACCGAGCTGCAGAACGTCGGCGACCTGAGGTACGGGGAGCTGTGGTCGATGACCGGCGACGAGCTGACCGTCCAGGTGCCGTGGGCACTGCTCGGGTACGCCGACCCGTCGTCGCACGAGGTCGCCGTCCCGTTGCCCGGACGGTCCGCGGTGGCGCCGCTGACCACGCAGATCAGCCCCGGGGTGGGCGTGACCGTGTCGGCGTCCGGCACCGATCAGCAGGCCGGCGAGGTGACCTGGGTCAACTGGAACCGCGTCGCCTTCACCGAACGGCTGAAGCGCGGCGCGTCGGCCTTCCGCGACGCGGCCCTCGACGTCACCCGCTGAGCCGGTCCCCGGGCGGCGTTCAGGCGATCTTCGACGCTCGGTCGCGCACCGCCAGCATGTCCGTCATGCCATCACCGTGGCCGCGTACGGTGTCAGGCGGCTGTGGGATATCCGTGCTCGCGCTGTCAGCCAAACCCACAGGTGCTACACAGGAAACGAAAAGCCGCTGCAAAGCCTGTCCCGCGAAGGTAAGGGCATGACGATGGCGAACGCAGACACCAGCAACGAGCTCCGCCGGCCGGACGGCGGCCCGGTCCGGGTCCTCGTGGTCGACGACGAGCCCACGCTGGCCGAGCTGCTCTCGATGGCACTGCGCTATGAGGGCTGGGAGGTGCGCAGCGCGGGCGACGGGCAGACCGCTGTCCGGACGGCCCGTGACTTCCGCCCCGACGCCGTCGTGCTCGACATGATGCTGCCGGACATCAACGGGCTTGAGGTGCTGCGCCGGCTCCGCGGCGAGACGCCCGAGGTGCCGGTGCTGTTCCTGACGGCGAAGGACTCGGTCGAGGACCGGATCACCGGGCTGACCGCCGGCGGCGACGACTACGTCACCAAGCCGTTCAGCCTGGAAGAGGTGGTGGCCCGGCTGCGCGGGCTGATGCGCCGGATGGGGCACTCGCCGCTGCGCACCGATTCGCAACTGGTCGTCGGCAACCTGTCGCTGGACGAGGACAGCCACGAGGTGCGCCGCGGCGGTGACCTGGTCACCCTGACCGCGACCGAGTTCGAGCTGCTGCGCTACCTGATGCGTAACCCGCGCCGGGTGCTGAGCAAGAGCCAGATCCTCGACCGGGTGTGGAACTACGACTTCGGCGGCCAGGCCAACGTGGTCGAGCTGTATATCTCGTACCTGCGCAAGAAGATCGACGCCGGCCGGGCACCTATGATCCACACGATGCGCGGCGCCGGCTACGTCCTGAAACCGGCCGACTGAGGTGACCGTCGCCGCTGGCACTCCCCCGGCGCACCCCGCCCGCTGGCGCAATCCGGCCGGCTGGTCCCTGCGGACCCGCCTCGTCGCGATCATGATCGTCCTGCTCGCCGTCCTCGGCACGGTCGTCGGCGCGACCTCGGAGATCTACCTGCACCGCACCCTGTACGGTCGGGTGGACGCCCAGCTCGGCGACGCCAGCCAGCGGCTCTTCGGCGGTCGTGGGCCAGGCGACAATCAGCAGCGCGGCGATCTCTACTGGCTCGACCAGCCGCCGCCGGGCGCCCAGGACGGGCTGATCGCCGTCGCCATGACCGGCACCCGCACGACACCGACCGTCGAGGGTGGCGGTGTCGTGGCGATCCACCAGCCCAGCTCGCCCACGGTCAGTCACCGGCCGGACGTGAGCTACACCCGGCTGACGGATGCGCAGGTCGCCGTCCTGGGCCAGCTGATGCCGGACGGCAAGCCGGTGGACGTCGACCTCGGCGGCAGCCTCAACGACTACCGCGTCGTCGCCTCCGTCACCGCCGACGGCACGCTCGTGGTCAGCGGGATGTCGCTGCGCGATACGCAGTCGACGCTGCTGCAGGTCGCCCTGTTCACCGGCGGGGCCGTGGTGATCGCCCTGCTGATCGCGGGCTGGGCCGGGGCGGTCATCGTCCGCCGTACGCTCCAGCCGCTCTCCCGGGTGGCAGCGACCGCGACCAAGGTCTCCGAGCTCAGGCTCGACCGCGGCGAGGTCGATCTGGCGCAGCGGGTGCCGATCAGCGACAACGACCTGGGCACCGAGGTCGGCCAGGTCGGCGCCGCGTTGAACACGATGCTCGACCACGTCGGCAACG
>JAVHVY010000414.1:0-2829 GCA_032160305.1 Actinoplanes sp.
GTGGAGGTGCCGGGAATCGAACCCGGGTCCTTCGTTGTTTTGTCAGGGCTTCTCCGAGCGCAGCTCACTATGTCTCTACTCGGCCCCGGCGATCACGTGAGCAAGTTGCCGTGACGGGCCCAGTCGCTGATTAGTCTCGCCGCGCGGACCCCGCGACCGGGTCCGGTTGGCCAACCTCCTAGCTGATGCCGGTTACTGGGCCGGAGGTACTCCCAGACCGACAGACTCCGCTACTCGCCTCAGGCGGCGAGAGCGTACGAGTCAGCGCTATTCTGCTTGGCGCTTATAAGTTTCCGACGACCGATTCTCGAGACGACGTCGGCTTCCTCGGCTCGCTTCCCCTGTCTCCACGTACGAAGTCGAAACCAGTCACCCCCCAGTTGATGTTCCGCCGTCCAGCTTAGCTCACCCGGCAAGTTCCGCCGTCGATGGTGCAGGAAGACGGCAGCGCCTTGGGGCCGGCCTTCTTGGTGGCATCGAAGCCGATCGTGATCGTGCCGCCCGGGGCCAGCTTGCCGGTGCTGAAGACCACGGTGTCGCCGAGCCTGGCGACGGAGCTGTTCCACACCTGGTTGACCCGTACGCCGTCGGCGGGATCGTTGTACACGTGGAGGAGGGGCCAGACGTCCTGGCGGGTCCTGTTGGTGATGGTGATCGCCGCGATGAAGCCGGTGTCCCAGTTAGAGCCCACTGCGTATGATGCGGTCAATTTGCCGGTTTGCTGCGGTTGTTTCGACGACGTGGCGGGCTTCTTCGACGGGAAAGGCTTGGGTGGCGGCGCGGACAGGCCCCGCGAGGACGGGGCCGACGACAACGGGGCCGACGGAGACGGGGCCGACGACAACGGGGCCGACGACGACGCTGACGGTGTCAGGGCCGGTGGCCCGGCGAGCACCGGCGGGTCCTGGGTGAAATCCGCGGCGGGCCGGGCCATCCGGGGCTTCGCGTCGCGGTGCGCGGTGTGCTGGACCCAGACGACCGACCAGATCAGCGCGGCGATGGCGAGCACGATCCCCACGCCGTTCCAGCCGCGACGCAGCCACAGGTTGTCGCCGGGGAGGAGCCGGGCCGCGCCCGACCCGATGGAGGTGTGTTTGCCGGTCAAGACTTCGGTCCTTTTCGTCTCGTCAGGCGCCGGTTCGACCCCGACCACGACGGGCATCGTACAAAATAGATCTGTCCTTGTCTTTGGGGCGCAGGTGCGCGGCATCTGGTTGCCCCAACGGCGTCAGTCCATGCCTTTGCTGCGCCGGCCCATCGCGCGGTTGATCTCCTTCTGCGCGTCCCGGCTCGCCATGTCCTGCCGCTTGTCGTACGCCTTCTTGCCCTTGGCCAGACCGAGCTCGACCTTGGCGTAGCCGTTGTTGAAGTAGACCGACAGCGGCACCAGGGTGAGGCCGTCCTCGCGGAGCTTGCCGATCATCTTGGCGATCTCGTCCCGCTTGAGCAGCAGTTTGCGTACCCGGCGTGGCTCGTGGTTGGTCCAGGTGCCCTGCGTGTACTGCGGGATGTGCATGCCGTGCAGGAAGATCTCGCCGTTGTTCTCGTGGCCGAACGCGTCGACGAGCGAGGCCCGGCCGGCGCGCAGCGACTTGACCTCGGTGCCGGTGAGCACCATGCCGGCCTCGTAGGTGCCGAGGATCGTGTAGTCGTGGCGGGCTTTGCGGTTCGAGGCCACGACCTTGCGCCCCTGTTCGCGTGGCATCGCCGCGCACCTCCTGAAAAGACGAACTGGAATACGAACTGAAAGACGAACTGAAAGACGAACCCGAAACGACGAACCCGAAGACAAGAAAAAGGTCCGGCAGATTCCGCCGGACCTTGTCATCTTACCGCCGGCCTCAGCAGAGGCAGCCGGGCAGGTATCGTAGCGGGTTCTTCGGCACGCCGTCGAAGCGCGTCTCGAAATGCAGGTGGTCCCCGGTGGACGCGCCGGTGGTGCCGACCAGCCCGATCACCTCGCCCCGGTCGACCCTCTCCCCCACGTGGACCAGGATCCTCGATTGGTGGCCGTAGCAGGTGCTGAAGTCCTCGCCGTGCAGTTCGCCGTGCCCGACGCAGGTGTAGTTGCCGTAGCCGCCGTACCAGCCGGCCCGGATCACCCGGCCGTCGGCCGCCGCGCGGATCGGGCTCCCCTCGCTCGCGGCGAAGTCGGTGCCGGCGTGCAGTTGCCAGACCCGGTAGAACGGGTCGTAGCGTTCGCCGAAGTCGCTGGACTTCCATCCGTTCACCGGCATCAGCAGGCCCCCGCCGAGGTACGGTCCGCCGGCGGTGCCGCCCTTGGCCGCGTACGCCCGCAGGGTGCCCTGGATCCGGGCTTCCTCGGCCTTGGCCTGCCGGTAGCGGGCGAGAACGGCGGCGCGTTGGGACCGGGCGACGCCCAGCGCTCGCGTGCGGCTGGCGGTGAGCTGGATGACGGCCCACCGGGCGTGCTCGGCGGCGGCCTCGGCGGAGCGCGCGGCGGCCAGTTTGCCGGCGGCGGTCCGGGCGGTGTCGTCGGCGGCGCGTCTGGCCAGGCCGGCGTTGTCCTGCTCGGCACGGGCCGTCCAGCGGGCGGCGGTCAGCGCGGTGACGTCGGCATTCTGCTTCTGCATGACCTGGTCGACGAGGCCGATCCGGTCCATCATGTCCTGCGGGTCGGTGGCGCCGACCAGCACGTTGACCCGGGCGAAGTCGCTGCCCATGTAGCTGGCGGCGGCGATCTCGTCGACCACGCTGCGGGCGTTGACGACCTGCTCCTGGGCCTGCTCGAAGCGGCTTGCGACGGCGGCGTAGGCGGTGCGGGCGGTGCGGGCCCGGCGCTGGGCGGTGTTGGACTCGACGCGGGCC
>JAVHVY010000124.1:0-3574 GCA_032160305.1 Actinoplanes sp.
CCAACCACCGGGCAGCAGCCTGATCAACACACCGTCCAGCTGGCTCTTCCCCGGACGATGGCCCGGACGTCCACTCACCGAGGGCGCTCTCGCCCGACGACTCCACGCGCACGGACTGCAACCCCGCCAAGGCCGCAACACCGCACTGTTCATGCTCGCCGCCGAAGTCCCCGCCGCGATCCTGGCCAAAATGCTCGGCATCCACATCAAAGCCGCCATCCAATGGCAGCAACTCTCCAACGGAGACTGGACCACCTACGCCGCCGACGTCAGCCAGCGAAAACACCACAGCTGACGTCGCGCTGCGCGACGTTCACGCGATGAGCGTCTTGACGTAGTACACCAGCGTCCACGTCCAGCCCGGCCGGCACTCACGGCCGACCTCTCGATAGCCGAGCCCCTGATAGAACGCCATCGCCTCCGGCTGATTGGTCGCCGTGTCGAGGCACATCGCCCGAAGCCCGCACTGCGCCGCACGCTGCTCCAACTCGGCCATCAGGGCTCGTCCGATCCCGCGACGCCGTATCGCCGGATGCACCCGAACCCGCAACACCTCGGCGCAACCCTCAACGCCGAGCCGGAAACCGCCCATGCCCACGATATGACCGTCCAACTCGACGACGAGGAACTCTCCGCCACACGCCAGGAAGCTCGCTTCGACATCGGCGAGGTCGGGAAAACTGGCTGGCGGCGTGACCGCCGGCGGCAACGGGATCGGCACCCCAGAATCCGCCGTCTCACCGATGTTCGGCAGCGCGTTCAACGCCCACAACACGGGCGCGTCGCCACCGCAGAACCTTCTCACCATCACCACGCCGCTGACCTTGCATCCCCGACGACGGCAACGCCAACGAATATCCCCAACTCACCCCGAACGATCGGCAAGACCCACGCCGCCTGGACACCGTCATCCATGCGAGCGAGGCCTGCTGACCAGTACGCCGACACCTCGGGCACTCCGACACTTCCAATAGCTGATCTCACCATTTGAGGCGATCCGCGCCGGAGTTCCCCAAGCAATCCAGGTCAGCGACCGCTGGCATCTGTGGGCGAACCTGGCCAAAGCAGTCGAGAAGACCCTGATCGCCCACAGCGGCTGCTGGCGCGACGGCCCGGTCCGACCTCACCAGCGGTTGGATGAGCGCACCGCGAACGCCACCGGGCCATATACGCATTGCTCGATCAAGGCCAGGGCCTGCTGGCGAGGTCCCAGATCCGCGCGGTGCAGTCGTAACTGGCGGTGAGGGCGGTCCAGCCGCCAGGGCTGATCGCACAGGACACCACCTGGTCGGTGGGGCCGGTGAGGGTGTACTGGATCTGCTTCGTTGAGAGGGGCAGGTTCCGCAGGTCGATCACGTTGCTCCCGACCGGGACAATGTGGGGCGTGGACCATCAAGATCGGCGGCGGCGACGTACCCCGTTCCTGCGGGACGTCGGCGTGAATATCGCGGCGAACACCGCCTCAGCACCTGTGATCTACCTGCTTGCCGTTGCCGTCGGCTCCTTCCCCACACCAGACAAGCCTTGGTAGCTGCGCTGATCTGGATTTCGATCGTAATACTCTACGTGCTGTCATTCGCTGGCGAGGGCTCCCGGCGCTATCACCGTCGAGAGCTGTTCGTGATCGGCTCGATCGTCGCCTTGGGTATGGCCCTTTTGCTCATTGGATTCACCCAGTACGGCTGGAACTGGGCCGGTTGGGTATGCGATGGCGCGGGCGTCGTCTGCTTTGGTATCGGCGCTTTCGGGTTTCCGCCTGCCTACCGTATTTGAGGGTCGCGGAGGCCGAAGAACGCCGGATCAAGGGCCTGCACTGGTTCGAATGGCGTCCATGAGGGCCTGACGCAGGTCGGTCAGCATCGACTTCTCGTCCTATTTGCCGGTCGCCTTGTCGCACTCCGCCAGCTTCAGCGCGGTGTTCGCAAGGGCCTTGATAGCGGTCGCGATGTCCCTCTTGTCGCGGAACGGCGGTTCGTCGCCCGTGTAGTGGAACCTGGTATCCGACGCCTGGATGACGCTCACCGGTCGAACCACGCCGCTACCCGGCCCGGTACCCGCACCGGCGTCGTTCACCTGGCCGTCGAACGGGATCGCGATGGCGACGTTCGGTGATTGCGAAGGCCAAGGCGTCCGGGCAGGCCCGGGTGTATCAGGCCAGCCGGAACATGCGGATCACGAGGGACAGACCGGCTGGCGGTCGGCCATCGCGTACGACGCCGCGGCAGTCACGGTCAAGACGGTCGGGTGCCGATCGTCTATGTCGGGATGACTGGCGGACGCAGCGGCGCGTGTGCCGTTCTGATTCTGTGGTGCGCGTGGCCCAGCGAGGGGTGTCTCAGCTCTCCCAAAAGTTGGGCAGGTCCTGGCTGCGGGTGTTCAGGTTCAGGGCCAGCGAGCCCCCGGAGAGGCCGGCGTACAGCAGGCCGGAAACCTCCAGGCAGGTCCACACGGGATAGTAGACGGGGATCGAGAGGACCGGGGAACCGCCGGCGGGATCCCAGAGGCGGATCATTCGGTCCTTGCCGCCGGAAGCCAGCAGGGGCCGCCTACCCACGGTGACCGGGCATAGGGAGTTCACGCCGTCCAGGTGTCCGGTCAGCACGGCGCTGCAGGCCCCGTCGTGAAGGTTCCAGATCCGGATCGTGCGGTCATCGCTCGCGGAGGCGAGCATTCGTCTGCCATCCACGGTGACCTCGGTCAGCGCTCGGACCGTCTGGCTGTGCCCCTGGAACCTGGTCAGGTAGCGGCCAGTCGACTCCCACAAAATCACGTCGTTGTCGCTGGCCGTGGCCAGCATCGGTTCGGCGCCGGCGACCTGCCGGATGGCATGGATCCGCCCAGCGCCCTCGATGGATTCGCCGAATTTCCAACGGTCGGTCAGCCGCCTGCGATGGACGATACGGCCGTTCTCCGGTCGGCAGAATTGGATGATCACTTTGCGGTACTTGTCGGCGCCCGCGATGGCCAGCAGGTCCTCGCCGTCCTCGACGCGGAAGGCGCAGACCGCCTGCAGGTACTCGAAACGGCGGATTTCCTTTAAAGTCTGCTGACCGGTGGCCGGGTCCCAGGTCTGTATGACACCGGAGTCGCTGGCGACGACGACGAGCTCGCGCGACTCGACTCGCACCGTGCAGAGGCTGTTTACCGCACCGAGGCCGCCACCCATCGTCCCGATCTGGGTACCGGTCTCGGCGGTTTGCAGATGAATTACACCGCTACTCCCGTCCACACCCGCGACAGTGTCGCCGCGCAGCCGGATCGTGCACGCCGCCGTGGTTCGGCCACCGCGACGAGTCGTGCTGACTCGGCCCTCGTCGGCGGTCAGATCCCACAGCCGGATCGTACGGTCCTTGCCGCCAGTGGCAAGGTACTCGTTGCCGTCGATCGCGACCGTGCAGACAGCATGGATCACATCGGTGTGACCGGCGAGGACCCGCAGGCAGTCACCCTCGCGCGGATCCCAGACTCGGACGTCTCCGTCGCTGGAGACGGTTGCCAGAGCGGTCCGACCATTGGCTTTGCAGGCCGCCAGGCCGAGGATCGGCTTGCGGTGCCCGTCTGATCCGATTATGAA
>JAVHVY010000130.1:0-3108 GCA_032160305.1 Actinoplanes sp.
CATAGAGCCAGGCTCCCCGCCGGACGGGTAGGGGGGTATCCGCATGGTGACTGCACTTCTGCCGTACCGGAGTCATGCGGTCCTTCCCGGAAGATGGAACGGGCGCACATCTGGCTCGACGAACACAGCGTGCACGTGCTCATCGACGGCGAGTTCGACAGGACCGTCGCGTCCAACCTCACCGCCGAGGACTTGCTCGAGCTGCGGCTGCGCGGCGCAAACCCGGCCGGACCGCCACTGGCTACCCCGGCCGCCGTGCGAGCCGGCGACCTTCACCCAAACGCGGTCATCGAGATCGACCGCGCCGTCGACGCCAGCGGCAACATCACCCTCGGACCGGCGAGGCTGAAGATCGGCGCCAACCTGGCCCGGCGACGCGTCACCCTGCGCAGCGACGGCCATTTGGTCCACGTCGTCGCCGACGGAGCGCTGACCAAGACCCTGCCCGCACCAGCGGACCTCGACTACACGCGACTGCGAGGCGTCCGACTGGCCGTCGACGCGCTGCCGCCAGCACCCGCCGGACCGATCCACGTCGAGCGGAGGGTCGGCAGAGACGGCGTCGTCATGGTCACCAGGCAATCGCTGCGCATCGGACGCGTGCACGCCGGCAAGAACGTCACGATCATCGTCGAAGACACCCACCTGCGCGTCCTGCACAACGGCGAAGAACTCAGCCTGCACGCGCGAACCAGCAACCAGCCCGTCACCCGATTCACGGCCTACGCACCGCGACCAGATCGATGAACCTGTCAAGGATGTCCCGCGAACACAACGTCAAGGATGTCCCGAGACCTCACACGACAGGCGTCGTCGCTGGCGTCTGTCATCGTCCTTGCGTGTCACTACCTTGTGCCGCTGCTGGATCGGGCGCGGGGGCGGCAGGGCGCCTGCGGGAGATAAGACTGCCCGCTGCTACCGCGGCGAGCACAGCGATGGCCGCGCAGTAGACCAGGGCGGTCCGGTGCAGGCCGAAATGAGTGGTGGCCACTCCGGCGACCACGACGGGGATACTGAATGCCGTGTAGGACACGATGAAGTAGGCGGCGATCAGGCTGGCTCGCTGGCCGGGAGCCGCCCGGGCGCTCACGGTGCGGAAGGCGCCCAGCATGGCCGTCCCGAAGCCCGCGCCGGCCACCGCGGTGCCGGTGAGGAAGGCGGCGGCCGACGTCGTCTCGATTGCGGTGAAAGTCAGCACGGCGCCGGCGAGCAGGGCCAGGCAGCCGGCCAGCATGGCCGCGCGCCCGCTGAGGGTGCGGAACGCGACCGAGGCCGCGGCACCAATCCCGGCGAGCAGGAAGATCACCAGGCCGCCCCACAGCAGGTCCGGCGAGCGAAGCACCTGTGCGGCCAAGGACGGCCCCAGGGACAGGTAGAACCCGCTGATCATCCATACCGCGATCAGGCACGGCAGGGCTATCGCGAACGTCCCCCGTGCCTGCCGCGGCACGGCTACCCGTGGCCGCAGCGAGGCCAGGACACCCGGCCGCCCCGGCGCGGTCTCCGGCATCGCCAGCACGGCGGCGGCAGCGGCCACGCTAGCGCCGAGCAGGAGCCACCAGATTAGGTGGGTGGGCGCGGGGCCGTACTGGACCAGTGCGCTCGAGCCCAGCGCTCCCGCGGCCAGTCCGAGGAGGCTGGCGGCGGTGGTGGTTGCCGGCGCGATTGCGCTGCCCTCGGGTTGCAGGTCGATCAGCGCGGCGCCGAGGGCGCTACTCGCGGTGCCGACGGCGGCGCCGTGCAGCGCCCGGGCCGCGAACAGCATCCCCACCCCGTGCGCCACCAGGAACAACCCGCAGGCGCCCGCGGCCATCGCCAGGCCGGCGAGGATCACGCGGCGGCGGCCCAGGTAGTCCGACACCGACCCGAACACCAGCAAGGTGACCAGGAGGAGCAGAGCGTAGGCGGCGAAGACCGCGGTCAGCGTCGTCGCCGAAAACCGCCACTCAGCCTGGTAGACGCCATACAGCGGCGACGGGGCAGCCGCCGCGAAGAACAACAGGAACAACACGCCGGCCACCAGCCAGAACCCGCCCGCCCGCGGCAGTGCCGCCCGCCGCGCAGGCCTCCTGGCAGCTTTGGTCATGCACCGGCGACCTGATTCTGCGTCGCTTCCCGCGCGTTCGGGGCCGGCGTGAGTGCCCGGGGTCATCGCGCTCCCTTTCTTCTGATCCCTTGCTGGCGCCGGACAAAGGCGAACGGCAGACGTTTCTGCCTAGACCGGCTCCTGGCCCTTGCTCGACTCGCGCCGGCGTCCTTCGGCCAGGCGCCGACTCCCGCCGCCGACCGGGCGGCGGAGCAGGCCCCGGCCTTTCTGAGGAGACGCCGGATCATCCTTCGGCTTCCTGGCAGCAACCCAACCCGCCGCGCTACGGCTAGCTCAGTAGGCCGGTCGTCTGGCCGACCTCGATCAAGTGCTCGTCAGGGTCGCGGACGTAGGCGCGGATCTCGCCGCCGTCATCCTTCGGCTCGGTGAGGAATCCGGCGCCGCGCGCCGACCACTCCGCGTACGCCGCGCCGATGTCGGCCACCCCGATGTTGACAAACGCGCTGGCCCGATCAGGATCGGCTGGGGTCGTAAGCGTCACCGTCGGCTTGTCACGGGTCGGGCCGCCGACCAGCAGGCAAAACCTCGTTACATGGACGCCTACGTGCCCGCACAGGGCCAGACCGTCGCGCAGCTGCTCATCGCCACCGAACCGCGGCTGGAGCCCACCCCTCCACGATGACCTCGCTGCCATGCCAGCCGAACTCTTCGGCTGCTGCCCTGCTGATGCCCGAAGTGGCCCGGTGACCAGGGCGCTGATGCCCTCGAGGTTTCGCTGCTCGTTCATGTCGCGTCCTTCGGCTGGATACCTCCACCATGACGGCGCCCGAGCCTCCTGGGTATCCGCCGCATGACTGCACGTCGCGGATGCGCATTGCGCGGCCAGCATGGCGATACCGCTGTAGTGACCGCCCGGGGGAGGATCCGCGGGCCTCTCGACTTCCCGAACAATCGATTTCGACCGCCAATGCAACCGACATGCAACACCATCGTCGTCGCCGACACTCCGGTTCATTGCTCATTGAGGGCACAAAATAGGGCCCGCATCGCTGCGGGGCCCG
>JAVHVY010000196.1:0-16420 GCA_032160305.1 Actinoplanes sp.
GCGCCGTCGTGCCGACGAACCCGGGTTGCAGAACCGTGGCGGCAAGTCGCGATAAGTCGCCATGTTTCGGCATTGGTCCCCGTACCTCCGGTGACGATCGACACACGCTCGGTGAGCGCGGCCCCCTCCAAATCAACCGACAACCGTCATGGGTGCGGCGGACGAGACCAATGGAAGCACTCCCACGCAAGTACAGTCAACAAACCTTTCTATTTATTCTGTCAAAAGTTCGGCACTAAAATGCATTCTGTGGAAGCTCTCCCGATGGCATCGTCCGGGGTGGACTGGAGTCAGATCCATGCCGTGCGCCTGCTCGGCGTGGCATTGGCCGCGCTCATCCTGATCTGGGCGATCCGCCGCATGTTCGGCGGCAAGTGACGGCGGCGTTTGCCGGTTTAACCCGTCGGGCACAATGGCCGCTCGATGAGACTTCCCATATACGGTCCCCGGCTGCGCAAGGTCGCGCGACAACAGTTCGGCTGGCCGTCCCTGCGCCCGGGCCAGCTCAAGCCGATGCGGGCGGTGCTGCGCCGCCGCGACGCGCTGGTCGTGCTGCCCACCGGCGGCGGCAAGTCGGCGATCTACCAGATCCCGGCGGTGCTGCTGCCCGGGCCGACAGTGGTGATCTCGCCGCTGCTGGCCCTGCAGCAGGACCAGATCGCCGCTCTCAACGAACATGCCGACCCGAAGATCCGGGCCGTGCGGGTCAGCTCCGCCGAGAGCCCCCGTGAGCAGCGCGAAGCGATCCAGGAGATTCGCGAGGGCCGCGCCGAGTTCCTCTTCATCACCCCCGAGCAGCTCAGCAACCCGGACCGGCTCGCCGAGGTGCGCGCGCTGCGGCCCGGCCTGGTCGCCGTCGACGAGGCGCACTGCATCTCGGCGTGGGGACACGACTTCCGACCCGACTACCTTTCCCTCGGCCACCTGATCAAGGGCATCGGCCGGCCGCCGGTGCTCGCACTGACCGCCACCGCCAGCCCGCCGGTGCGCGAGGACATCATCCAGCGCCTGCACCTCAACAAGCCCGAGATCCACGTCTACGGGCTGGACCGGCCCAACCTCTTCCTGGAGGTGGCACACTGCCCGGACGAGGCGTACCGCTGGCGGCGGCTGACCATGCTGCTGGACGAGACCGCCGGGCCGGGCATCATCTACGTACCCACCCGGCGCGGCGCCGAGGAGCTGGCCGGCAGACTGACCGCGGCCGGCTACGCGGCGGAGTTCTACCACGGTGGCATGGCCGGCGGCGCCCGCGAACAGCGGCACGAGGACTTCACCGGCGACAAGGTCGACATCATGGTCGCCACCTCGGCCTTCGGGATGGGCATCGACAAGTCGAACATCCGCTGGGTCGCGCACGTGGCCCTGCCCGACTCGCCGGACAGCTACTTCCAGGAGATCGGCCGCGCCGGGCGCGACGGTGAGCAGTCCCGGGCCCTGCTGCTCTGGCGTGCCGAGGACGAGGCGATCCAGCGGTTCTTCGCCGGCGGCTCCCCCGATCCGGTGGAGATCCGGGAACTCGCCGCCGCGCTGCGCACCGGACCGATGACCAGGACGGCGCTCAAGGACAAGACCGGGCTCGGGCCGCGCAAACTGGGCGCGCTGCTGGGCCTGCTGGAAGAGATCGGCGCGGCCGTCACCGGCGCGGGCAACACGATGACCGTGCCGGTCTTCGCCCCGCTGCCGGCCGCCGCGGCCGAGGCCGCCGTCGCCGAGCACGAACGCCGGCAACTCGTCCAGCGGTCCCGGACGGACATGATGCGCGGCTTCGCCGAGACCCGAGCGTGCCGCACCCAGACCCTGCTGGCGTACTTCGGCGAGGATCTGGCCGAGAAGTGCGGGCACTGCGACAACTGCGCGGGCGGCTCGGCGCAGGAGATCGAGGAAGCCTCCGGCGACGAGCCGTTCCAGGTGCACAGCCGGGTCCGGCATGGCGAATGGGGCACCGGCATGGTGATGGGCTACGCGGAGGACCGGATGACCGTGCTCTTCGACAGCCAGGGCTACAAGACCCTGTCCGTACCGGTGGTCGTCAAGCACAACCTGCTGACGTCGGTGCAGTCCTGACCCGTAACAATGTGCTGTCGACATGACCTGAGAGGATCTTCCGAGTGACCGACGAACCGCTGTACGCCATGCTCGGCTTCACCGACGCCGAGTGGGGACTGCTCACCGGGCTGCCGCAGGCGGTGCTCACCGCCGCCAGCGCGGCCACGCGCGACAGCGCCCGCAAGACCCGCGCGGAGAACGCCGCCGGGCTGGACGCGATCGCCGACGGGCGCGCCTCGGCCAGTCCACTGGTCGCGGCCGTCGCCGCCGCCGCGGTCGAGGCGGCGGGCGACCCCGAACTGGGCGAGGAGCTGCCGGTGGTGGAGCCGGGCGACCCGATCGGCTACGCCCAGGACGTGCTGCGGCGGGCCACCGAGGCCGCTGCCCTGCTCGCCGGCACGGCCGAGGCCGCCGACGCGGAGACCTACAAGCACTGGCTGGTCGAGATCGCCGACGTCGTGGTCGGGGCGGCCTCGACGGGCGGCGTGCTCGGGCTCGGCGGGGAAACCGTCACCGACGCCGAGCGCGGCTTCCGCGACCAGCTTGCCAAAGCCCTCGCGGACTGACCGCGGCGAACCCCGGTGACTGCTACGCCGCTGCCCCGTTGCCGCCTCGGCGCAGCGCGGCGACCGTCGAGTAGACCGCGCCGACCTGGGCGGCCACCCGCTTCCACGAATACGCCTGCCGGGCCCGGTCGAGCGCCGCCGTCGCGTACGTGAATCGGCGGACCTTGTCGTTGATCAGCCGGCGCAGGGCGCCGCCGAGCGCGCGCGGATCACGTGCCGGTACCAGATCGCCGGTCAGGCCGTCGACGACGGTTTCGCTCAGGCCGCCCCCGGTGGTGCCGATGATCGGCACGCCGCAGGCCATCGCCTCCAGCGGGGTCAACTCGAACTGCTCGCTCCACGGGGCCGCGACCAGCAGATCCGCCGAGCGGTACCAGCCGGGCAGGTCGCCCGCGGGCACCCGGCCGACCAGCCGGACCCGGTCGGCGACCTGGAAATGCTCGGCCATCGCGCGCAGCCGGTTGGCCTGCGGATCGGCCCGCAACTGCTCGGCGGACGGGCCGCCGACGACGACGTACTCGGCGTCGGGCACGTAGCGCATCGCTTGAATGACGTCGCCGAAGCCCTTGCGCTCGACCAGCCGGCCGACCGACAGGATCCGCGGCCGCCGCGGGTCCCGCTCGACGCTGGGGCCCTCCGGGGAGAACCGGTTACTGTCCACTCCCGCCGGGACCAGCGTCAGCTGCGTCCGGGGGACGCCGATCCGGACCAGGCCGCGCACCTCGTCCTGGCTCTGCACGACGACCTGGTCGACAGCCCGGCCGAGCGCCCGCTCGTATCCGGCGCGCGACGGTCCGGAGCCGGTGCGAACGTACTCACCGAGCTCGTGGAAGGACTGCACAACCGGGATGCCGACCTGTCGGGCGGCGGTGACCGCGGCCAGGCCGCTGGTCCAGAAGTGGGCGTGCGCGACGGTCGGCTTCCAGTCGCCGTCGTGCCAGGCCGTGCCCAGCCACTGCGCGAACTCGCCCACGTACGGCAGGAGCAGGTGCGGGGGAACGGGCCGGGCGGGGCCGGCGGGGACGTGCACGACCTGAACGCCCTCCCGCAGCGCGACCACCCCGGCCAGGGCAGGGTCGTCCCGCCGGGTGTAGACGCGGACCTCGTGCCCTTCCGCGGCGAGTGCACCGGACAGCTCGGCGACGTGACTCTCCTGCACACCGGAACCCAACGGGCTGGCGTGCTCCGAGATCATGGCGATGCGCATGGGGCCCCCTCTGACAGCACGCGGTGCAGCATGCCCGTCGCCCAGAAGCGTAAACATCACGCCTGGCCGGCCGGGTGCCCGCGGGCCCGGTGCCGCCGGCACCGGCCGGTCAGCGCCACGGGCCGGGCGCGAACACCCGCACAGACCCCACCCCGCCGCGGGTCTCGATCGCGTACCTGTTCGCCCGCACGCCCCACCCCGGCGACATCGCGACGCCCCCGTGCGGCGCCCCCCACGGCACGAACGCCTCGCCTGCACCGCCGCGCAGGTGCAGCCGCACCGCGGTGGCCAGCGGCGCCGTGAACTCCACCGCGCCGACACCGGAGAGCACCGTGACGCCGACGAGCCCCACCGGCGCGGGCAGTCTGACCCGCACCAGGCCGGCAGCGCCCACTTCCAGCGCGGTGAGCCGCCCCCGGCTCAACTCCAGATGTTCCTCGCCGCCCCCGGCCGGCAGCCGGATCTGCCAGCGCACCGCCCGATTGAGCAGGATCAGCACGGCGTCGGGCCCGTCGTCCCCGGTCGGCCCCAGCCGCAGGGTCAGCCGGGCCGCCGGGCCCGTCACCCGCGGCGCCAGCCCCGACCGGTACGGCGTCGTGACCCGGTAGAGCAGTCCCGGCAGATCCACCGTCCGCACCTCGACCCGCGACGCCGCATCCGCCACGGTCAGCGCCGCCGCGCCGCCGGAATCGGGCAGCGCCCCGGCCACCTCGTGCCCCGGCGCGTCCCTGGGACCTGGCGACGTCGCGTACCCCGGCAGCGGCACTGGTCCCGGCGCTGGAGCGGACCGGGCGCAACCGCTCAGCATCAGCACCCAGGCCAGGGCGAGGACGAAAGTTGAGCGACATCGGCTCAGCGCGGGGGGCACTATCGGTCAACGCAGAATCGGCCGAACGGGTGACGGCGTCGCGGCCCGATCGAGCCAGACTGTCCGGATGCGACCTGCCGGATTCCTCTCCGAGCGTCAGCGCCGCTTCGCCTGGCTGGCCTTCCTCGTGGCCGCGCTGCAGGCACCTCTCGCGGCCAAGCTCATCGACGACGCCTCGTGGCTCTTCGCACTCGTGGTAGCCCTGATCGTCGCCATCGTCATCGTGGCCGACGATCAGCACCGCCGCCGGCCCGAGCCGGTCGAGTAACCCATCCGGGAGCCCGCGTTCGCCGATCCGTCACGCCCGCGTTCGCCGATCCGTCACGTCCGGTTTCGGCGGGACACCGCCGAGTGCCGACATTTCGGTTGCCCGCGCCGCGCAGCCGGATCAGCAGGTTTCAACTGAACTGCACCGATCGGGAGAACCGTAGGCAACCCCGCGATCCCTAGCGTTGCCTCTTATGAATGGCCTGTTCAGCGGCGCTGCCGCCCGTGCTGCCCTGCGTTCCGCCCACGCGCTGCTCGAGGAGCTGATGGCATCCGTCGGGGGGTCCGGGCTGCCGGCTACCGCCGGTTCCCCCGCGCTGCTCGCGGTGATCGATCAGCATGCCGCGGGCATCCGCGACAGCTTGTCGGCGGACGTCCGCCCGATGACCGCGGTGATCCTGGCGGCCTACGCCGAAGGCGTGCGCGACGCCGCTTTCAAGCACGGCTGGCGGCCGCCGGCCGGTGCGATCACCTGGTCGGACCACGACTGGGTGCTCTGCCGCCTGCTCGCCGTCTGCCAGCTCGCCCGCACCGTGCCCCCGTTCGCCTGACCCCACCTCCGCTGCATCCGAACCGGCCATCCGACCTTGGGGCCGGCGCCAGGACCCCCCTCCTGGCGCCGGCCCCTTCTCGTCCGCCAGCCCTTCTCGTCCGCCAGCCCTTCTCGTCCGCCGGTTCGGGATGCGGCCGGGTGGTGGGTCAGGGCGCCGGGACACTGCTCGGCGGCTGCCGTCCGGGACCGGGCTGTGGTCAGCGGCGCCGGCGGAACGGTGACTTCGGGCTGTCGGAGGCATCGTCCGAAACCGCCGGGATCTCGTCGATCGCCGTCTGGTCGGTGGACCGCGGCAGGGCCTGGGTCCGCTCGGCCTCCCCGGAGCCGGGCAGGACCGTGGTGGCGTCCGGGTCGTCGTCCCAGTCGAAGCCGGGAATCAGGTGCGCCCGGTCGTCGACGGAGTTCGGCCGCTGCCGGGGCACCTGGACCGGGATGACCTGCGTCTCCTCGGCGGCAGCCGGGTCGACGACGCCGCTCGCCCGGGTGGCGTCACCGCCGGTACCCGGGGCCTCGCCGTCGGCAGCGTGGTCGTCAGGCACAGCGTTGTCAGACACGGCGTTGTCAGACACGGCGTTGTCGGCCAGGTCGGCGGTCTCGGCATCGTCAGTCACCGCGCCGGCCGCTCGCGCCTGTCGGGACTCCTCCGCCTGCCGGGCCAGTTCGGCCTTGCGCACCTCCTCGGCGGCGCGGACCTCCTCGGCCCGCCGGGCCAGCTCAGCCGTCCGGGCTCGCTCCGCCGTCGCGGCCTCGTCGGCGAGACGTTTCCGCTCAGCCCGCCGCGCCTCGTCTTCGACCCGGGCCAGCTCCGCGCGCCGTACTTCCTCCGCTTTGCGTGCCTCCTCCGCGGCCCGGGCTTCCTCGGCACGCCACTCTTCTTCGGCCTTGCGGGCCTCCTCGACGGCCCGGGCTTCCTCGGCGAGCCGCGCCTCCTCGGCCTTGCGCGCCTCCTCGGCCTCGCGCGCCTCTTCCGCCTCGCGGATACGGGTGGCCTCGGCTTCGGCGGCCACCCGGGCCTTCTCGTCCGCGTACGTGCGGGCGTGCTCGCGGATCGCCGTCGACTCCTCGCCCGCCTTGTCCAGCCAGCCCTGCCAGCGCTGCTGCATCGGGCGGACCAGGCCGCCGCCCACCCCGACGATCAGCACGCCGGCGACCGTGGCCAGCACCGCGATCAGCAGCGGCTGGGTGACCGAGGTGGCGATCCGGACCTGGTCGAGGGCGGCGATGACGCCGAGCGTGATGATCAGGATCGAGGCGGCCCGGGCCAGCAGCCGGCCGTAGGCAAGGCCGCCGAGGGCGTTCACGATCAGGTCGTGCGCCGCACCGGCGATGGCGGCCGCGACCACGATGATGACGATCGCGACGAAGGCGCGGGGAAGCCACGCGATCAGGGCGGTCAGCAGGTCGCTGACGGCGTTCGGACCCCAGATGCCGAAGGCCAGCTGCAGGGCGAAGAGCAGCACCGCATAGAACGCGATCTTGGCGAGCAGGTCGCTGGCGTCGAGTTTGCCGCCGCTGACGGCCCGGCCGAGCGCTCCCTTCTCGACGGCTCTGTCGATGCCGACCCGGCGCAGACCCTTGGCCACCACGGTCCGCAACAGCCGGGCCAGGATATAGCCGATGATCAGGATCGCGATGAACGCGAGCGCCGTCGGCACGAACAACAGCACCGATCGCCACATGTCACTGAGCCCACGACTCAGGTCGCCGGTCATCCGAACTCCTTCGCTGCCCACCAACGCCGGCAGAACCGCCGGCTTCTGACGACGATAGGGCGCACCGCGCACGATCGCCTCCCGGGACCGCCATCGTCCGCCCGCCACGTCCGGGAGAGACCCGCCACGTCCGGGAGAGAAAGGCGCGGTTGGTCAGTGGCAGGAGCTTCCGTTTATCGCGCAGCCGCGGGGCGTGCCGCTCGGCGTGCCGCGGACCGTAAAGGTGAACGTGAAGGTCTCGCGCGCGTCCACGGAGCCGCCGGCCGGCGAGAACGCGAGCCGTTCGCCGGACTGGCTGAGCGAGACCGCGCCGTGCGGGGTGACCGCGTTGCCGCCCGGGATCGTCAGGGTCAGGCTCCAGTCGTACGCCTGGACCCTGCCGTTGTTCGTGATCGAGACGGTCCCGGTGTTGTCGGCGGAGTTGTAGCCCAGGCTCGCTTCCAGCGGGACGACCGGCCCCGGCGCCGGTGGCGGCGGGGTGGTCACGATCTCCGGCGCGGAGGTGAACGGCATCGGGGCCGCCATCGTCGACACCACCGCCGGGCCGGAGGAGACCGCAACCCCGGGCGGCGAAGGGGGCACCCGCCCGCCGGGCTGCAGGGTGGTGGTGGCACCGCCGGTCCGCGGCGTCAGCGAGCTGGCCGGTGAGCCGCTCGGCGACGTCGTGGCCGGTGACGAGCCGGGGAACCCGGCCGGCGCGGGCGTGCTGCCGCCGGCCCCCGGGGCGCCCGGCAGCACCGGGGGCTGCGCGAGCGGCGTCGTGTCGCCGGTGTGGTGGAAGGCGACGTAGCCGGCTCCGATTGCCGCGACCGCGCACCCGGCCGCCGCGGCGGCGACCGCGAGTTGCACCCAGCGGCGAACGGACCAGGCCGTGCGGATCGGGACCGAGGTCGGGTTGCGGGCCACGAAGGGCGGTCGCGAGGTTGCCGCGCGGTCGTCGGCGTGGGCGGCCGGGGCGGGCATCTCGTAGATCTCGGGTGCGACCACGTCGTGGGCTCCGGCGGGCAGCCCGTGGTCATAGCTCTCGGGCGGCGCCACGTCGACCGTGCGCAGCGGGACGGCGGCGACCCCGACGGCCCGGACGCTCGGGGATGCGGGCGGGGTGAACGCGCCGGGCGGCAGGGACCCGGCCGCGCCTGGGCCGGGTGACACCGGTGCCGGCGCCCACGGCGCAGCGGTGTCCTGCTGCGGCAGCTGGGCGGCGTAGCCCATCGGCGGCCGCTTGTCGCTCACCGGGGCACTATAGGGCCTGGAAAATAGACCGCACCAAGGTCAGAATACGGACGAATGCGAACTATACCGCCAACTCCGGCACGATCCCGCCACATGAGACGCTTAGTCCCCGGCCGCCCGTACTGGCAATAATCGGACGTACGGCTAGGTCCGGCATCGTCCAAACGGACGAGGCGGGCTAGGCTCACCCCCATGGCCGGCACTCCACGGATGTCCACGGTGCCTGCCCACGGCGGCGCAGTGCCGGCCCCTGTCCCGACGACCCGGGTCGCGCGGTGCGCCGACCTGGTCGAGACCTTTCCCTGGGAGTCGACCCCGCTGGGCCCGCGCGCGAATTGGGATCCGGTCGTGCGGACGACGGTGGATCTGCTCCTGGCCTGCCCGGTGCCGATGGCCTTCGTCTGGGGCGACGACTACCTGCTGATCTACAACGACGCCTACGCGGAGCTGCTCGGCGCCGTGCACCCGAAGGCGCTGGGCCACCCGGCCGCCAAGGTCTTCGGCGAGCTGTGGGACGGTCCGGGCTTCGGCAGCGTCCTGGCGGACGTCTACGCCACCGGCCGGCCGTATGTGGAAACCGAGACCCAGGTCGGCCCGGCCTTCTTCACCAGGGGTCACTCCGCGGTCCGCGACGGGCACGACGCGATCGTCGGCGTGCTCACGGTGGCGGCCGAGACCACCCAGGTGACCCGCCGGCTGCAGAGCCTCGGCGAGCTGACCGCCCGGCTGGCCTGGGCCCTCACCCTGGACGACGTCGCCCGCGTGGTCCTGGCGTACGCGATGGCCTCCTTCGACGTCGACCATTGCGTCTTCGCCGTCGACGACGGCGCCGCCTGGCGCTATGTGCGCCGGATCCGCGGCGAGATGCTCGACGAGGCCGACGAACGGCTCCCTCCGGTGTGGAAGCGGATCCAGGCCGAGACCCAGTCGCCGCTGGTGGTGGCCGCGCAGACCGGCCGGCCTGAGTTCACCGCGGACGGCGCCCCGCTCGCGCACGTCGCCGCCGACCGGCACGAACGCCGGATCCGCGCGATCGCCGCGCTGCCGCTGCGCACCACACTGGTCTGCGGCGCGCTGACGATGGGCTACAGCTCAGCGCACACCTGGCTGCCGGCCGAACGGGCGCTGCTGACCGCGGCCGCCGAACTGGTCGCGCAGGCCGCCGAGCGGGCCCGCCGTTTCGAGGCGCAGCACGGCACCGCCCAGTTGCTCCAGCGCAGCATGCTGCCCGAGCATCTGCCCGAGTTGGAACGCTTCCGGATCGCCGCCCGCTACGACGTGGGTGTCGACGGCAACGCGGCCGGCGGCGACTTCTACGACGCCTTTGAGTTGTCCGGGGGCCGGCTGGCCATGGTCCTCGGCGACGTGGCCGGACACGACGTACGCGCAGCCGCAGTGATGGGTCAGGTCCGGGCCGCGCTGCGCGCGCTCGCGCTGACCGACCCGGCGCCGCAGACGGTGCTCGCGGGTCTCGACCGGCTGGTCGGCTCGCTCGGCGCGGAGTCGCGCAACGAGGAGATCTTCGTGACGGTCGTCTACGGGGTGCTCGATCCCGCCGACGGCACGATCACCCTGGCCAGCGCGGGCCATCCGCCGCCGGTCCTGCGCCGGGCCGGCGTGGTCGGCGCCCCGGCGACGGCCGAACTGGTCGACATCGTGCCGGGGGCGCCGCTCGGCCTGGGCGGCAGGTGGCGCACGACCGCGGTACGGCTGGCGCCGGGCGACTCGATCCTGATGTTCAGCGACGGGGTCGTCGAACGACGCGACCGGCCGCTGACCGCGGGCCTGGGCGTGCTGGTCGCCGCCGCCGCGGCCGCCTCCAGCGGTGATCCGCGCAACCTGTGCTCGCTGGCGACCGCCGCGGTGGCCGGCAGCACCGACGACGACGTGGCCGTGCTCGCGGTCGAACGAGCGGTCGAGCTCAGCCGGTCGGCGACGATGCTGGTACCGGCCGAGTCGACCGGGCCCAGCCGGGTCCGGCAGTGGATGACGGCACGGCTACGCGAGTGGTCGGTGCCCGATCCGGTGATCGGCGCGGCGATCCTGTGCACCAGCGAGCTGACCACGAACGCCCTGCTGCACGCCGGCACCCCCGCTCAGGTCCACATCGACCTGAGCACCCAACGGCTGCTGGTCTCGGTGGCCGACACCGGCACCCGCGGCAGCGTGACCCCGACGAAGGCTGACACCATGTCGAGCCGAGGCCGTGGCCTGGGCCTGATCGAGGAGCTGAGCGACGCCTGGGGAACCGACCCGAGCGTACGCGGCGCCACGGTCTGGTTCGAAATCATGATCCCCGCGCGATGAGCGCGGCCGGCCGGCCGCCGGGGCGCCGGCACGCCAGTCAGATATCCGACACCGGCGCTGGGCGGTTTCACCGTACTTGTCGCGCTAGTCCGGCGAGGACGGACGCGACGCCGGTTCCGCGGTGACCCGATCGGGCAACAGCGTCGCTGAAAAGGTAACGCTAGGTAATCATTTGACCTACAAACACAGTTTTATTCGGACATTGAACCTCCAAATACTTGCGGAGCGTATTCAATGTCGTAAGGTGTTCGGCACCTCCCCATCGCACGATGGAGCGACCGGAAAGGTGCGGCCGATGCGCATCAGAGGCTTCGCGCCGGCGACCCCCTGTTGGGTCGAGCTGGCGAGCGCGGAACCGGCCTACGCGGCCGAGTTCTACGCCGGACTGTTCGGCTGGGAACCGGCCGGAGACCGCTTCAAGCTCGGTGGCCGTGCCGTCGCGGGCCTGACCCGCGCCCGGGCCGACCGGCCCGCCGGCTGGCTCAGTTACCTGGCCACCGTCGACCTCGAGGCCACCGTGGAGCGGGTCGTGCGCTCCGGCGGTCGCTGCGTCAGCCCACCGGCCGAGGGTCACGGCGGCCGGTCCGCGATCATCGCCGATCCGGCCGGCGCCACGCTGGGTCTCTGGCAGCAGGCCGGCTTCACCGGCGCCCAGGTGGCCGGGGAGCCGGGCACGATGACCTGGCCCGAGCTGCTGACCGACGACCCGGCCGCGGCGATCGACTTCTACGGCCAGGCGTTCGACTGGCTGCTGCGCGACGAGTACGGAACCGACGGCGGCCGCGGCGAGTGGCTGAACTCAGCACACGACGCGATGGCCGGGCTCGCCCCGGGCGGCGATGTGGCGCGCTGGCGGTCGGCGTTCCAGGTCGCGGACTGCCATCCGGCGATCGCCCGCTGCCGGCAGCTCGGCGGCGAGCTGATCGTCGGACCGCTGGAGATCGGCGTCGGCCAGTACGCCGAGCTGGTCGACCCGTGGGGCCTGCGCATCGCGGTGGCCGCCCCGGCGAGCATGCCCGCCGAGCTGAGTCTGTCGTTCAGCGGCCTGAACGGCGTGGAGTTGACCTTCCCGGGGTAGTCGCAGGATAGTGCGCAGCCATCAGGAGGCCCGGCGGTTCCCGCCGGGCCTCCTGCATGCGTCAACTTAAGTTGACATATCGGCGCCGTCAACTTAAGTTGACAGTCATGACCGAAGCAACCGATCTGGCGGCCGCGGCCGGCAGTGCGGACCCGAGGGTCGGGCTCCGCGCGGTCGTCGCACTGCGCCGCCTGCTGGAGGGCCTCGAAGCCCTCCAGGTGCGCAACGCCCGGCACAAGGGCTGGTCCTGGCAGGAGATCGCCGACGCGCTCGAGGTGACCCGTCAGGGCGTACACAAGAAGCATGCGAGCCGGATGCCGATGCACGACCCTCGGGAGGCCTGAGATGTTCGAACGATTCACCACGAGCGCCCGCGAAAGCGTCGTGCGCGCCGGCACCGAGTCCCGCGAGCTAGGCCACTCGTTCATCGGTACCGAGCATCTGCTGCTCGCCCTGCTGGCCGATCCGCAGGCGCCGGTGGCGCTCACGCTGCACGACGCCGGAGTCGATCACACCCGGGTCCGAGCCGACATCGTCCGGCTGGTCGGTCCGAGCCACGACCCCGCCACCGGCCCGCTGAGCGACCCTGACGCGGAGGACGCGGCCGCCCTCAAGGCCATCGGCATCGATCTCAACGCGGTCCGGCGCGCCATCGAGCAGAACTTCGGGCCGGGCGCGCTGCGGCTGACCCGCGGCGAGACGCCGCGCCGCCGGGGCTTCCTGCGCCGCCCGACCGGCTCCGGCCGCTCCCCCTTCACCGCCCGCGCCAAGAAGGTCCTCGAACTGGGCCTGCGCGAAGCGGTACGGCTCAAGCACAACTACATCGCCGCCGAGCATCTGATGCTGGGCATCCTGCGCGAGGGCAACGGCCTGGCTGCCCAGATCCTCGCCGAGGCCGGGGTCGACTTCGACCGGCTGCGCGCCGAGCTGACCCGCTCCCTGCAGCGCAAGGCCGCCTGACGATCACCGACATCAGCGACGTGGCCTGGGCCGCCGGCAGCCGCGACCACCAGCTGCGGGTCTATTTCCGCTGACCGGCGCGGCAGCGTGACGGGCGGCACGCAACGGGTGCCCGGCATCCACTGACCACCCACGCTTCGGTGGTTACCGTGAAGGAATGCTGATAGCGCACCTCAGTGACACCCACTTCAAGGCGGGCCCGCTCGGTGCGCTTCCGGCTGCCGGCCTTCAGCTCGCGCTGGGCCGCCTACTCGCGATCGAGCCGCTCCCCGACTGTGTGGTGATCACCGGGGACCTGGCCGACAGCGCTGACCCGACGGCGTACGCCGATCTGCACACCGTGCTGGAGCGCTGCCCGATTCCGGTGCATCTGACCACCGGCAACCACGACCTCCCGGCCGCCATGGTCGCCGAGTTCGGCGGCACCCGCTATCTCGCGGACGGCAAATCGGCGCACTACTCGGTCGACTATCCGCGGGCCACGATCATCGTCGCCGACTCGAACATCGCCGGCAGCACGGCCGGGCGGCTCGGGGCCGGCCAACTGTCCTGGATCGACGACGTGCTGGGCGCCCGGCCGCAGGTGCCCGCCTTCGTGGCGATGCACCACCCGCCGTGCCCGGTCGGCCTCCCGTTCCTGGACGGTATGCGGCTGCTGGACGGGCCCGCGCTCGGCGCCGTCCTCGCCAGGCACTCGAATGTGACGCGGGTGCTGGCCGGGCACCTGCACCGGATCGTCAGCGTCGCGTTCGCCGGCACTCTGGTCACCACCGCGCCGAGCACCTACCGCCAACTCGGCCTGCGCCTGCACGACGACGCCCCGCCCGGCTATCTCGACGAGCCGACCGAGTTCCTGCTGCACGCCGAGGTCGGCGGCCAGTGGGTCACGCACACCGTCCCGATCAGCCACGCGGGCGCCCCGCTCGCGTTCTGACCGGACTCCGGTTCTTCCCCGCCGTTCTCGACAACCCTGGTATTTCAGATTTGAAAGAGTTAGTCTCTCTGTCATGGCCGAACCACTGAACGACACCCAGCAAGCCTGCTGGCGCGCGTTCATCGAAAGCTCGTGGGCGCTGCACAACCGGCTCGAGGACGACCTGCGGGCGGCGACCGGCCTGAGCATGGCGGATTATCACGTGCTGGTGACCCTCTCCGAGGCCCCCCGCCGGCAGTTCCGGATGGGCGAGCTGGCCGGCCGGCTGGTCTTCTCCCCCAGCCGGGCGACGTACCAGATCAGCTCCATGAGCAAGCGTGGCCTGGTCCGCAAGCAGCCGTGTTCCGCGGACGGGCGCGGCCAGGAGGTGGTGTTGACCGACGCCGGCCTGGCCGCGCTGGTCGCCGCCGCCCCGCTGCACCTGGCGACCGTGCGCGAGAGCTTCATCGACGATCTCGACGCGGCGGAGCTCGCCGTCATCACCAGCGTTTTCGCACGTCTGGGCCCGCGCCTGCGCGGCGTCCCGACACTTTAGGAGAGTGACATCATGCCAGCCATCACCGTCGACGACGTCCTGGTTCTGCCCCGCCTGCCGCAGCTCGACACCACGACCACCGACTACCGGCCGGTCCGCCGGCTGACCACCGCGCCGAGCGGCTTCGAGGGCGAGGGATTCCCGGTGCGCCGCGCGTTCGCCGGCGTCCCCACCAACGAGCTGGACCCGTTCATCCACCTCGACCAGATGGGCGAGGTCGACTACGCGCCGGGCGAGCCGAAGGGCACCCCGTGGCACCCGCATCGCGGCTTCGAGACGGTCACCTACATGATCGACGGGATCATGGACCACCAGGACTCGAACGGTGGCGGCGGCTCGATCACCGACGGCGACACTCAGTGGATGACCGCGGGCGGCGGCATCCTGCACATCGAGGCCCCGCCGGAGCACCTGGTCGCCAGCGGCGGTCTCTTCCACGGCCTGCAGCTCTGGGTCAACCTGCCCAAGGCGGCGAAGATGATCGCCCCGAAGTACCAGGACATCCGCGGTCGGGAGTCGACGCTGCTGACCACTGCCGACGGTGGCAGCCTGATCCGGGTAATCGCCGGTTCGATCGCCGGTCACGCGGGTCCCGGCACGACCTTCACCCCGATCAACCTCGCGCACGTCACCCTGCAGCCGGGCGCCCAGCTCGACCTGCCCTGGCAACCGGACTACAACGCGCTGGTCTACGTGCTGTCCGGCCGCGGCACGGTCGGCGCGGAGAAACGCCCGATCCAGCAGGGCCAACTGGCCGTGCACGGCACCGGCGACGCGATTCGGGTCAACGCAGCCCAGGACGCGAACGCCCCCGCGATGGAACTCTTCGTCATGGGTGGCAAGCCCATCCGCGAGCCGGTGGCCCAGTACGGGCCGTTCGTCATGAACACCCGCGAGGAGCTGGCCCAGGCGTTCGAGGACTACCAGAAGGGGCGCCTCGGGGTCATCCCGGCGCACCGGCTGCCACACACGGACTGAGTGCGCCCGCCGCCGTGATATCGGTGACCCCGGTGGCCCGCACCCGCCACCGACATCCTGGCAAGCCTGGATGTCGGTGACCCCGGTGGCCCCCACCGCCACCGACATCCTGGCGAGCCTGCCGTCCTGATCGTGCCGCGGCTCACCCGGTCGGAAAGTCGCCCGGGTCGACGCCGCTGGTGGAGGCGTTGCCCCCGGCCGCCGGGTGCAGTGTGAGCCGCCAGACCGTCGACGAGGTCGAGGTCGTCGTGAACGCGAACGTGTCGTCGAATTTCGCGAAGCCGCAGTCGCGGGTGAAACCCTTCCTGGCGGCGTTCCAGTCCTCGCCGGAGGCCGAGAAGACCCGGTAGATGCCGTCCCGCACGCCGGTGGCGGTGAACCTGCCCTTGCTACGCACGTACACGGTCAGGGTGGGCTTTTTGCTGCTGGTCGGGACCAGGCTGATCGCGGTGTCGGTGGCGCCGTTGATGATCTCCAGGCGGCCCAGACCGCGGCTGGCGGGGTGCTTGACATACGTCCCGTTGCCGAGGCGCCGGTTCTGCTCCTTCGGGGCGGCCGGCAGGAAGCTGCCGAACGCGAAGCTCGGGTCGGCGGTGGTCAGGCTCTTCGACGTGATCCGGATCTCACCGGCGAACTGCGAGCGCAGCAGGTCGGGGTAGGGCCCGCTGGCGGCCGGGCAGGAACCCTTCGCCGTGCCCACGTCCTCCAGCGAGTCGGCCCAGGACTTGAGGTCGTCGGTGAGGTGGAGATTCGCCGTCTCGGCCGAGGGCGGCGCGGTGATGGCGAGCAGTTTGTCGGCCTGGGTGCGCATCGTGGTCGCGACCGCCGGCCCGGCCGCCTTCAGCGCGTTGGTGTCGGAGGTGTTCAGCTTGGCGAAGTCCACTGTGATCGCCGAGTCGGCGGCGGCCAAAAGGGCGCTGTACTCGGCCGGGGTGACCGGTCTGGCGGTCGTGGTCGTGGTGGTCGTGCCCGTGCCGGTGACGACCTTCTGCACATCGTCCTTGCCGGTGAGCAGCCGGCCGGCGAAGCAGCAACCGGCGATGAGCAGCACGGCGACGAGCACGCCGGAACCGATCAGGACGCCCTTGTTCCGGCCCGATTGCGGGGCCGGCGCCCCGACCGGATAGCCGGGCTGCTGCGGATAACCGGGCTGCTGCGGATAACCGGGCTGCT
>JAVHVY010000202.1:0-7181 GCA_032160305.1 Actinoplanes sp.
ACGTTGTCGGTGTCGATCCACACTCCGTCCGGGACTTCTGCCTCCCCGTTCGCCGCATCGCGGCCCATCATCATATCGGTGACGCTGAACCCATCGTCTGGGATTACACCTGCACGACGCCGACCACTGTCGGGTTCGATCTCGGGGAGATGCCTTGGGTGATATTGGACCAATGGTGCTGGTCACCGGGGACGTTTTCGCAGGTAGACCTGGGGTCCGGCGCCTTCGAAGTTGACGACTTGCCAGCCTCGTGCTTTGAGAAGTTCGGCGGCGCTGAAGACTCTGTCGACCAGAGCCTGGTAGGCGGCCCGGCCTGCTCGCGGCGCGGAGAGCATGTCGTTCGGCGGGCCGGTGACGTAGATGAAGGTGAAGGGGTACGCGTCGAGATCGACTCGTCCGGCGAGGATGTCGTCCGCGATGAACCAGCGCGGTGGCCGGGGCAGCGTCACGCCGGGACCAAATCGTCGAGTACGTCCTCGGTGACACCTTTCGCGTACGGCCGGACCTTGTCCAACGCCTGTTGCGTGACCGGCTTGGTCGTCGCGCCCGGCGGACAGATCTTCACGGTCACCAGGACATTGTTGGTACGGGCATACGCGACGATCGCCGTGAACGGCGTCTCAGAGAGGAAACCCTGTTGGCCGACCGGTAGCGGCTCAGTCATCGTGTTGGCGATGATCTGCCACCCGGCGTCGGCCGCGGCCTGCTTGCTCCAAATCTCGACCTTGGCGTCCACCGAGTTGCCGGCCTCGGCACCCCAGTGGCAGTCGGCCTCCGTCACCTCCGGTAGCTGCCGCGACTCGTCCGTCGGCTCGCCTGGGCCGTTGACGAACAGGTTGCCCGCCGCTTCACCGGTCAGCTGTGGACATGTGCTTTTCAGTCCGGCCCATTTCCCGGTCACCGGCGGCAGGGACCGAGACGGCAACACCGACGAGGTCGGCACCTTGCCGTCGATTGACGGGATGTCCGGCGACGAGCACCCGGTCAGCGCGAAGACCAGCGTCGTCGCCGCTGCGCTTCGGCTGCGGGATCGTCTCATGTCCTCTCCTCAGCCGCTGACCGCCTGGGGCCACTTGCCCCCGGGCAGACCGCTGTGGTCGCCGTACTCGGCCGCCAGCTCGGTCACCTGCGACAGCACCGCGGCCAGCCGGTCGGCGAGCGCGGCCAGATAGGTGATCACCTTGGCGGCCACCTCGCCGACCAACTCGCTGGTGTGGTCGAGCGCGACGACCGCCTGGGTTGCCGCGCCGGCGGCCGTCTCGGCGGTGTCCGCAGTCAGGGCGATGATGAGCTTCGCCAGCTCAGCGCCCTGGTCGGCCAGCTCGGCGAGATAGCCCAGATTGGCCTGGCCCACGCCGGCCAGCCAGGTCGCCGTCGACTTGACCTTGTCGACCACCGAGTCGAGCGCGTCGACCTGATCAGCGACCCGCTTGCCGTAGGTGTTCGCGGCCGGCCCGCGCCAAGCGTCGATCGTGCCCTCGCCGGTCATGTCCGGGCCCATGTCGGACAGTCGCGGATTCACCGTGGTTGCCCAATCAAGCCCGACCTCGAACAACGATTCCACCGGAGCAGCACCGTTGACCGCGCGCTGCAACGCGTCGAACACCTGCGCGATCTTCGGGTTGATCTCGTTGACCAGACTCTGGATCTTCCTCGCGAGATCGTCGAGCTCGCCGAACAGCTTCTGCCACGCCCACTGGAAAACGTTCTCGTCCTGAAGCGCCTGGCGGACCTTGTCGAGCACGCCGTTGACCCAGTCGATCAGCGCATTCCAGGCGTTCTCCAACTGGGTCAGCCCGTCCTGAACAAGGTGGACCGCCATGCGGAAAGTGCCCAGCGTGGCCTGACCCCACTCGGTGTCGGTGCCCGTCTGCCCCGGCGTCGGCTGACTCATCGGTCTGCCTCGCGCACGGCGGCCGCCATCACGACGTGGCGATCTGGTCGAAGTTCTGCGCCGAGTCGGCGTCGCTGCGCTCGTACCATTCGGCGTTCTTCACCAAGGCTTTACCCATGCCCTCGAACTCGGTGGCGGCCTGCTGAAACAGCGCGTTCAGCCACTCGTACATCTTGTCGTAGCCGGCCTTGAGATCGAACGTGGAGACGACACCGCTGATGTCGGTGACCGCGAACGCGGACGCCTCCAGGTTCAGGCTCTGCGCCACGGAAGACACCGCAGTCACATCGTCGGAGAAGCGGTACCACTTCTTGGCCTCGTCCCGCATGCCGTCGGCCGCGACCTCGATGTTCTGGTGCGAGAACCAGTTGTAGTCGCCCATGAATCTCCCCGTCTCAGCTAGCCGTCAGCGACCGCGCGGCCAGCAACGCCGCCGCGCATCATCCGCTAGATCTGCGCCGTCTACGGGACGCAGACCGTACTCGTCGACCCTCGCGCCAACGACCTGCAAGCCCTCCACGACGACCTCGAACATACGGCGCGGACCGGCCACTACTCGTTGTCCCTTCGAATCACGCGCTCGAGTCATCTGCCGAATCTCGCCAAGAATGGCCGCCGTGTGCGTTAGTTTGCGTTGCACCGCGGCCAGATAATCGGGCGAGTCATAGGCCGGCAGCGGAACCTGCGGCTTACAGCGGGGCACATCGGGATCGTACGAGTGGCCCGCCTGGTGCAGGATCAGCCGGCCCCAGCCCGCCTTCTCCCGAGCGAACCGCCACGCGTCCAGAACCGCCGCCGCGATACCCCGCGGACCGACCGGCTCCCACCAGCCGTCCATGATGCTGATCTGCGACACCACGCCACCGAGACTGACCACACAGTAGACAGTTCCGGACGCATCGGTGCCCTCCACGGCGGTCCCCGGCGCAGGCTCGCCCGGACGCAGGCCCGCAGCCATGTCCTCGAAGTTCGCTACAAACCGCTCGACATCGCGCATCCGACGGTCATCGACCGGCATCGCTCATACCCCCGCTACCCAGCAAACCACGCCCGACATCACTGATGCTGTCGCTGTCGATCAGCACTGCGTTCGGCACGCTGCCTCCCCGTCGCCGCCCAGCGGCCCGTCATCATATCGATGAGGCTGAAACCATGCAGCGCTATACGTCGGGATGCCAGGCATAAGCACTGGAGCGGTGGCCGTGGTAGCCAATTCAACCTTTTAGGAGGATTCCGGAAACGGACACCACAATGGAGCGGCTCGAGTGGGATGAGGTGGCGGCGTCGGTCGAGCCGATCCTCAGCATCTGGGTGGCAGGCTCGGAGCTGCGCTGGGCGCAACATGCGTGCAGTCCGCTTCCGCCTCCCCGGATGCCCTGGCGGTCGGTGTCGTGGTGGCGACGCCCTTCCGCGAGACGCACGCAGTTCGCTGCGCGCACGGTGATGTCCCGGTCCCCGTCAGCACCGAGATCAGCGGGCTCGTTGGCGTGTTGCGGCGACGGGGGTTTCGCATCGTCGGATGCTGCACCAGGGCCGGCGGCAGAACGCGCTCGTCCAGACGACGACATCTGTCGATATAGTGCGTGTTCAAATCTTCGGGGGAGTCGACGTGCCAGACGGTGTGGAGATCGATACAGATCAGGTCCACGACTTCGGGCAAGGGATGCGCGCGCAGGTCGACCAGGGTTTCGCTTCGGCTGCGAGCCGAGGTGCTGAGCTGCATCGCCATGGTGTCGTGTTCGGCGCGGCGATTCCCGGTGATGTGGTGCTCGAGGTGAAGAACCGGTACGCGCAGGCGCTGGAGAACACCGACGCGAACCTGCGGGCGTTTCGGGAAGCGGCGACGATCTTCGCGCAGGTTGCGGAGCAGATCGCCCGGGATTTCCAGTCGGCCGATCTCGGGTCGGCGTCGGCGCAGAACACGGTCGCCGCCCTGATGGCTGACGGGATCACGCGGGCTAACCAGGTGCTGGGCGTGACCGGCACCGCGGCCGGGTGGGCGTGATGGCCGCCGGACCGGTGGACTGGGGCTCCTACAACCTGCCGGCGATCTGGGAGATGCTGCGGCATGAGAACGTGTGCACAGGCGCCGACCGGGTGTTGGGCTGGGACGCGCTGGCCCAGCAGGTGCGTGAGCAGCACACCCGGCTGCTGGCCGCCGGTCGTGCGCTGGAACAGGCGTGGCCCCCGCACGCTAACGCGTCGGCGCGCATGTTCCTGCAGCAGATCTCCGCGCTGGCCGACAGCATGAGCAGGACGCTGACCGCGGCGGAGGACACTCGAGCCGGTTTGCACGGGGTCATGAACGCGATCGAGGCGGCGCAGAGCACGGTGTCGCCGATCGTCGAGCAACGGCGAGCGGTCAGCGACGACTTCATCCCGCGATTCATCGATCACGCCGAGGACGACTACGACAGGGCCGCGCAGCAAGCGATGGCTGAGGCCGAGGCGGCGATCCGCGACCACGGGACACAGATCGTGGCGCCGCCACTGTTCCGAATGGACCTGCCGGCCCACGCGCCGGCGCCCACACCGCCGAACACGCGAAACAACCCGGGTGTGACCGGTGCACCCGGCGGTTCCCTGAGCGCGGCACCCGTGCCGGTGCCCGTCCCGCACGCGCCGCCAGACCTCGACCTCTCCACCGGCGCATCGCCGGGAGGCAACGGCCCGGTGCTCGCGGGCGGGCCCTCCGTCCCGCCGCTACTGGGCACCGGCTCGCCAGTGCCGGCGGGGACGGTCCTGCCCGGCGGCATAGCGCCAGGCGGCGGGATCGCGGGTGGCCTGGTTATCGGTGGTAGCGGCGTGTGGGATACCTCGGCCGGTCTCAGGGGTGTCGGCGGGTCTGGTTGGCGTGCGGCGGGTGGCCGGCAACCGGTGCCGGTGCGCCAGGCTCTGCCGTCCGGTGCGACGATCGGCGCGGACATGTCGCAGGGCGGTCTCGGTGTTAGCCGGGGTGCCGGGCAGCAGCCGATGGCCGGCCGGGGCGACCGCAAGAGCGGACCGGGGCACGGACGAGACAGCGTAGAGGCGGATCTGCAGTGGGAGGCCTCCGAAGGAGTGCCGCCAGTGATCGGCGTGGACACCAGCGTGGCTACCCACGATCCGGGGCCAGGCGTCATCGGGCACCACCGGTGACCCGCCGCTGGGCGGCCCGGGTCGCAGCAGGGGGCGGGGTCGTTCTGCTCGTCGTGGCGGGTACGGCCACCCCGGTGCAGGCGGACGCGATCCGTGACCGGCAGTGGTACCTGCCAGCCCTGCGGGTGGCGAAGGCTCACCAGATCACACGGGGTGCCGGTGTCACCGTCGCGCTGATCGACACCGGGGTCAATGCCCACCATCGCGACCTGGCTGGGGCAGTGCTGCCCGGTGTCGACCTGCTGGCCTATTCCGAAGGTGACGGCACCGGCCGTGACGATCCGGCCGGTCACGGTACCGCCATGGCCGGGATCATCGCCGGTCGTGGGCACGGCACCTCCGGTGGTGTCCTCGGCATGGCCCCAGCCGCGAAGATCCTCACGATCCGGGCCCTGGCCACGGGATTCTCCGACTCGATCGTCTTCACCAAAGCCATCGATTACGCGATCGCCCACCATGCCAGCGTGATCAACATGTCGTTCAGTGCCGGCGGCGACTCGTACCTGCAAGCCGCGATCCGCCGGGCACAGGCCGCCGACGTGGTCCTGGTCGCCAGTGCCGGTAACAACAACGCGCCCGGCGACCGGTATCCCGGCTTGTATCCCGAGGTCCTGACCGTCGGCGCGGTCGGCAAGGACGAAACCATCGACCCGGTATCAGTGACCGGGTCGCAGGTCGACCTCGTCGCCCCCGGTGCCGATATCATGAGCACCGCTACCGACGGCGGGTACCACGCCAACACCGGCACCAGCGATGCCACCGCGGTGGTCAGCGGCGCCGCCGCCCTGATCCGCGCCGAATACCCCGACCTGAACGCCGTCGACGTCGTACACCGGCTGACCACGACCGCCACCGACGCCGGCGCGCCCGGCCGAGACGACACCTACGGCTACGGCCGCCTCAACCTGATCGCCGCCCTCACCACGCAGATTCCTGCCACCACAACCTCCGCCACCACAGCTCAGACCACGCCAACACGGGCAGCCGGCACCGCCAGCAACCCCCGTCGCACACCGACGACGACAGCGGCGATTGCGGTCGTCGTCCTGCTGATCGTCGTGATCGGTGCAGCGACGACCGTCATCGTCGTTGCCCGACGGCGCCGGTACGGCCAGTAGAGGCTGCCGCACCGCCGGGCGGCCAGGGGTTCGGAGACCGCTTTTTCATCGGTGGCGGGGACATCTTCGCGACCAGTGGGTTCAGTGTGTCCACGAGATGAAGCGGTCGAACAGCTCCGACGCCGGCATCGCGGGAATCTCCAAGACCGCGTACTCCAGATTCAGCCACATATAGACCGCCAGGTTGATCCGATCCATCTCCGCGATCAGCTGCACCCGAGCCGGATCACATGGCCACGACTCACCGCATGCCCGGCACTCCCATATGGGACGCTGCGGCGTGTGCTCTTCCGGGCCCACCGCCGTCATCGGGTACGCCATTGCTGGCCTCGTGTCAGCAGCGGCCGTTTCAGAGCCGGCAACACCCAGAAGCATCGGACCGTGGGACGATTCCACTCTGGCGGGGCGCTGCCGGGCGCCGCCAGTGGGACGGAATCGGGGCAGGGGAACCACGCGCACCCGCATGCGCACCGCTTACGCCAGGGCTTGAACCACGGTCGAACCGGCCTGTGCCGGGGAGTCTCGTGCCGAGCGTCCTGGAAAATGGCATCAGCGTGACGCGCGTAACGACGGTTCGGGTGGCTCGTTCCCTTCGCGGTCCAGCGACTCGTCCGGGCGTTACGGGTCCGTTGACGTCGTAGCTCTACGTCGTGACTGGTTTCGACCGCAGGCCGCAGTCGGGGAAGCGCATTCGCCATGTCCATAGCTGCTGGCACTGTTCCGTACGGTGACTTGAGAATTCTTCGGCGTTCCTTCACTCTTGACCCCCTACCGCTTTCTAGCCCCGTATCGATAAGTCCCGATCGTGGCGCCCCGGCGTCGTATAGACGCGCATGGGTCGGATCTCGTCCACGTAGGGAAATGGCGCGGTGGGCATAATCCACCGACACAAGTAAGCTTGCCGAATATCGCACACCGGAACTGACACAATTTAGTGTCACCGGACGACTACCGCCGCCGCGGTCGGTGCACCTGCCCAGTGCGGGTTCATGCACTGCGGTTGAGCCCACGATCGGACGTACGATGATCGT
>JAVHVY010000229.1:0-16137 GCA_032160305.1 Actinoplanes sp.
GCCCGGTCTACCGCGAGCCGCACCCGATCGGCGCCGCCGCCGTGCTGGCCGGCATCGGTGGCGCCTTGCTGTGGTTCGCCCTGTTCGGCGCGCTCGGTCGCGGACTGGCGAGTTATGCCTGGTGGACAGTGGTGGCGGCGGTCAGCGCGTGGGTGGTCGCAGGGCTGCTGACGATCTTCGGCGACCGGGGCGTGGCGCTCGGCGTGGCACTGGCCGCCGGGGTCGGAGTGTCGGTTGCCAGTTGTTTCGTGGCCCTGCGCTGGACGAGCACCGGGGACTGGCCGCTGTGGTGAATGTCCCAGACTGATAAGACTGGTCATCTGCCGACCGGGTATCCGCGGGCCACGTACCTTGCGATCAAGCAGGAGATTGTCGTCAAGGTCGCGAAGATGCCGGCGAGAACCTTGTCGCCAGATCCAAACGGGGTCGATCTGGGCGTCTGGTCGAGATGCGGGTCTGGCGAGCCTCTCGTGCAGGCGATTCGTCGGTCGAGCACGTCAACCTTCCGTACCCTGGTTTCGTCTAGGGGAGCATGAGGATCAGATCATCCCGGGACAGCGATGACTCGTTTACCGCATTCGTGGCGGATCGCTCAGGGCGTTTGGTCGCTCAGGCCGAGTTGCTGTGCGGCAATCAGGACCAGGCCCGGGACATCGTGCAGAACACCCTGGTCCGTGCGTACGTGCGCTGGCGGCACATCGAGCATGACGATCCGTACGGTTACCTGCACCGTGCGGTAGCCAACGCGGTCACCGACCACTGGCGCTCCGCACGGCGGCGGTACGAGCGGACCACGGACGAATTGCCCGAGGTGCCGATCGCGGACGACACCACCATCGAGGACCGCCGCACCCTGTTCGCGGCGCTCGAACACCTTACGCCCCGGGAACGGGCGGTCGTTGTGCTGCGGCACCTCGACGATCACCCCGAACGGGATGTCGCGGACATGCTCAGCATCAGCATCGGCACGGTGAAGTCGACCTGCTCCCGGGCGCTGCGCAAACTCCGGGTAATCCTCGATGACGACGCCGACCATTCACCCTCGTCTCCCCCGACCCAACCGATTTCTGATAGGAGTACCGGTGCCCACTAACCAGGATGAATTGCGCAACGCCATGAACGACGTGGTGCGCACGACCGAGCCCCTATCTGCCGCCACGGTCCTGCATGCCGGCCAGCGGTACCGGACTCGTCGCCGTCTGCTCGCCGGCACCGGCGCTGCGGCCGCTGTCCTCGCGGTGGTGGTGGGCATCGGTGTCCTGAACCTCGGGAAGGCGCCGGAGAACACCGCCGGTTCGAGCGACGCCGCGGCCCAGCTCCGCCAGTCCGTCGAGGCGCTGCAGGACGGCAATTACACCTTCACCCGCACCGGTGCCGACCTGGTCCGAGACATCGCGAAGGGCGCGGTTCACCTGCCTGACGGTTCCCTGTTCGAGTATGCGGGAGGCATGTCGATCATGCGAGCGCAGGGCGCGGCCTACCTGCTCTACGGCGGCCCCGGCAAGGCTCAGATGGCGCAGCTGAAGAAGGTGGCCCTCCCGACGCTCCCCCGGGCGCAGCGCCAGAAATGGGAGGAGGCATTCGCCGCGCTGCTGGACGGCGGTTGGGTGCGCACCGACGAGAAGCGCCTGACCGCGGCGTCCGCGGTGGAGGATCAGAGCAGCCTCGACTACGTGGGGCGGTTCCCCTCGGCACAGCAGCCGGACGTCACGGGAGCGGACGCGTTGGTCAACGCGGTGCGCACCGCCGACCGCTCCGGCGACGTGATCACCGGAACGCTGGACGGCACCGAGGTCGACGGGAGTCTCGGTCTTCTCGGACCCATCGCCGCCGGCTTCTACGGACCGGACGCCAAAGCCATGTCCTACCGGGCGGTCCTGGACGGCCATGGCCGGCTGATCGAACTGACGGTCAAGCCCGCCACGCTCGCGTCAGCCCCGCCGACCCCTACGGAGCCGCAGCCACCGCTGGTCATCAAGATCTCGCAATACGACCAGACCGCGGCACCGACAGCCCCGTCCACCACCACCACGCTGAACGACACGGCCTACGACCTGCTCGCCCGCGATATCGACTGACGGCTACCGATGACGGTCACCAGCGGGGACCGCCTCCGCTGGTGAACGTCGCCACCAGGAACGCAACCCATTGCCCGCGGGCCGACTGGTTGGTGCGATCGACCTCGATCGGACGACGCGGCGAGGCATCGACGACCACCGGTTCAACCTGCGGCTCACCAAGAAATACCATGGCGCAGCACACTTGGCCTTGACGAAAGCTCCTGCGGTCGGCAACCTCGGATCCATGTCCCACACTCCGCAGCGGCTCGACCCCGATCGTCGCCGTCGTCGGCTGGAGTTGCTGGCAGCTCTCGCCGACGCGAAATCGGCGCGCCAGTCGAGCCAGCCGCAGCGTCTGCGCGGCGCCCGGCTCCGCGAGCTGATCGCGAATCGTCGCCGCCTGGTGAACTGACTACCGTGTCCGGGGCGTGGCGCGATCGTCCCGAGGCAGTTGCCGCTACCGTCACACGCTGGAGATGATGTCGCGTGGGGGGGAATTCGTGTCGACCTTTGCTGCCGCCGTAGCCCGGGGCAAGAACGGCTGGACCGCGTCGGAGCTGGAGCTAACCGGCCTCGCTGACATCGACGAGGTCGCGGACCGGCTGCGCGACGCCGAACCGGACGCCGAGCTGTCCCTGCTCTTCGTCGAGGGGGACGACCAGTACCTGGTGATCCTGCGCGTGGACGACACCGACGACCTGCGGGTCTTCGGCTCCGACTCGGCCTTCGCCGAGGAGTCCCGGATCGGCGCGTTGCTGCTCGGCGACATCGAGGCGCCGGTCCTGGAGATCGACGACCTGGCGAGCCCCGACGAGGAGGAACCCCCGGCCGACCCGGACGCGGACCCGGTCGGCGACGCGGAGATCCTCAGCGACCTCGGGGTCAGTTCGCACCGGCTCCTGTCGCTGTGCGGGCTGGAAGGCATGCTGCCCGCCGACGTGACCGCCGAGATCTGCCAGCGGATCGGTTGCGGCGACGAGATGGAAGAAATGCGCGACGCGTGAACCTGCGCCCGCAGCACGAGACATGGATGCGGCGGGCGCTGGCCGTCGCCGCCGCCTTCCCGGAGGATGTGCCGGTGGGGGCGGTCGTCTACGACGAGGCCGGCGCGGAACTGGCCGCCGCGGGCAACGAACGTGAGACGACCGGCGACCCGACCGCGCACGCCGAGATCCTGGTGCTGCGCCGCGCCGCCCTGCTGACCGGCAGCTGGCGGCTCGAAGGCTGCACCCTGGTGGTGACCCTGGAACCCTGCACGATGTGCGCTGGGGCGCTGGTGCTGGCCCGCGTGTCGACCCTGGTGTTCGGAGCGTGGGAGCCCAAGACCGGGGCGGTCGGCTCGCTCTGGGACGTGGTCCGGGACCGGCGGATCAACCACCGACCCCAGGTGTATGCCGGGGTGCTCGAAACCGAGTGCGCGTCCCTGATCCGCGACTACTTCCGCTCGTAGCCCGCGATCGCGGTGTCCAGGCCGATCTGCACCATGTCGGCGAAGCCCTGCTCGCGGGTGGCCGTGTCCATCGCCTCATGCCGCTTGATGTGGTCGCTGACGGTGAGGATGGTGAGCGCCTTGGCCTTGTAGCGGGCCGCGATCGTGTAGATGGCCGCCGACTCCATCTCGACCGCCAGCACGCCGTAATCGGCCAGCTTGTCGTAGAGGTCGGGGCGGTCGGTGTAGAAGGCGTCCGCGGCCAGGATCGGGCCGACCCGCAGCGCGATGCCACGCCGCTCGGCCACCTCGGCGGCGGTGCGCAGCAGGCCGAAGTCGGCCACCGGTGCGTAGTCGACCAGCCCGTCGAAGCGGGTCCGGTTCATGTTCGAGTCGGTGGCCGACCCGATCGCCGCGATCACGTCGCCGAGCTGCAGGTCGTCGGCCAGCGCCCCGCACGAGCCGATCCGCAGCACGGACGTGACGCCGTAGTCGTTGATCAGCTCGTGGGTGTAGATGGACGCCGACGGCATGCCCATGCCGGAGCCCTGCACGGAGACCGGCACCCCCTGCCAGCTGCCGGTGAAGCCCAGCATCCCACGGACCCGCGAGTAGCAGACCGGGTCCTTGAGGAAGGTCTCGGCGATCCATTTCGCCCGCATCGGATCCCCGGGAAGCAGGACCCGCTCGGCGATGTCGCCCGGCTGCGCGCCGATGTGCACACTCATGCCGTTGATCCTGCCAGGCGGCTCGGGGGTAACCCGGCGGCGGCCCGGGCAACCGGTCCGGTAACCTACTTCGCGGTGGTGTGTCCGAGCGGCCTAAGGAGCACGCCTCGAAAGCGTGTGAGGGTGCAAGCCCTCCAAGGGTTCAAATCCCTTCACCACCGCCAGCTAGCAGGGTGAACGCCCGGCAGCTCTCAGTGAGCTACCGGGCGCTTTTGCTTGTGGTCTCAGAGCCCGTCCGGAAACCGGTTCAGGTGCGGTGGTGGCGGGCCAGGCGGCGGGTCATGATGATGGTCATTGACCATTGGACGATTGCGGCGTGGTGTTCGGGTCGGCGTTCGTAGTCGCGCACGGTGCGTCTGTAGCGGGTGATCCAGGACAGGGTTCTCTCCACGACCCACCGGCGGGGAAGCACGGTGAAGCCGATCTGACCGGCGAGTTTGCGGACGATCTCGATGGTGATCCTGAAGGTGGTGGCGGCGTAGTCGACGAGTTGACCTGCGTATCCGCCGTCGGCCCAGATGTGGCGGACGGTGGGGAAACAGGTGTGCAGGGCCCAGGCGAGGAGCCGGCCGGCGTCACGGTCCTGGACGCTGGCGGCGGTGACCAGCACGACCAGGAGCAGTCCGGTGGTGTCGGTGGCGATGTGGCGTTTGCGCCCGTTGATCTTTTTCCCGGCGTCGTAGCCGCGGTCGATGGCGGTGACGGACTCGGCGGCCTTCACCGATTGTGAGTCGACCAGGGCTGCGGACGGGTCACGGTTGCGGCCTTCGGCGGTGCGGACCTGTTCGCGCAGGGTGTTGTGGATGCGGTTGACGGTGCCGTCGGCGGCCCACCGGGCGTGGTAGTCGTACACGGTCTTCCATGGCGGGAAGTCGGCGGGTAGTGCCCGCCAGACACCGCCGTTGTGGGTGACGTAGCGGATCGCGTCGATGATGTCGCGCCGGGAATGTGCTGGTGGGCGGCCTCCGCGAGGTCCTGGCCCGCCGACCGGGACCAGCGGTGCGAGGACTTGCCACTCGGCGTCGGTCATGTCCGAGGGATACCGGCGGATACGGGCGCTGGGCAGGTGTTTGCGTGACGTGGCCGGGTCGGTGGATGCGCTGGTACCGGCGACAAGGTAGAACGTCATGTAGGGCCTTGGGGTCGAGCGTGTTTGGTGTGGTTACCAGTGCTCGTACCTCAAGGCCCTGCCTCGTGTCAGCTCACCACGCCGGTCACATCCGATCAGCCACCGCCGCATCGACCCAGTTTCCAGACGGGCTCTCAGTTGCTCGTACGCACCTTGGCGGGCACCCTGGCCGTGCCGTCGGGGTATCTGGAGCGTCCCAGAGGGGACCCTCCACACGGTTGGCGATGTCATCTCGGACCTTCCGTGACACCTGCTGCTGGGCATGTTGGTAAGCAGTTACGCCGCGGCTCTCGATGTCACACAAGCGGTAGATCTATGACATGCCTGGGCCGTGTCAGTAAGCTGCAACGCCATGCCCATCGATGTCAGACAAGTGGTAGATCTGTGACATGACCGGCGCGCCAGGGCCGCCGCCGAGACGGCTGCCGTAGCCTTCCCGATCATGGGCACCGCGGTTTCGCTTGTCCTGCTGATCGGGGTGCTGGGCTTCGCCGTGGTACGCCCCCGCGGTCTGCCCGAGGCGGTCGGCGCGATCCCGGCCGCCCTGCTGGCCATCCTGTTCGGCCTGGTCTCCTGGCGGGACGCGATCGGCGAGTTGACCGACCTCGGGCCCACCGTCGGCTTCCTCGCTGCCGTGCTGCTGCTCGCCTTCCTGGCCGACGAAGCCGGCGTCTTCCGTTTCGCCGGAGTCGTCTCGGCCCGCTGGAGTCATGGCTCGCCGCGCCGGCTGCTCGGCATCGTCTTCGTGATCGCGGCCGTGGTCACCGCCGTGCTCAGCCTGGACGCCACGGTCGTGCTGCTCACCCCCGTCGTGTTCGCCACGGCCGCGACCCTCAAAGTCAGACCCAAGCCGCATGTGTACGCATGCACCCACCTCGCCAACTCGGCGTCCCTGCTGCTGCCGGTCTCGAACCTGACCAACCTGCTCGCCTTCTCGGCCAGTGGTCTGACCTTCGTGCGCTTCGCCGGCCTGATGACGCTGCCCTGGCTCGCCGTGATCGCAGTCGAGTATCTGATCCTGCGCCGCTTCTTCGCCGCCGATCTGGCCACGCCGGCCGACCCGGTCGAGCCCCCGGCCGAGAAGGCGCCCACCGCCGCGATCGTCATCGTCGCACTCACCCTGATTGCCTTCGGTGTGACCGAGCCGCTCGGTATCGCCCCGGCCTGGGTGGCGCTCGCCGGGGCGGTGGCGATGGCCGTACGCAACCGGGAACGAAGGCCGCTCACGCTGCTGAAGGCGGCGAATCCGGGGTTCTGCCTCTTCGTCTTCGCCCTGGGGATCGTGGTGCTGGCAGTCAGCCGGAGCGGTGTCGGCGGTCTGATCGACCGGCTCGTGCCGGAGCGCCCCGACCTGCTCGGCCTGCTCGCGATCGCCGCCCTGGCCGCCGTGCTCGCCAACCTGGTGAACAACCTGCCGGCCACGTTGATGCTGGTTCCGCTCGCCGCGCACTCGCCCGGCCTGATCCTGGCTGTACTCCTGGGGGTGAACATCGGGCCCAACCTGACCTATGTCGGGTCGCTCGCCACGCTGCTGTGGCGGCAGATCCTACACGGTCACGGGCAGGCCCCGACGACCCGTGAGTTCCTCCGTCTAGGATTACTCAGCGTGCCTGTATGCATACTTGCCGGAGTGGCCGCATTGTGGCTCGGCCTGCGAATCTCAGTCCTGTGAGGCGAAGTGCGCCACGCCACGAGAAAGGTCCCTGATCACAGACAGCGCAAAATTTCTCTCGTCTGACCAGCGTGTCCGAAGCCCCGAACGACGACCGCCGCATGATCAAATGTGCTGATCAAGTAACCTGCGGATGACGGCACCGTTTCGTCCTCCCGGGACCAGCCCCGCTACCAGCGTCGATTACTCATAGTAACAGTTAAAAAACTGCCCTAATATACGGCAAGAGCACAAGAGATGACGCCGAAAACCACCGGAACGGACACCCGGTCGGACGAGGTGGTGAACAAGTTTCGCATCGCTGCCTGGCGTCTATCAGTCGATGTCTGGCTTAGGGTAGTGGTCGTGAGAGTTGAGCATCACTGGTGGAATGGTGACGTCCGGCTTCAGCGTCGGGACGTCTACGTCCGCACCGACGGCGAGCTTTGGGAAGTTGAAGCCCAGATGGGTGGACCTTCCGGCAAGTCCAAGGTGCAATCGTGCCCAGGAAAGGCGTCCGCGCTGATCCTGGCCGACGCGTGGCGCGGTCCACGCTGGCAGTGGCGCAAGCTGTAAACGCCAGGAGCCGGGCTGTGCCGCTCGTTTGATGTCTCGGCCAGCCGATACTTGTCCGGGTCGGACCCCTCGGGGATCCGGCCCGGCGGCGTTTGGAACGGTAGCCGGATGAGCGCCGAGGTTCTGCACTTCTCCGAAGACCCGACGATCACCCGCTTCGTCCCGCACGTCGCGGCCACCGCGAGGCAGAGCGAGCCGTACGTCTGGGCGGTCACCGCCGCGCAGGCGCCGGCGTATTGGTTTCCGCGCGACTGCCCGCGGATCTTGGCGTGGTCCCGGGCCGACAGCACCGCGGCCGATCGCGAGCGCATCCTCGGGCCGGGCGGCGCCGAGCGGATGCACGCCATCGAGTACGGCTGGCTGCGTCGACTGCAGAGCGTCCGGCTCTACGTCTACCGTCTACCGGCCGAAGCGTTCCGGCAGTTTGAGGGCTACGCGATGGTCGCCGAGGAGCCGGTTGACCCGCTCGGCCCGGCCGAGGCCGTGGGCGACCTGCTGGCCCGGCACGAGGCGGCCGGAATAGAGCTGCGGCTCGTGCCGAACCTGTGGCGGCTGGTCGATGCGGTACAGGCCAGCAGCCTGGATTTCAGCGCGATCCGGATGCGCAACGCGACGGACCGGGCGTGCGTCGATGGGCGATGAGTCCGATCTAACCTGAAATACCATTGATCAGGTAGGAAAGCGACGCTATGCAGGCCACAGTGATCGACCACGGCTCCCACATCGCCGTGCTGCGGCTGGTCGGCGAACTCGATGCCGACACCGCCGGCACGATGCACCGCACGCTGGCCAGGCTGGTCGAACGCCCCGTCCCGCGGATAGTCGTCGACCTCGCCGGGCTCACATTCTGCGACTCCATCGGGCTCAGCGCCTTCATCACCAGTAAGCATGCGATCAACGACCGCGGCGGCTGGCTCCGCTTCGCGGGCACCAGTCCGTTCATGGCCGAGCTCTTCACCGCCGTCGGCCTGAGCCGCCACTTCGTGACCTTCCGCAACGTCGCCGAGGCGCTCGCGGCCTAGCCCCTTCTCGTACGCGTCAGCCCGGCCCGTGCAGGGATGCGGAAACGACGAAAGGCCGGTCCCGCGATGGCGGATTCGGCCTTCGTACGTCCTGCTGAGGTTGGCGGAGGATACGAGATTCGAACTCGTGAGGGGGTAAACCCAACACGCTTTCCAAGCGTGCGCCCTAGGCCTCTAGGCGAATCCTCCGTCAGCCAGGATACAGACCACGCCGCGTCCGGCTGCGGCACCACCCTCAGTGTCGTGCGAGCGGGTTGGGTAGGGTAAGCGCCAGCCCCTCGTGCGGCGTCATCTTGTGAACCTCCCCAGGGCCGGAAGGCAGCAAGGATAAGCGAGCTCTGGCGGGTGCACGGGGGGTCCTTCCGTGTCCGCGGTGGTTCTTGTCGTACCCCCGACGGAGAATAGGCGCCGTCGAGAGGAGGCGGCCGGAGTGGCACTCGCGCTCTACCGCAAGTACAGGCCCCGCACGTTCGCCGAGGTCATCGGGCAGGAGCACGTCACCGAGCCGTTGTCGCAGGCGCTGCGCAGCGGGCGGCTGCACCATGCCTATCTGTTCTCCGGGCCCCGGGGCTGCGGCAAGACGTCCAGTGCCCGCATCCTGGCCCGCTCGCTGAACTGTGCGCAGGGCCCCACCCCGGAGCCGTGTGGCGTCTGCCTCTCCTGCCGGTCGCTGGCCAACGACGGCGGCGGCTCGATCGACGTGATCGAGATCGACGCGGCCAGCCACGGCGGCGTGGACGACGCCCGCGACCTGCGGGAAAAGGCGTTCTTCGCGCCGGCCAGCAGCCGCTACAAGATCTACGTCATCGACGAGGCGCACATGGTCTCGTCGGCCGGCTTCAACGCGTTGCTCAAGCTGGTCGAGGAGCCACCCGACTACGTCAAGTTCATCTTCGCCACCACCGAGCCGGAGAAGGTTCTCGGCACGATCCGTTCGCGCACCCACCACTACCCGTTCCGGCTGATCCCACCGGCCGTGCTCCGTCCCTATCTGCAGCAGCTCACCGAGGCCGAGGGGGTCCACGTCGAGCCGGCCGTGCTGCCGCTCGTCGTCAAGGCCGGCGGCGGCAGCGCCCGCGACACGCTGTCGGTTCTCGACCAGCTCATCGCCGGTGCCGGGCCGGAGGGCGTCAGCTACACCCGGGCGGTCGCGCTGCTCGCCGTCACCGACGTGGCCCTGATCGACGAGATGTGCGACGCCCTCGCCGCCGGGGACGGTGCGGCGGCCTACGCGACGATCGACCGCGTCGCCGAGGCTGGCCACGACCCGCGCCGCTTCGCCTCCGACCTGCTCGAACGCCTCCGTGACCTGATAATCCTGCAGCAGGTCCCGGACGCGGTCACCAAGGGCCTGATCGACGGCCCCACCGACCAGCTCGAAGCGATGAGCGCCCAGGCCACCCGGCTCGGCCCGGCGACGCTGTCCCGCTGCGCCGACATCGTGCACAACGGCCTGGTGGAGATGCGCGGCACGACCGCGCCCCGCCTGCTGCTCGAGCTGATCACGGCGCGCATGCTGCTGCCCGGCGCGGAGGATGCCACCGGCGCGCTGCTCCAGCGCCTGGAGCGGATGGAGCGGCGCCTCACGCTGACCGCCGACCAGAACCAGACAGATTTGGTACGCCCGGAGCCGGCGCAGACTGCCGCGGAGGCGACCGGTGCGAACTCAGCCGGTGGGTTGTCGGCGGCCCGTGCCGCAGCCGCTGCCGCCGGCCGGCGTGCACCGTCAGCCCCGCACGGTGCCGAGGCCTCCCCCCCGCCCCCGGCAACGGGCAACGGCGCTCTGCCCCTCGCCCAGCAGCGGCCCAGCGATCGCAGAACACGCCCGGAGAGCGGAGCGGCAGCCACGCCGCACCGACCAGCCACGGTCGAGAGCGGCGATCAGCCGGCTGCCGATCGGGCGGGTGCCGATCGGGGTGGCGTCGATCGGGCGGGTGCCGTTTCTGCGGGTGCGGATCCGGCCGGTGCTGGTCGTGGTCCTTCCGGTCCGGATGATGCGGTCGACGAGTGGGTCGGCGGTGAGGACGAGGAGTATCCGTTCTCGGAGTTCGACGACCTGGGGCCGGCCGGGGACGCGTTCGGTGCCGCCTCGCCCGCCAGGCCTTCCGCCGCGGCGGCGCTGGGTAGGGTGCCGGATCGTGCGGTGCGGCGGCCCGAGCCGGCTGGGCTCATGCCCGACGCTCCCGAGGAGCCGATGGTGGCGGCTGCGCCGACCGGTCAATTGTCCGCGGCATCCATCCGGGACGTATGGCCGGAGATCATGACCGCAGTCGGCCGGAAAAGTAAGAAAATCGCGGCGCTCGCGCAGGGCGCGACGGTCCGGGAGCTCGAAGGCCAGACCGTCGTGCTCATTTTCCGCTTCCCGGCGCACGCCAAGATGGTCGCGGCCGAGCCCGCACTGATCTCCGACGCGCTCTACGAGGCGCTCGGCGGGCGCTGGCAGATCCGCTGCGACGTCGCCGGTGAGGCGGGACCATCCCAGGGCAGCCCCGATCGTGGCAACCCCGCTCGCAATGCACCGCCGGCAAGCCGGCCGGCCCAGCAGGACGGCGGGCCGGCACCGCGGGGAAACCCCGCTCCAGCCCAGTCCCGCTCCGACCAGAGCGTTCCGGCCGTCCGGCGCGAGCCCGCGTCCCAGGCGCCTCCGGCCGCTGGGGGTGAGCCTGTCGGTCAGGGGTCTTCGGCCGCTGGGCGTGAGTCGGCCCGTCAGGGGCTTCCGGCTGCTGGGCATGAGCCTGCCCGCCTTGGGTCTTCGGCTGTTGGGCGTGAGCCTGCCTGTCAGACACCTCCGGCTGGTGGGTCCGAGGCCGCGCATCAGGCGCCATCGGCCGGCGACGGCGATGACTGGCCTGAGCCGGCCCGGCTCGGCGGAACCGGCGCGGCGGCCGAGGAAGCCCCGGCCGAGGAATTGGACTGGCCCGAGCATGCGATTCCGGGTGGAGGCGCACCGGTTTCAGCTCCGCATTCAGAGGCGGGCTCGGCACCGTCGGCCCACATGGCTGGCGGATCGGGTGCCGGGAGTGCGCCCGCCACCCAGGCCGAGTCCGGGTCGGGCGGTTCGACCGCACCGAATGAGCCGCCGCACGACGCCTACGACGGCCCGGCCACCGGCGGCACCGCCTCCTACGAAGGGTTCGACCCGGGCGACGAGCCCCTCGACGACGTCATCGATGAGAAGACCGCGCGCCAGAGCAGCGAGCAACAGGCCATGCAACTCCTCCAGGCCGCCTTCGGCGCAGAGAAGATCAGCGAGATGTAGCCATGCGGACGGCCCCCCGCCTCTGGCAGCGGGGGTGTTGCGGGGCGGCGCGGTGGGTATGGGGGGCCGCACTACGCTTGGCCCTGTTATTCCTGACGAGCTTGAGGAGCCCGCCGTGCGGCCTGGTGGACAGCCGAACATGCAGCAGATCATGAAGCAGGCGCAGAAGATGCAGCAGCAGGTCGCCCAGGCCCAGGCCGAGCTGGCCGAGGCCGAGCTGACCGGCACGGCCGGCGGTGGACTGGTCACTGTGGTCGTGACCGGCCTGGGCGAGTTCAAGTCCGTCACGATCGACCCCAAGGCGGTTGACCCGGACGATATCGAGACCCTCGAGGATCTGGTGCTCGCGGCCATTCACAACGGGTCCGAGGCGGTCCGGGAGCTCACCGAGGCGAAGATGGGACCGGCGACGGGCGGCCTCGGCGGCCTGACCATGCCGGGGTTCTAGCGTCGTGTACGAAGGTGCGATCCAGGATCTGATCGACGAGTTGGGTCGGCTCCCGGGCGTCGGCCCGAAGAGCGCCCAGCGGATCGCCTTCCACATCCTCTCCACCGACCCGGTGGACGTCACCCGGCTGGCCGACTCCCTGCGCAGGGTCAAGGAGCTGGTCCGCTTCTGCGTGACCTGTTTCAACGTCGCCGAGGCGGAGCAGTGCCGGATCTGCCGCGACACCCGGCGTACCAATGAAGTGCTCTGTGTTGTCGAGGAGCCCAAGGACGTGGTCGCGGTCGAGCGGACCGGGGAGTTCCGCGGGCGGTATCACGTGCTCGGCGGGGCGATCAATCCGCTCGAAGGGATCGGGCCGGACAATCTGCGGATCCGGGAGCTGATGATCCGCCTCGGGCTCGGCGAGACCAAGGAGCTGATCCTGGCCACCGACCCGAACACCGAGGGTGAGGCCACCGCCACCTACCTGGCCCTGCTGGTCAAGCCGATGGGGATCGCGGTGACCCGGCTGGCCAGCGGACTACCGGTCGGCGGTGACCTGGAGTATGCGGACGAAATCACGCTGGGCCGCGCCTTCGAGGGCCGCCGGGCGGTCTGATCGGCGACGATTGTCGATCTTGTGGGGGACCGGTCCGGGGCTGGGGCCGAACCGCCCTGCTGAGGGTTGTGCCTGGGCTACGGTGTGAATTGTGCCGGATGCCACCGAGTCAGATCACACTGTCATCACGGATCCGCCTGAACTTGGTTACGAGCCCTCTGGGGTATTGACCACTGGGCGGGAGTACGTGAGCGTTCCTCTCACAGCGGCGGCCCAACCCGTCCGCAGGTTCGACGTGCCTGTCACGGCGTCACCATCGCCGGGGCGGGCCGCAGTAGTCCACGTACGCGACAACCGAACGGTTGCCCGCGCTACGGGGCCGACCCGACTCGGCGGCGATAAGCGCTCCGGTTCGGCGCAGGCGTCGTGGGGCGGTCACCGGGGAGAGGACTGGGCGCTCCATGGTCGTTGGACCAGGCACGGCGGTTCCTGACCAGGCTCCAGCAGCTCCAGACCCGGATCAGGGCGGCGTCCCCGGCAAGGCGATCGAGGGCCGCTCGCTCGGTCGAATCGCCTGGACCAGGCTAAAACGCGACAAGGTCGCCGTGGCCGGTGGCATCATCGTCATTCTGTTGATCATCATGGCGATCCTGGCCCCGTTGATCGTCGGGTGGCTCGGTTACGACCCGAACGCATTCGACAAGACGGCCATCGATCCGGCCACCCAGCAGCCGACCTCCTCGTTTCCCTTCGGAGCGTTCGACTCCAAGCACTGGATGGGTGTTGACCTGCCGTTCGGCCGGGACATCTTCAGCCGGGTCGTCTACGGCTCGCGTATCTCGCTGCTGATCGCCTTCCTCGCCACGCTGCTGTCCGTCCTGATCGGTGCCACGCTGGGCATCGTCGCCGGCTTCTTCGGCGGCTGGGTCGACACCGTGATCAGTCGGGCGATGGACGTGTTCCTGGCGTTCCCGATCCTGGTCTTCGCGATCGCGGTCGCCGGCGTCATCCCGGACAAGGCGTTCGGCCTCGAGGGTGATGCGCTGCGCATCGTGCTGCTGATCTTCGTCATCGGTTTCTTCAACTGGGCCTACATCGCGCGCATCGTCCGGGGGCAGGCGTTGTCGCTGCGTGAGCGCGAGTTCGTGGACGCCGCCCGCAGTCTCGGCGCCCGCAGCGGCTACATCATCGTGCGCGAGATGCTGCCCAACCTGATCGCCCCGATCCTCGTGTACGCGACGCTGCTGATCCCCTCGAACATCCTGTTCGAGGCGGCACTGTCGTTCCTCGGGGTCGGGGTCCGGCCGCCCACGGCGACCTGGGGCGGCATGTTGTCGGATGCCGTGCACTACTACACGACCCCGCACATCATGTTCTGGCCGGGCATGGCGATCTTCGTGACCGTGCTGGCCTTCAACCTCTTCGGCGACGGCCTGCGCGACGCGCTGGATCCGAAAAACCGATGAAGCTGGCGAAGTTCTCTCCATCTGTACAAGGGAGTTTGCAGTGAAATTGAAGTCGGTGGGTGTGATCGCGGTCAGCGTCGCGCTCGTCGCGAGCGCGGCATCGTGCAGCGGCAACAAGAGCGGTGGCTCGACCTCGTCGGGCACCGTGAAGCAGGAATTCAACGCGGCCCTCACCAAGGTCTTCAACCCGTCCGACAAGAAGGGTGGCGACATGAAGTTCGCCATCTCGTCGGACTGGGACTCGGTGGACCCCGGTGACACCTACTACGGCCTGTCCTGGAACCTGATCCGGCTGTACACGCGGTCGCTGACGATGTTCAAGGTCGCGCCCGGCAGCGGCAGCTCCGAGCTGGTCGGCGACCTCGCCGAGGGCCTCGGTGTGCCGAGCGACGGCGGCAAGACCTGGACGTACAAGCTCCGGGCCGGCCTGAAGTACGAGGACGGCAGCCCGATCACGTCCAAGGACGTCGCGTACGGCGTGAGCCGGTCGCTGGAGAAGGGCACGCTCGTCAACGGGCCGACCTACTTCAACGACTTCCTCGACCTGAAGGGCTACAAGGGTCCCTATACGGACAAGAGCAAGGTCAACCCGGCCATCCAGACGCCGGACGACAACACGATCGTCTTCAAGCTGAACAAGCCGTTCGCCGGCTTCGACGACTTCGCCATGCTGCCGGCCACCGCGCCGGTGCCGCAGGCGAAGGACACCGGTGCGAAATACAAGTTGCACGTCGTGTCCTCCGGGCCGTACATGTTCAAGACGTACGAGCCGGACAAGGGCTTCACGCTGGTCCGTAACCCGAACTGGGACCCCGCGACGGACCCGAACCGCAAGGCGCTGCCGGACACGTACTCGGTCGAGATCGGCGCCAATGCGGACGACATCGACCAGCGCATCATCAAGGGCGGTCTGGACGCGGACATCGCCGGCACCGGTGTGCAGCCGGCCGCGCTGGGCCAGGTCCTGGGCCAGCCCGACCTCAAGGCGCGGGCCGACAATCCGCTCGCGGCGCGCATCAACTACACGTCGATCAACCCGAACGTGGCGCCGCTGACCAACAAGGACTGCCGCGCGGCCATCGAGTACGCGGCCGACAAGACCGGGTACCAGCAGGCGTACGGCGGCCCGCTGGCCGGTGGCAAGATCGCGTCGGGCCTGATGCCGCCGCAGATCCCGGGCTACGCCGAACTGAATGTGTGGCCCGACGGCGCCGACCACTCCGGTGACGTCGTCAAGGCCAAGGAGGCGCTCACCACCTGCGGTCAGCCCAACGGTTTCGCCACCAACATCTCCTACCGGGCCGAGCGTCCGAAGGAGAAGGCGGTCGCCGAGGCGTTGCAGCAGTCGCTGGCGAAGGTCGGCATCAAGCTGACCCTCAAGCCGTTCGCGGTCAAGGACTACTTCTCCCTGTACGCCGGCAAGCCGAGTTACCGCAACACCAACAACCTCGGCCTGATGGTCAACAGCTGGGGCGCGGACTGGAACGACGGCTTCGGCTTCCTGTCGCAGATCGTCGACGGTCGGGTCATCCGGGACACCGGTGGCTCGTCCAACCTGTCCGTCAACATCCCTGAGGTCAACACCATGATCGACCAGGCGATCGTCGAGCAGGACGTGACCAAGCGCAACGCGCTCTGGGGCGCCATTGACAAGCGGGTTATGGAAGAGGCCGTCGTGCTTCCGGGTGTCTGGGCCTCGCAGGTCACGCTCCGTGGCACGCGGCTGACGAACGTTTTCGTCAACCAGACGTTCGGCATGTACGACTGGACCGCGATGGGCCTCCAGTAACCCTCAGCGGCGACGATCTTCGAAGGCAGGTGAAGGCGTAGG
>JAVHVY010000231.1:0-13599 GCA_032160305.1 Actinoplanes sp.
TCTCCGGCCAGGTCATCTGGCAGGAGCGCACCCAGGGCGTCGCGGTCCTCGACGTCACGGGCTGCCTGTCGCTGGGCATCACCGGCCCGGTCCTGCGCGCCTCGGGCCTGGCCTGGGACCTGCGCAAGACCATGCCGTACTGCGGGTACGAGACGTACGAGTTCGACGTGCCGACCGCGCAGACCGGCGACGTCTGGGGCCGCTACCTGGTCCGGGTCGCCGAGATCCGGGAGTCGCTCAAGATCATCGAGCAGGCGTTGGACAAGCTCAAGCCCGGCCCGGTGATGGTCCAGGACAAGAAGATCGCCTGGCCGGCGCAGCTCGCGATCGGACTGGACGGCCTGGGCAACTCGCTCGAACACGTCGCCAAGATCATGGGTCAGTCGATGGAGTCGCTGATCCACCACTTCAAGCTCGTCACCGAAGGCTTCCGGGTCCCCGCGGGCCAGGTGTACGTCGGTATCGAGAGCCCGCGCGGCGAGCTCGGCGTGCACGCGGTCTCCGACGGCGGGACGCATCCGTACCGGGTGCACCTGCGGGACCCGAGCTTCGTGAACCTACAGGCCATCCCCGCGATGGCCGAAGGCGCGCTGCTGGCCGACGTCATCGCCGGCGGCGCGTCCCTCGACCCCGTGATGGGTGGGTGTGACCGCTAAATGTCAGACACGATCGAGTTCTCCGCGGCGGCGGCGCCGCTGGCGGAGAAGCTGCTAGAGCCCGCTCTGGAGATCATCGCCCGCTACCCCGAGGGCCGGGGGCGGTCGGCGCTGCTGCCGCTGCTGCACCTGGTGCAGACCGAGGAGGGCTTCGTCACCCCGACCGGCGTGGCATTCTGCGCGGAGGTGCTGGGCATCGACAAGGCCCAGGTCGGCGCGGTGGCGACGTTCTACACGATGTACAAGCGCAAGCCGACCGGCGAGTATCTGGTCAGCGTCTGCACCAACACGCTGTGCAACGTGATGGGCGGCCAGGAGATCTACGACGACCTGGTCGAGCACCTCGGAGTCGGCCACGACCAGACCACCCCGGACGGCACGATCACGCTGGAGCACGCCGAGTGCCTGGCCGCCTGCGACTACGCGCCCGTGGTGACGGTCAACTACGACTTCGCCCTCGACGAGGCGACGCCGGAGGGCGCGGTCGGGCTGGTCGAGCAGTTGCGCGCGGGCGAGCGCCCGGCACCCAGCCGGGGCGCCCGGCTCTGCTCGCTCAAGGAGATGCAGCTGCAGTTGGCCGGTTTCGCCGACGTCCGCGACGGTGCGGTCGCCGACGGTCCGGCGGGGGCGCCGACGTTGCGCGGCGTCACGCTGGCCCAGGAGCACGGCATCGCGGTGGCGGGCTTCACCACCGACGCGCCGATCGCCCGGACGAAGCCGGCTCCCCACCAGCCCGCGCCGGCTGTCACCAATGCCGCCGAGGCCGAGGGTGCCGCCAGGACGGCCCCCGCCGGTGACCGTAGTCCGGCCGGCGACAGCGGTCGTCCGGCTGCGGCGAACGAGGAGAAGAAGTGACTCAGCCACGGCGTGCGGTTCTCCAGAAACTGACCCCCGTCCTCACCAAGCGCTGGCTCTCGCCGGACGCCTGGAAGATCGACGTCTACGAGCGGCTCGACGGTTACGCCGCGCTGCGCAAGGCGCTGGGCGTGCACCCCGACGACCTGATCCAGCTGGTCAAGGACTCCGGCCTGCGCGGCCGGGGCGGCGCAGGCTTCCCGACCGGCCTCAAGTGGAGCTTCATCCCGCAGGACCCTGATGGACAAAAGCCGGCAAGGCCCCATTATCTAGTCATCAACGCCGACGAGGGCGAGCCGGGCACCTGCAAGGATCTGCCGCTGATGACGCTGGACCCGCACTCGCTGATCGAGGGCGCGATCATCGCCTCGTACGCGATCCGGTCCAACCGCGCCTTCATCTACATTCGCGGCGAGGCGGTGCACGCCGCCCGCCGGCTGCGCAGCGCGGTGGACGAGGCGTACCGCAAGGGTTACCTGGGCCGGAACATCCTCGGCACCGGCTTCGACCTGGACCTGGTCGTGCACAGTGGCGCGGGCGCCTACATCTGCGGCGAGGAGACGGCGCTGCTCGACTCGCTGGAGGGCTTCCGCGGCCAGCCCCGGCTGCGGCCGCCCTTCCCGGCCATCGCCGGCCTGTACGCGAGCCCGACCGTCGTCAACAACGTCGGCACGATCGCGTCGGTGCCGTACATCGTGCTGGGCGGCTCGGAGTGGTGGAAGGGCATGGGTACGGAGAAGTCGTCCGGCCCGATGATCTACTCCCTCTCCGGCCGGATCGCCAACCCGGGCCAGTACGAGTGCGGCCTCGGCATCACCCTGCGCGAGCTGATCGAGCTGGCGGGCGGCATGAAGCCGGGCCACAACCTGCGGTTCTGGACGCCGGGCGGTTCGTCGACCCCGCTGCTGACCGCGGCGGAGATCGACACCCCGATGGACTTCGAGGGCGTGGCCGCCGCGGGCTCGATCCTCGGCACCACGGCGATGCAGATCTTCTCCGACCAGGACTGTCCGGTCTATGCGACCTGGCGCTGGCTGGAGTTCTACCACCACGAGTCGTGCGGCAAGTGCACCCCGTGCCGCGAGGGCAACTACTGGATGGTCCGCACGTACCGGCGGATCCTCTCCGGGCACGGCACGGTCGAGGATCTGGACACGCTGCAGGACACCGCCGACAACGTCTTCGGCCGGTCGTTCTGCGGTCTCGGTGACGGCGCGGCCACGCCGGTCATCTCGACGCTGAAGTTCTTCCGGCAGGACTACCTCGACTACATCGAGGGCCGGACCGCCCCACGGCTGTCCGAGAAGGCCTTGGTAGGAGCGCACTGATGACGGACGTAGCCAAGAAGACCGACGCCGAGCCGGCCCGCGGCGGAAAGCCGAAGGCAACGGACTCGGTCACGCTCACCGTCGACGGGGTCGAGGTGACCGCCGCCAAGGGCGAGCTCGTCATCCGGGTGGCCGAGCGGATGGGGATCGCGATCCCGCGGTTCTGCGACCACCCGCTGCTGGCTCCGGCCGGCGCCTGCCGGCAGTGCCTGGTCGAGGTGGAGGGCCAGCGTAAGCCGGTCGCCTCGTGCACGCAGGCAGTCGCCGACGGGATGATCGTCAAGACGCAGCTCAGTTCGCCGGTCGCCGCGAAGGCGCAGGCCGGGGTGATGGAGCTGCTGCTCGCCAACCACCCGCTGGACTGTCCGACCTGCGACAAGGGCGGCGAGTGCCCGCTGCAGAACCAGGCGATGAGCAACGGTCGGGTGGACTCGCGCTTCCACGAGAGCAAGCGCGAGTACGAGAAGCCGATCCACATCTCCAGCCAGGTGCTGCTCGACCGGGAACGCTGCATCCTCTGCCAGCGCTGCACGCGCTTCTCCGAGGAGATCGCCGGGGACACGTTCATCGACCTGATGGACCGCTCGTCCGGCGAGCAGATCAACGTCTACCGGGACGACTTCTTCGGTGGCGAGGGCACCGGGGATGGTCAGGTCGGCGAGGGTGCGGGGGACGTCGCGTTCAACTCGTACTTCTCCGGCAACACGATCCAGATCTGCCCGGTCGGCGCGCTGACCGGCGAGCAGTACCGCTTCCGGGCCCGCCCGTTCGACCTGGTCTCCACGCCGACGGCCTGCGAGCACTGCGCGGCCGGCTGCTCGATGCGGGCCGACCACCGCCGCGGCAAGGTGCTGCGCCGGCTGGCCGGCGACGACCCGGCGGTGAACGAGGAGTGGAACTGCGACAAGGGCCGCTGGGGTTTCCGCTACAGCACCGCCTACAACCGCATCACCAACCCGCTGGTCCGCGACGCGGCCACCGGTGAGCTGCGGGAGGCGTCCTGGAGCGAGGCCCTGCTCGCCGCGGCCGAGGGCCTGAAGGCGGCGAAAGTGCAGGGCGTGGGCGTTCTGACCGGCGGCCGACTCACGGTCGAGGACGCCTATGCGTACGCGAAGTTCGCCCGGATCGCGCTCGGCACCAACGACATCGACTTCCGGGCCCGCCCGGTGAGCCGCGAGGAGTCGCAGTTCCTGGCCGCCAACGTCGCTGGGGTCTCCGACGTGACCTATGCGGACGTCGAGAATTCCCCGTCCGTCGTCATCGCCGGGCTCGAGCCCGAAGAGGAATGCCCGATCCTGTTCCTGCGGCTCCGCAAGGCACACGGCAAGGGCACGCTCCAGGTGACCGCGATCTCGCCGTACCTGAGCAGGGGTTATGAAAAGCTCGGTGCCGCGCTCGTCGCGGCCGTGCCCGGCGACGAGGCCCGGCTGCTCGCCACCGACCCGGCCGTCGCCGCCGCGCTGAGCGCGCCCGGCGCGGTCCTGATCGTCGGCGAGCGGCTGGCGAGTGTTCCCGGTGGTCTGTCCGCCGCCGCCGCTCTCGCCGGCCGCACCGGCGCCCGACTCGCCTGGGTGCCGCGGCGCGCGGGTGACCGCGGCGCGGTCGACGCGGGCTGCCTGCCCAACCTGCTCCCCGGCGGCCGTCCGGTCGACGACCCGTCGGCCCGTGCGGAGCTGTCCGCCGCGTGGGATCTCGAGTCGGGCACGCTGCCGAGCGCGATCGGCCGTGACACGGACGCGATCGTCGAGGCGGCGGCCGCCGGCCGGCTCGGTGCGCTGCTCGTCGCCGGTGTCGACCCGGCCGACCTGGCCGATCCGAAACGCGCCGAGGAAGCCCTCGACAAGGTCGGCTTCGTGGTCAGCCTGGAGCTGCGGCAGAGCGCGGTGACCCGGCGCGCCGACGTGGTGCTGCCGGTTGCCCCGGCCGCCGAGAAGTCCGGCACGTTCATGGACTGGGAAGGCCGGCTGCGCAGCTTCGACACCGTGCTGCCGACCACCGCGATGACCGACGGGCGGGTGCTCGAAGCGGTCGCCGCCCTGATGGACGTGGCACTGGGCACCGGCGACGTCAACACGATCCGCCGCGAGCTGGGCAGCATGCCGGCCAGCCGTTCCGGCCGGCCGGCCGGGCCGAGCGTCGCCACGGTCGCGCTGCCCGAGCCGGGGGAGCACGAGGCCGTCCTGGCCACCTGGCATCACCTGATCGACCTGGGCTCGATGCTGGACGGCGACGAGGTTCTGGCCGGCACCGCTCGCCTGCCGCAGGTGCGGATCGGCAAGGCCCTCGCGGAGTCGCTCGGCGTGGCCGACGGCGATGTGGTGACGGTCAGCACCGACCGCGGCGGCATCACGCTCCCGGTCGCGATCACGGACCTGCCCCCGCAGGTGGTTTGGCTGCCGACGAACTCGCCGGGCTCGACGCTGCGCCGCAGCCTCGGCGTCACCTCGGGAGCGGTGGTCCGGCTCGCCGCCGGCCGCCCGGGCCCGATCCTCGCCGAGGGGGCGAACTAACCATGAATCAGTTGATCCTCGCGCACGCCGAAGATCCGACGCTGCAGACGTTCCAGAACGACGTCTGGTGGATCGTGCTGATCAAGCTGCTCGGCGTCTTCGTGCTCCTGCTGCTCCTGACGCTCTTCACGATCGTCTACGAGCGCAAGGTCGTGGCGCGGATGGCCGTGCGGCCCGGACCGAACCAGGTCGGGCCGAAGGGCTGGTTTCAGAGCCTCACCGACGGCGTGAAGTTGCCGTTCAAGGAGGAGATCATCCCGATCACCGCCGACAAGGCGGTGTACTTCATCGCCCCGGTGATCTCGGCGACGACGGCGTTCACCGCGTTCTCGGTGATGCCGCTCGGGCCGGTCGTGACGATGTTCGGGCACCGGACGGCGCTGCAGCTCACCGACGTGCCGGTCTCGGTGCTGGTGCTGCTCGCCTGCTCGTCGCTGAGCGTCTACGGCGTCGTGCTGGCCGGCTGGGCGTCGGGTTCGACCTATCCGCTGCTCGGCGGTCTGCGATCAAGTGCGCAGATGATTTCGTACGAGGTCGCGATGGGCCTGTCGATCGTGGCCGTCTTCATGACCGCCGGGACGATGTCCACCTCGCAGATCGTCGCCGCGCAGGCCGGCAACGACCCGGTGAGCTTCGGTATCGCCGGCTGGCACGCGACCGCACCGAGCTGGTACGCGATCCTGCTGCTGCCCAGCTTCGTCATCTACTGCATCTCCGCGGTCGGTGAGACCAACCGGGCCCCGTTCGACCTGCCCGAGGCGGAGTCCGAGCTGGTCGGCGGCTTCCAGACCGAGTACTCGTCGTTCAAGTTCGCGCTGTTCTACCTGGCCGAGTACATCAACATGATCACCGTCTCGGCGTTCGCGACGACGCTGTTCCTCGGCGGCTGGCGCGCACCGTGGCCGTTCACGCTGTGGGACGGCGCCAATTCCGGCTACCTCGGGATCGTCTGGTGGTTCCTCAAGGTTCTGATCCTGCTGTTCGGCTTCATCTGGCTGCGGGCGACCCTGCCCCGGATGCGCTACGACCAGTTCATGCGCTTCGGCTGGAAGGTTCTCATCCCGGTCAACCTGGTCTGGATCATGATCCTGGCCGGGGTCCGGGTGGCCCGCAACGATCTGTCCTACGGCGTGCAGATCGCCTGGATCGTCGGCCTGATCATCGTGATCGGCCTGGTCGCCTGGGTCTGGCCGGCGTCGCGGGGAAACGCCACGCCGACCGTCGAGGAGCTGCTGGCCGCGCGTCCGCCGGGCTCCTTCCCCGTACCGCCGATGGACCTGCAGGTCCCACCCAGCCCCCGCGCCCGGCGCGCGGTCGCCGAACGTGCCCCCGCCACGGTGGGCGGCGGTGCTGTGAGCAGCGGAACAGCGACCGACGCCGAAGCCGCCGAAGCACCAGACAAGGAGGTGTGACGTGGGCACGTTCACTGGCTCCTTCAAGGGCTTCGGGGTGACCTTCGCGCACATGTTCCGCAAGGTCATCACGACCGACTACCCGTTCGCACCGCCGACGCCGGCGCCGCGCTACCACGGGCGGCACATCCTCAACCGGCATCCGGACGGCCTGGAGAAGTGCATCGGCTGCGAGCTGTGCGCCTGGGCCTGTCCGGCCGACGCGATCTACGTCGAAGGCGGGGACAACACCGACGAGCAGCGCTTCTCGCCGGGCGAGCGGTACGCGAGCATCTACCAGATCAACTACGCCCGGTGCATTTTCTGCGGCCTGTGCATCGAGGCCTGCCCGACCCGTTCGCTGACCATGAGCAACGAGTACGAGCTGGCCCGCGACAGCCGGCAGGATCTGATCTTCACGAAGAAGGACCTGCTGGCGCCGCTGCTGCCGGGCATGGAGCAGCCGCCGCACCCGATGCGCCTGGGCGAGACCGACAAGGACTACTACCTCGGCGCGCTGACCAACCCCGGAACATCGGTCGGGGCGGAACGCGCGCCGTACACGGTCACCGGAACCGACGACGCGGCCACCGCGATCGACCCGGACTCGCGACCGGAGACGGCCGGCACCGTACGCCGGGCCGGTGCTCCGGGTGAGATCGCGAAGGGGGCGGCGCGATGACCGAGGTGGTTCTCGCGGCGGCGACCAACCACGTCTCCACCGGTGAGGCGTGGGCCTTCTGGATCCTCGGCTCGATCGCGGTGATCGGCGGCCTGGGCATGGTGCTGTCCCGCAACGCGGTGCACTCCGCCCTGTGGCTCGTCGTCACGATGCTCTGCCTGGGCTTCCTGTACGTGGTCAACGCGGCGCCGTTCCTCGGCGCGGTGCAGATCATCGTCTACACCGGCGCGATCATGATGCTGTTCCTCTTCGTGCTCATGCTGGTCGGCCGGGACGCCTCGGACTCGCTGATCGAGACGTTGCGCGGTCAGCGGGTCGCCGCGATCCTGCTCGGCGTCGGCTTCGCCGGGCTGGTCGGCACCGGCCTGGCCCGCTCGCTGGGTGACACCCAGTCGGTCGGCCTGACCACGGCCAACGCGAACGGCAACGTGCAGGGGCTGGCCCGGCTGCTGTTCACCAACTACGTCTTCGCTTTCGAGGTGACCTCCGCGCTGCTGATCACGGCGGCGGTCGGCGCGATGGTGCTCGCCCACGTGGAGATCGCGCGGGCCGACAAGGTCGGTCAGGTCGAGCGGATGCGGGCGCGGTTCCGGCCGGGCAACCACCCGGCGCCCAAGGCCGGTCCGGGCGTCTACGCCAACACCATGTCGGTGGCGGCGCCGGCCCGGCTGCCCGACGGCAACGACTCGGAACGCAGCATCACGCCGATTCTGCCGGTGCGTGAGCTGACGGCGAAGGAAGCCGCACCGAAGGGGACAGAGAAGTGAACGCGAAGCGGTCGCAATCGAGAGGCGGCGCAGCGAAGTGACACCTGATTACTATCTGGTGCTGTCGGCCATCTTGTTCACCATCGGGGCTTCCGGGGTGCTCGTTCGCCGCAACGCCATCGTGCTGTTCATGTGCATCGAGCTGATGCTCAACGCGGCCAACCTGGCACTGGTCACCTTCGCCCGGATCAACGGCACGCTCGACGGTCAGATCATGGCGTTCTTCGTCATGGTCGTCGCGGCGGCCGAGGTCGTGGTCGGTCTGGCCATCATCATGTCGATCTTCCGTACGCGACGCTCGGCGAGTGTCGACGACGCCAACCTGCTCAAGTACTAGAGGGGCACTCACGTGGAACAGACAGTGGGGTATGCCCCCGCGTCCGGCACGCTGAGCGGTATCTGGCTATTGGTGGCGATTCCGCTCATCTCCGCCGCGATCCTGCTGCTGCTCGGCAAGAGGGCCGACACGTGGGGGCACTGGCTCGGCGTGCTCGCCGTCGCGGCGTCGTTCGTGCTCGGCCTGATCTTCTTCGTCAGCCTCGGGGGCCTCGACGGCAACCGCAGCGCTGAGCTCAGCCTGTTCGACTACCTCGCGGTGGGCAGGCTGCACGTCGACTTCGGGATGCTCTTCGACCCGCTGTCCGGCGTCTTCGTCCTGCTGATCACCGGTGTCGGCTCGCTGATCCACCTGTACGCCGTCGGCTACATGGAACACGACGAGGGGCGGCGCAAGTTCTTCGCCTACTTCAACCTCTTCGTCGCGGCCATGCTGCTGTTGGTCCTCGGTAACAACTACGTGATGCTCTACTTCGGCTGGGAGGGCGTCGGTCTGGCGTCCTACCTGCTGATCTCGTTCTGGTACACCCGGCCGTCGGCGGCGACCGCGGGCAAGAAGGCGTTCCTGATGAACCGGGTCGGCGACGCCGGCCTGGCGATCGGCATCTTCCTGATGTTCGCCACGCTCGGCACGACCCAGTTCAGCGGCGTCTTCACCGGGGTCCACTCGCTGGCCTCCGGCACCATCCTGATCATGGGTATCCTGCTGCTGCTCGGCGCCGCCGGCAAGTCCGGCCAGTTCCCGCTGCAGGCCTGGCTCCCGGACGCGATGGAGGGCCCGACCCCGGTCTCGGCCCTGATCCACGCCGCTACGATGGTCACCGCCGGCGTCTACCTGATCGCCCGGTCCAATCCGATCTTCTCGGCGAACGCGAACCTGCAGACGATCGTGGTCAGCGTCGGCGCGCTCACCCTGCTGATGGGCTGCGTCATCGGCGCGGCCAAGGACGACATCAAGCGCGTTCTGGCCTGGTCCACGGTCAGCCAGATCGGCTACATGTTCCTCGGCGTCGGGCTCGGCGGTGGCGCGTACGCGCTGGCCATCGTGCACCTGCTCGCGCACGGCTTCTTCAAGGCGAACATGTTCCTCGGGGCCGGCTCGGTCATGCACGGGATGCACGACCAGGTCGACATCCGGCGCTTCGGCGGCCTGCACAGGTACATGAAGTGGACCTGGCTGACGTTCATGATGGGCTGGCTCGCCATCATCGGCATCTTCCCGCTGTCGGGGTACTTCTCGAAGGATCCGATCATCGAGGCGGCCTTCGGGCGGCCCGGCTGGACGGCCTGGCTCTACGGCATGGCGGCGCTGGCCGGCGCCGGCCTGACCGCCTTCTACATGACCCGGCTCTTCATTCTCACCTTCCACGGCCCGAAGCGGTGGACCGCGGACATCCACGAGCCGCACGAGTCGCCGTACATCATGACCGTGCCGTTGATGCTCCTGGCGCTCGGCTCGATCGGCGCCGGTTACCTGATGAGCACCAGCGTCCCCGAATGGCTCGCGCCGGTCCTCGGTGCGCCGACCGAACACCACCTGGTCATGCCAAAGGCGCTGATCAGCGCGCTCGCGTTGATCATCTCGATCCTCGGGGCGCTGCTCGCCTGGGCACTGTTCCGCAAGGGTACGGCCGAGCAGGAGCAGCCGGCGGGCGTGCTCGTCACGGCGGCCCGGCGCAACCTCTACACCGACGCCGTCAACGTGGCGGTCTTCGAGAAGCCCGGCATCTTCCTCACCCGGGCGCTGGTCTTCTTCGACAACAAGGGCATCGACGGCGCCGTCAACGGCCTGGCCGCGACGGTCGGCGGTGGCTCCGGCCGGCTACGCCGCCTGCAGACCGGCTTCGTCCGTTCGTACGCGCTCTCCATGCTCGCCGGTGCCGTGCTGGTCGTCGGCGCGTTCCTCGTGATCCAGTTGGGGTGGTTGGCGTGACCGACTTTCCGTTCCTGTCCGTCCTGACGGTCCTGCCACTGGTGGGCGCGGTGGTGGTGGCCTTCATCCCGCGTGCCTGGGGCAAACTGGCCAAGAAGGTGGCGCTCGGCTGGTCGCTGGCGGTGCTCGCGCTGAGCATCTTCATGTGGATCGCCTTCAAGGTCGGTGGCGACCGCTTCCAGTTCCACGAGTCGTACGCCTGGATCCCGACCTGGGGGGCCCGCTTCAGCTTCGCGGCCGACGGCATCGCGCTGGTCATGCTGATGCTGATCGCGATCCTGGTCCCGGTCGTGATCCTGGCGTCCTGGAACGATGTGGACGAGACCAAACGCCCGGACGACTCCAAGCGCTCGGTGCCGATCTATTTCGCGCTGCTGCTGGCCTTCGAGTTCACGATGATCGGCGTCTTCGCGGCCGCCGACGTGTTCCTGTTCTACGTGTTCTTCGAGATCATGCTGATCCCGATGTACTTCATCATCGGCTCGTTCGGGGGCGCCCGCCGCCAGTACGCCGCGGTGAAGTTCTTCCTCTACTCGCTGGTCGGCGGCCTCTTCATGCTGGCCGCCGTGATCGGCCTGTGGGTGGTCGGCGGGCACACCTTCGACTTCTCGCACCTGGTGGCGTCGGCCGCGCAGATCGACCCGAACACCTCCCGCTGGCTGTTCCTCGGCTTCTTCGTCGCCTTCGCGATCAAGGCGCCGTTCTTCCCGTTCCACACCTGGCTGCCCGACGCCGGTGGTGCGGCTCCGGCCGGGGCGGCGGCGCTGCTGGTCGGCATCATGGACAAGGTCGGCACGTTCGGGATCCTGCGCTACTGCCTGCCGCTCTTCCCGGAGGCCTCGCGCTGGTTCGCCCCGGCCGCGATCATCCTGGCGGTCATCGGCATCATCTACGCGGCGCTGCTCGCGGTCGGCCAGAACGACCTCAAGCGGCTGGTGTCGTACACGTCGATCGCGCACTTCGGCTTCATCGGCATCGGCATCTTCGCCTTCACCACCCAGGGCGGCACCGGCTCGGTGCTCTACATGGTCAACCACGGCCTCGCCACCGGCCTGCTCTTCCTGGTCGTCGGCATGTTCGTGGCCCGGCGCGGCTCGGGGATGGTCAGCGACTTCGGCGGGGCGGGCAGGCTGGTCCCGGTGCTGGCCGGCGTGCTGTTGTTCGCCGGTCTGGCCTCGCTGGCACTGCCCGGCACGGCCCCGTTCGTCTCCGAGTTCCTCGTGCTGATCGGCACGTTCACGGTGCACAAGGCGTACGCGGTGATCGCGACCGCGGGCATCATCCTGGCCGCCGCCTACGTGCTCTGGATGGTGCAGCGCACCACGCAGGGCACACTCAACCCGGCGCTGACCGAGATCCCGGCCATGAAAAAGGACATCACGCTGCGGGAGAAAGTGGTCGTCGCGCCGCTGATCCTGCTGCTGCTGATCCTCGGCTTCTACCCGAAGCCCGTCACTGACGTGATCAACCCGGCGGTCCAGGCAACCCTGCAGGACGTCGGCACGACCGATCCGGGCCCGACGGCGGTCGCGAACGGAAAGGTGGCGCCTTAGCCATGGACAAACTCCAACTGCCGCCGATCAGCTACTCGGCGCTCGCGCCGATGCTGATCCTGTTCGGGGCGGCCTGCCTGGGCGTCCTCTTCGAGGCGCTGCTCCCGCGCCGGGCCCGCAACGGTGTCCAGCTCACGCTGGCGCTGCTCGCCGTGGTCGTGGCGTTCGTGGTGGTCGTCGTCAACCACGACCTGCGGGTCATCACGATCGGCAGCGCGGTCGCCGTCGACGGGCCGACGCTGTTCATGTGGGGCTCGATCCTGGCGCTGGGCGCGGTCTCGCTGCTGCTCATCGCCGAGCGCACCGTGGAGAAGGGCGGCGCGTTCGTCTCGCAGGCCGCGATCATGGTCGGCTCGCCGAAGGATCTGCGGCAGGCGGGCGGCCAGCCCAGCCTCACCGAGGTCTACCCGCTGACCCTGTTCGCGTTCGGTGGGATGCTGCTCTTCGTCGCCGCGAACGACCTGCTGACCATGTTCGTCGCGCTGGAGGTCTTCTCGCTGCCGCTCTACCTGCTCTGCGCGCTGGCCCGTCGCCGGCGCCTGCTGAGCCAGGAGGCGGCCCTCAAGTACTTCCTGCTCGGATCGTACGCCTCGGCGTTCTTCCTCTTCGGCGTCGCGATGCTCTACGGCTTCGCCGGCGGGGTGCGGCTCGACCAGATCCACAACGCGGTCGCCAACCCGACGCACAGCCAGGTGCTCCTCTACGCCGGGCTGGCAATGGTCTCGATCGGCCTGCTCTTCAAGAGCGCGCTCGCCCCGTTCCACGTCTGGACGCCGGACGTCTACCAGGGGGCGCCGACGCCGATCACCGCCCTGATGGCGGCGTGCACCAAGGTGGCCGCGTTCGGCGCCCTGCTGCGGGTGCTCTACGTGGCGTTCGAGGGGGTCCGCTGGGACTTCCAGCCGGTCCTCGGCACGATCGCCGTGCTGACCATGCTGGTCGGCGCGATCCTGGCGGTCACCCAGACCGACATGAAGCGGCTCCTCGCCTACTCGTCCATCGCGAACGCCGGGTACCTGCTGGTCGGCGTGCTTGCCCTGAACAAGGCCGGCCTGTCCAGCACCATGTTCTACCTGGTCGCCTACGGCTTCTCGGTGCTCGCGGCCTTCGGCATCATCACGCTGGTCCGCGACGCCGACGGCGAGGCGACTCACCTGTCGCGCTGGGCCGGCCTGGGTCGCAAGAGCCCGGTCTTCGCCGGGGTCTTCACCTTCATCATGCTGGCCTTCGCCGGCATCCCGCTGACCAGCGGCTTCACCAGCAAGTTCGCCGTCTTCGGGGCAGCACAGGAGGGTGGGCAGACCTGGCTGGTCATCTTCGGTGTGATCACCAGCATGCTGATCGCGTTCCCGTACCTGCGGGTGGTCGTGCTGATGTGGCTCAGCGAGCCCAACGAGTCGACGCCGGCCGTGTCCATCCCGGGCGCGCTGACCTCGGCGGCCCTGGCCATCGGCGTCCTGGCCACGGTCGTGCTGGGCGTCGCCCCGGCGCCCCTGCTGGAACTCACCAACAACGCCGCCCAATTCGTGCGGTAACCACCCAGAAGTCGTGCTCGGCGGCCCCGGTCGGACGTCCGACCGGGGCCGCC
>JAVHVY010000240.1:0-35977 GCA_032160305.1 Actinoplanes sp.
GGACGCGGGTCCGGCCACCGATCACTCTCGCCGACGGCGCCGGTCAGGGGGCCAGGGCGTGGCGTTGCCAGGGGTTCGCCATTTCGAACTGGCCGGCGATGGACCGCAGCAGCAGCTCCGAATCCGGCGGGCCGACGAGCTGGACCGCCACGGGCAGGCCGTCCGGGCGCAGCCCCACCGGCACAACGATCGCCGGGAGACCCGCGAGGTTCCACGGCGCTGCGAACGGCGCGTACCGCATGTTCGTCAGCATGTTCGCCCGCCAGCTGCCCTTGGCGTGGCCCGCGGCCGGGGGCGGGGTCGCGGCCAGGGCCGGCATCAGCAGCACGTCGACGTGGTGGTCGGCGAAGAACCTGATCGAGGTCTCCCGCCAGGCGTCGCGCTGCTCCTGGCGGGCCCAGCCCCGCTTCCACACCAGCTTGCCGAGTTGGATGTGCCGGCGGGTACGCGGCTGCAGGGTCTTCAGGTCGAGCCCCAGGTTTTCGGCCTCCCGGTAGGCGCAGGCGAACCAGGTGGCGGTAGCCGTCAGGCCCAGTTTCATCGGGTAGGTCGGGTCGGCGACCATCGTGTCGTGGCCGGCTCCGATCAGCAGCCGGGCCGCCCGGGAGACCGCGTCCCGGTTCGGCTGGTCGGCTCTGACGCCGGCCACCGGGGAGCGCAGCGAGACCCCGACCCGCAGTTTCGGCGGTTCGACGAGTTTCGCCGGGGCGCGGCCGGCCAGAACGCTGAAGCCCAGCGCGGCGTCGGCCACGGTCGTGGTCAGGACGCCGTTCTCGACCAGGCCCATCCAGTCGTCGACGCCGAGCTGGGCCGGGACCACGCCGCGGCCCGGCTTGAGGCCGACGAGGCCGCAACACGCCGCCGGGATGCGGATCGAGCCGAGGCCGTCGTTGCCATGGGCCATCGGGACCAGGCCCGCCGCCACGGCCGCCGCCGACCCGCCGGAGGAGCCGCCCGGTGTCCGGTCCAGGTCCCATGGGTTGCGGGTGGCCCCGGTGCCGTCGTCGGTGGTGGCCCACAGACCCAGCTCCGGCATCGTGGTGACGCCGACGACGATCGCTCCGGCGCCGCGGAGCCGCCGTACGATCTCGTGGTCGTCCTCGGCCACCTCGGTCGAACGGGCCGCGGCCGAGCCGGACCACGTCGGCAGGCCGGCCACCGCGGTGTTCTCCTTCACCGCCACCGGCACGCCGGCCAACGGCAGGTTGGCCAGGTCGTCCTGCTCGTCGACCTTCTCGGCCTCGGTCAGCGCCTCGCCTGCGCGAACCACCCGGAAGGCTTCCAGGGACGGGTCGGTGACCGCGATCCGTTCGAGATGGTCGGCGACGACCTGGGTGGCCGTCGTGTCGCCGCGCCGCACCGCCCGGGCGATCTGCTTCGCGGTGGCGCCCACCCAGGTCGTCGCAATGTTTTCCATGACCGGTCTCCGTCTGAGAGCGTCAGCCGAGCGCCTGCTCCAGGTCTGCGAGCAGATCGTCAACGGTTTCGATGCCGACAGACAGTCGCACGAGATCGGCGGGTACTTCAAGCGGTGATCCGGCCGCGCTGAGGTGAGTCATCTGACCGGGGTGCTCGATCAGCGACTCGACGCCGCCGAGCGATTCGGCGAGCACGAAGAGTTTTGTCCGGTTACAGACGTCAATGGCCTGGTCACGGCCACCGGCGGCCCGGAACGAGATCATCCCGCCGAAGCGCGACATCTGCTTGACCGCGGTCTCGTGTCCGGGATGCGACTCGAGGCCGGGATAGAGCACCTGACGGACGGCACGGTGGCCGTCCAGGTAGCTCACGATCCGCTCGGCGTTGTCACAGTGCCGATCCATCCGTACGCCCAGGGTCCTGATCCCGCGCAGGGTGAGCCACGCGTCGAAGGGGCCGTTCACGGCGCCCATCGCGTTCTGGTGGAAGGCCAGCTCGTCGCCGAGGCCGTCGTCGGCCGCGACCAGCGCCCCGCCGATCACGTCGGAGTGGCCGCCGAGGTATTTGGTGGTCGAGTGCACGACGACGTCGGCCCCCAGCGCGATCGGCTGCTGCAGGTACGGCGAGGCGAAGGTGTTGTCGACCGTCACCATCGCGTCGAATTCGTGTGCCATCGTGGCCAGCGCCGCGATGTCGGCGACGTTGAGCAGCGGGTTGGTCGGGGTCTCGGCCCAGATCATCCGGGTGTGGCCGGGGCGGAAGGCGGCCCGTACCTCGTCGAGGTCGTCGAGCGCCGCGGCCGTCCAGGCCAGGCCCCACTTCTCGGCGACCTTGCTGAAGAGGCGGAACGTGCCGCCGTAGGCGTCGTTCGGGATGACCACGTGGTCGCCGGGGCGGCACACCGCACGCAAGAGGGTGTCCTCGGCCGCGAGACCGCTGGCGAAGGCCAGGCCGCGACGGCCGCCCTCGATCGCGGCCAGGCACTCCTGTAGGGCGTCGCGAGTCGGATTACTGGTCCGACCGTATTCGTAGCCGAGCCGGGGTGCGCCGACGGCGTCCTGGGCGTAGGTGCTGGTCTGGTATATCGGGGGCACCACCGCGCCGGTGCGGGGGTCCGGGTCCTGCCCGGCGTGGATGGCGAGAGTGTCGAAGCCGTAGTGGTCAGCGGTCATGACATCCAAGGCTAGACGGTCCACCGACGTTCGCTCGAACCTAAGGATCTAGTCTGCAGCCGTGGCGGACTGCGTCTTCTGTGCGATCGTGGCGGGTACGATGTCGGCGTTCACGGTCGTCGACTCGCCGGACGGGGTCGGTTTCCTCGACACCCGGCCCGTTTTCCCAGGTCACGTGCTGGTCGTGCCACGAGTGCACGTCGAGCAACTGACCGACCTGCCGGCCGACCTTCTGCCCGGATTTTTCCGCCTCGTGCAGAAGGTTGCCGCGGCAGTACCCATCGCCCTCGGGGCAAAAGGGACGTTCGTCGCGATCAACAACGTCGTCAGCCAGTCGGTCCCGCACCTGCACACCCACGTCGTGCCGAGGACGAAGGGCGACGGGCTGCGCGGCTTCTTCTGGCCCCGGCACAAGTACGCCTCGGACGACGAGGCGAACGACTACGCCCAGCGGATCGCGGCCGTGATCTCGCCGTAAGAACTGCCGGTAAGGAACACGCGCTGCGCGCGGAACACGCGCTGCGCGCGGAGTAGACCGCGGCTGCCACCCCTACTGGGCGACAAAGATCGACAAGTTCCGACATGCCACACACACTGGTAAATGGGTAGCGATACCAGGAGGTGTGCCATGCTGGGGTTTCACAACAACGACGAGCGCGATGCGTGGACGCTGGGCGAATCGCTGCTCGACAAGGCTCGCGCGATGATGCGCAACGCCGAGAAGGCGCTGGACACCTGGCGGATGGGCAAGGAGCTCAATCGCCGCCGGTGCGCCCAGCGCGGCATCAGCGAGTCGGACGCCGAGATCCGCTGGGCCGCGAGCGCCAGTTCGAAGAACGCCCTGACCGACAACAGCTTCCACGTGTCCCTGGCGACGATGTACTTCGGCGCGGCCGCGGCCAACTACTCCCGGGCGGCCTACCTGCGCAACCGCCGCGACGCCCGACTGTAGGGCTGGAGACGTAGAACGCCGCTCCGGCCCCAGGGCGGCGGGGACGGAGCGGCGTTCGTCGTGCCTCGGGACCGGCCGTTCCGCACGGGGGTCGGCACGGCAGGCCCCGAGGGGTCAGCGGTCCGGGAGATCCGTGTCGACCACCGCGGAGGTCTCGGACTTCGCCGGGCGGGCGCTGTCCGCCGGGGCGGGCGACGCCGGCACCGAGAGGGCCAGGCCGAGCACTGTCCCGGCGCCGATCAGGCTGAGACCGGCCAGCGAGACCGAACGCCTTTCGGGTTGGTTCACAGACAACCTCCGAACGAAGCGAACCGGTCTCCCACGATGCCGAGGAAACCTGTGTTCCTGCTGTGCGGTTGCCTTGACTTGCCTGCCAATGCACACGTTGACCTTGCCTGCCCACGCACACGTTGACTTGGCTGCCAATGCACAAGGGGCTGTGGTGAACCCGTCCGGGCAGGCAGAATCAGTCGAATGGAGATCGCCACCGAGACCGAGCGCAAATACGACGTCCCGGCAGATTTCACCTTGCCGGCACTGACCGGCCTGGGTGCCGGCGAGACCCACGAGCTCGACGCCACCTACTACGACACGGCCGATCTGCGGCTGGCCCGGCTCCGGCGCACGCTGCGACGGCGTACCGGCGGCTCGGACGCGGGCTGGCATCTGAAGACCCCGGGCGACGGCACGAGCCGCACCGAGCACCGGCTGCCGCTGGACGGCGACGAGGTGCCCGCCGAGTTGCTGGCCGAGGTGCGCGCGATCGTCCGGAACGAGCCGCTGCGACCGGTGTTGCGGCTGCGCACGACCCGGGTCGAGGCGCCGATCCGGGACCGGAAGGGCCGCACTCTGGCGTTGGTCGCCCAGGACGCCGTCACCGCCGACACCGACGGCGTGCGGCAGCGCTGGCGGGAGGTCGAGGTCGAACTGGTCGACGGGGACGCGAAGGTCTTCAAGTCGGTCGAGAAGGCGCTGTTCAAGGTGGGTGCGACCCCGGCCGGCGGCCCGTCGAAGCTGGCCCGCGCGCTCGGCGTCCGGCTCGCGGCCGCTCCGGCGCCAGCCGACACGCACGGGCCGGTCCTGGCGTACGCCCGGCAGCAGCGCGACGATCTGCAGGCGTACGACCCGGGGGTGCGGCACGGCGACCCGGAGGCGGTGCACAAGATGCGGGTGGCGACCCGGCGGCTGCGGAGCACGCTGAAGACGTTCAAACGCTCGTTCGACCCGGCGGCGGCGCCCGCGGTGGCCGACGACCTGAAGTGGCTGGCCGGGCTGCTCGGCGAGGTCCGCGACGGCCAGGTGCTGACCGGCAAGCTGCTGGCCGGGGCCGAACGTGACGGGCCGGAGTTCGCGCCGGTCGCGGCCCGGATCAGGAGCCACCTGGAGGCCAAGGTCGAGCAGGGCCGCCAAGCGCTGGCGGTCGAGCTGGACGGCGCGCGTTACCTGCGCCTGCTGGACGCGGTCGACGCGCTGATCAGCTCGGCGAACCCGGAGAAGCACCCGCTCGGCCGGGCCCGCAGGTCGCTGGCGAAGGCCGACCGGCTGCTCGACGAGGCGACCGCGGACGGCGTCGACCGGGAGCTGCACGAGGCCCGCAAAGCGTACAAAAGGGCTCGGTATGCGGTCGAGGTCTTTCCCGTCGACGGCGGCAGGCTGATCAAACGGCTGACCGCGTTGCAGGACGTGCTCGGCGCGCACCAGGACACGGTGGTCGCCCGGGAGATCCTGCGTGAGCTGGCCGGCACGGCGCAGGCCGAGGGCGAGAGCGGTTTTCCGTACGGGGTCCGCTACGCCCGCCAGGAGCAGGTCGGCGCGGAGACGCTGCGCGAGCTGCCGGCGGTCGTCGCGCGGAGCCGGAAGCCCAAGCTCCGCTCCTGGCTGGCCTGAGTTCACGACGATGACGACGACCCGATCCCGCTCGACCAGTGGTTACTTCCGGCGCGACGTCAACCACCGGCCGGCGGCCGGGGAGATCGTGCTCCTCGACCGGTCCTGGTACAACCTCCGCTCGCACCGGTGACGTTTAAAAGCGTTGTCGCACAGCCGCCCGCTCGCTAACGTGGCCGTACACGTGAGAGGAGGTGGTCCGACGTTGAGTATCAATGGGACTCGTGAGGTGGCTGTCCGCTAGCCGCTGTCCTTGACAGCTTCGAGCGTCGAGACCGTGTGGCAGCGGTGCGGCGAAAGTCAGGCAGCTACCCGGCCCCCGGGAATCCGGCCCAGTCCGACCGGACCGTGCTTCGGCGCGGAAGTCCCCGGGGGCCGCTTCATATCCAGGTGCGGGTCATGCGCGAATTGACGATCTTGGGCACAGCCGGTCGTGCTGGCCGGGGATCTGATGTGGGTCGGCGTCCCCGGCGCGCATATCGTCGACCGATGACCGCACAGTTGCGACCCACGGCTGACGGCGACCTGCCCGCCGTCGGCGCGCTGCACTACTACTCCCGCGCGTCGGCCTACGCCCACGTTCTTTCCCCCGAGGCGCTGACGTTCGGCTCGCCGGAGGCGATGGGCGAATGGTGGAGCGAACGCTGGAAGTGGGAAGGCGACACGCACCGGCTGACGGTCGCGGACGACGACGGCGAGATCGTCGGCTTCAGCTACGTCGGCCCGTCCCCGGACGAGGGCGTTCGCGAGCTCTACGGACTGCATGTGGCTCCGCAGCAGGTCGGCACGGGGGTCGGCAGGCTGCTGATGGTGAACGCGCTGGCGCACCTGGGGCCGCGGGCCGTGCTGTGGGTGCTGGACGGCAACGACCGGGCCCGGCGCTTCTACGAGCGGGGCGGCTGGGTCGCCGACGGGATGACCCGGGACGAGACCATGGGCGGGGAGCCGACCCGCCAACTGCGCTACTCCCGTTCGGTGTGACGGGAGCACGTGACCGAGTGAACGCGGGGGAACCTGTGGTCACGTACTCCCGTCAACCGTGCCCGCCCGAACCGGGTGCGCCTGGCCGGAGGCGCAGGCCAGCGGAGGCGTGCTGGCCGGCCCGGTTCCAGGGCGGGTCTGGCGCGGGATGCCGTGTGCTGGCGGGGCACATCGGCGTCACCGCCGGAGTGTCGTACGCCTGTCGATCCAGCGCTTGCCGGGGACAGTCAAGCTTTCGCACGACACGGTTCAGTTCAGTTCTTCACCAGAAGTGGCCACGGTTGTCCGCGCGCAGGCCGGGCATCCGTACCCTTCCGCTGGCGGTGGGTACTTTCGTCTTGACCCATACAACGCCACAGCCAGTGGTCCTCATCGGACCTGATGTGCGACAAATGCGACTAAGCGTGATCGGATGTTCGCCCTGGGCGGACATCAGGCGGGCATCGTCCACGCCGGGCAGGGCGTTGCCGCAGGCATGGATACCGAACACACCGGTGTCGAGGCTGAGGCGCTCGATGCCTACAGCCGCGTGGTGACTTCGGTCGCCGCCGGACTGCTCCCCTCCGTCGCAGCCCTCGCCGTGCGTACCTCGCGTGGCGGCGGCGCGGGCTCGGCGGTCACTTTCACCGACGACGGATTCCTCCTCACCAACGCTCATGTGGTCACCGGCGCCGGCGACGGCACAGCGTCGTTCGCCGACGGCACCCAGACCACGTTCGATGTGATCGGGGCGGATGCCCTCTCCGATCTGGCCGTGCTCCGGGTGCACAACCCGGGCGCCCCGGCCGCCCCGCTCGGCGACGCCGACGGCCTGCGGATCGGCCAGCTGGTCGTGGCCGTGGGCAACCCGATGGGCCTGGCCGGCTCCGTCACCGCCGGCGTCGTCTCCGGGCTGGGGCGTTCGCTGCCGGCCCGCGACGGCCGACGGGTCCGCATCATCGACAACGTCATCCAGACCGATGCGGCACTCAACCCGGGCAACTCGGGCGGTGCGCTGGGCGACTCGACCGGGATGGTGGTCGGGATCAACACCGCCGTCGCCGGTTACGGACTCGGCCTGGCCGTCCCGATCAACGCGACGACCCGGCAGATCATCGGCGATCTGCTGACCAACGGCAAGGTCCGCCGGGCCTGGCTCGGGATCGCGGGGGTGCCCGTCCCGCTGCCGCCGCCGCTGGCCGAACGCCTGGGCCAGAAGCTCGGACTGCGGGTGGTCGAGGTGGTGCCGAGCAGCCCGGCCGGCACCGCCGGGGTCTACCTCGGGGACATCCTGGTCACCGCGGGCGGGCAGCCGATCCAGAGCGTCCAGGCGTTGCAGCGGCTGATGCTCGGGCCGGCGATCGGCACGAACCTGCCGCTGACGGTGCTGCGCCGCAACGCCTTCGTGGACGTGGTGACGGTGCCCGCCGAGCTGGGCTGACGGTCGTGGCCCGGGAGCGGATCCCGGGACCACATCGTTCAGCCCGAGATGCCCATGCCGGACATGCCGACCACCCGGAAGGCGTGCCGCCGCACTCAGATGCAGCTCATAGCTTTTGCACAGGTTGGTCCCGGGGTGGGCGGGGCATAGTTGACCCATGACCACGGCAGCGGCGGTAGCCCGACCGGCCGGGTGGCAGGCCCTCGCCGCCCGGGTGTCGCCGCGGGTCACCCCGCTGACCACCGGGACGGTCGTGCTGCTGGCCGGCGTGGCCGTGGTGCTGCGGGTGTGGCCGGAGAACCTAGCGGACATCGTGGCCTGGACGTCGACGAACGTGGCCAACCTGACCACCCATCCCGTGGCGGCGATGCTGACCAGCGCGTTCGTCGTGCCCGAAGGTCTGCTCCCGGAGCTGATCCTGGTCGCCGTCGGCTTCGCCCGGCTGGAACGCTCGATCGGCACGTTGCGTACGGCGGCGGTGGCCCTGAGTGCCCACGTACTGGCCACCCTGCTCACCGAGTACGGCGCCTACCTGCTGACGAAGTCCCCCGCCGACCGCCCGGACGTCGGCGTCTCGTACGCGATGTTCGGCGTCCTGGCCGCCCTCTCGCTGCGCCTGAAGGGCCCTGCCCGGATCCTGGCCGGCACAGCGATAGCGGCGGCGGTCGTGATCCCCGTCGCCGTCGCGCCCGGCATGACCACGACCGGCCACCTGCTGTCAGTCGTCATCGGCGCGCTGGCGGCGACTCTGCTCCGGCGCCGGCCCGGCGACGTGCCGGCAATCAGCCGGCAGGGCCACCGCCAGGTGGGCCCCGGGCCGGTCTCGACGGGAGTTACGGCGCACGACACGAAGTAGATGATCCTGGTTTCAGGACAGGTGGGCCAGCAGATCCTGGCGGGTCAGGACGCCCGCCGGTTTGCCGTCGATCAGGACCATCGCCGCGTCCGCGTTCTCCAGGAGGGCCACCGCCGCGCTGACCGGCTGGCCGCCGCCGATCATCGGCAGCGGTTCGCCCATGTGCCGTTCGATCGTGTCGTGCAGGTGCGCCTGGCCGGCGAAGAGAGCGTCCATCAGCGACTTCTCCGCGATCGAGCCGGCCACCTCGCCCGTCACGACCGGCGGCTCGGCCTTGAGGACCGGCAGCTGGCTGATGCCGTACTCGCGCATGTAGTCGATCGCGTCGCGGACCGTCTCGGTCGGGTGGACGTGCACCAGCGGCGGCATCGACCCGCCCTTGTTGGCCAGCATCGACGCGACCGTGGGCTCGCCGTCGCCGGTGCTGAGGAAGCCGTAGCGGGCCATCCACTGGTCGTTGAAGATCTTAGATAGGTAGCCCCGGCCACCGTCCGGCAGCAGCACCACCACGACGTCGTCAGGACCGGCCTTGCGGGCCACCTCCAGCGCGGCGACGACGGCCATCCCGCAGGAGCCGCCGACCAGCAGGCCCTCCTCACGGGCCAGCCGCCGGGTCATCTCGAACGAGTCGGAGTCGGAGACCTCGACGATGTCGTCGCAGATCGACCGGTCGTAGTTGGCCGGCCAGAAGTCCTCGCCGACGCCCTCGACCAGGTACGGCCGGCCGGTCCCGCCGGAGTAGACCGAGCCTTCCGGGTCGGCGCCGATCACCGTCACCGGGCCCTGCTCCTTGAGATACCGGCCGACGCCGGTGATGGTTCCGCCGGTACCGACGCCCGCGACGAAGTGGGTGATCCGGCCCTCGGTCTGTTTCCACAGCTCCGGGCCGGTCTCCTCGTAGTGCGAGCGCGGGTTGGCCGGGTTGCTGTACTGGTCGGGCTTCCACGCGCCGGGGATCTCGCGGGCCAGCCGGTCGGAGACGTTGTAGTAGGAGCGCGGATCCTCGGGCGCGACGGAGGTCGGGCAGACCACCACCTCGGCCCCGTACGCCCGCAGCACGTTCTGCTTGTCCTCGCTGACCTTGTCGGGGCAGACGAAGACACATGTGTAGCCGCGCAACTGGGCCACCAGGGCGAGTCCGACACCGGTGTTGCCGCTGGTCGGCTCCACGATGGTGCCACCCGGCCCGAGCAGCCCGGCGGCCTCCGCGTCCTCGATCATCCGCAGCGCGATCCGGTCCTTGACCGAGCCGCCCGGGTTCAGATACTCCACCTTCGCGAGGACTGTCGCGCTGATGCCCTCGGTGACGTTGCGCAGCCGGACGAGGGGGGTGTCCCCGATTGTCTCGACCACGTTGTCGTAGTACCGCACGTCGCTGTGCCCTTCTGAGCTGCTGACCGGTCGAGAGTCAGCCTACGGCTCAGGCGACCACCGACCCGGGCAGGACCGCATCGCGCTGCTTTTCCCACTCCAGGAAGCGCTCGGTCTCGGCCAACACCGAGCCGGCCAGCCACGTGATCATGATGGCGTCGTCGGCCAGGCCCAGCACCAGGAAGAACGCCTCCGGCACGAAGTCGAAGGGCGACACGATGTACACCGTCGCGGCCGCCATCATCGCGACCCGCAGGCCGCCGTCGTACTCGCGCCGGGCGGTCGCCTTGAGCATCCGGGGCAGCGCCGCCAGCCGGGTCCCGATCGACGGACCGCCACGCGCCCCTGCCATCAGCGCCCGGCCGAGTGCGGAGAACGCCGCGGCCCGCTTGAGCGTCTTGGCCATCGTGGCCCCCTTCCAGTTGCCTCCAGCATGACGGGGCCCGGCCACGATCGCTCGCTGAGATGAACGTTTCGCCTGGATGCCACGTGAACGGTGGGGGGTCGCACCGGCGGGTTAGCCTCGAGGCGGAAGATCGAAAGGCGGGAGAGCATTGAACGGGATCGACTGGGGCCGGGGCATCGGCGCCAAGGACCTGCGACGGATCAAACTGGCTGGCCGCGTCGTCGGCGGCGTGACCGGGACCGCGGCCGGCGTCGCCGGGATGTCGCTGGTCCTGCTGCTGCGCCAGGCCGCCGAAGCCCGCCGGATCATCCCGATGGCCGAGGCTCCACCCCCGCGCGGCGACGGCCTGTACGGCCCGAAGTTCCCCGGCAAGGCGCTGAGCATGGTCATCCTGGGCGACTCGACCGCAGCCGGCTACGGCGTGCACAAGCCCCGCGAGACGCCCGGCGCCATGCTGGCCACCGGCGTGTCCCGGCGGCTGCGCCGCCCGGTCCGGCTGCACCGGCTGGCGGTGGTCGGCTCGATGTCGGCCGGGCTGCCCTATCAAGTGGACGCCGCCCTCGAGTACGACCCCGAGGTGGCGATCATCCTGGTCGGCGGGAACGACATCACGCACATCTCCGCACGGGCCGCGGCGGTGCGGCACCTGGGCGACGCGGTGCGCCGACTACGTGCGGTGGGGTGCAAGGTCGTCGTCGGCACCTGCCCCGACATCGGCGCCATCCAGCCGATCAAGCCGCCGCTACGCTGGCTGGCCCGCTCGTGGAGCCGGCAGCTGGCCGCCCTGCAGACCGTCGCGGTCGTCGAGGCGGGCGGGCGGACCGTGTCGATCGGGGACCTGCTCGGGCCGGCGTTCGAGGCCGACCCGGTGCGGATGTTCTCCGCCGACCGCTTCCACCCGTCCGCGGAGGGCTACGCCCGGGCCGCCGCGGTCATGATGCCGACCCTGATGGCCGCGTTGGGCGAGGACGACCGCACCCCGGCGAGCGGGCCGGAAGGGGTGCGCAGCCTGCCGCAGGCGGCGCACGAGGCCGTTCGCGCGGCCGGTACCGAGGTCAGCGCGGCGGAGGTGGACGGACACGACCGCGGCCCGGCCGGTCGCTGGGCCGAGCTGCGGCGGCACCCGTGGTTCGGTGAGCAGCGGCTGCGGTTCGGCCACCGGAACGCGCCGACCGCCGCGGCGGTCTCTGAAGGCGATTCGGTTATCAGCGCGTCAGGCCGTTCCGCCGCGACCACCGTAGGGTGGACCCCAGAGGATCACTGACGCGCGAGGAGGCGACATGGCGGGCCTGGCGGGACGTTTGGGCAAGGCGACGGCGACCGGCCTGCTCGCGAGCGCCGTCGGCGGCGTCGCCCTGCTCGCGGGTGAGGCGATCGCGGCCCGGAGCCGGCGGTATGCGAAACCGACGATGGGCCTCGCGCTTCGCACCTCGATGGGCCCGAGCAGCGCCCCGGTGCTGCGCCTGGTGCTGCTGGGCGACTCGGCGGCGATCGGCGTGGGCGTCGAGTGGCTCTCCGACACGGTCGGCGGCCAGCTGGCCCGGCTGCTCGCCGAGGGCAATGCGGACACCGGCGAACGTCACGTCCTGCTCACCAGCGTCGGCGTGGCCGGCTCCCGATCGACCGACCTGGCTACCCAGGTGGCCCGGGCGCTGCTCGGCGACCGGCCGGATGTGGCCGTTGTCCTGATCGGCGCGCACGACGCCACCGCCCTGCGCCGTCCCGAGGAGTCGGCCGAGCACCTCGGCTCGGCGGTGCGCCGGCTGCGCGACGCGGGCGTGCAGGTCGTCGTCGGCACCTGTCCCGACCTGGGCGCCCTGCGCTCGATCGCACAGCCGTTGCGGCAGGTCACCGGCTGGCTGGGCCGCCGGATGGCGCGCGCCCAGGTGCGGGCTGTGCTGGCGGCGGACGGCATCGTGGTCGAGCTGGCCGAGGAGACCGGCGCGGTCTTCCGGGCCGATGCGGGCACCCTGTGTTACGACGGCTTCCACCCCTCCGCGGACGGCTACCGGGTGTGGGCGCACGCGCTCTATCCGGCTGTCGAGGAGGCGGCGCTGGCGGCCGGGCGACCAGCGCAACAGGAGTAGGGTTTCCGACCAAGTTACCGGCGAGTTAACCTGGGCCCATGCCGGAAGCTGTCATCGTCGCCACTGCCCGTTCCCCGATCGGCCGTGCACACAAAGGCTCGCTGAAGTCGCTGCGCCCCGATGATCTCACCGCCACGATCGTGGACGCCGCCCTAAGCAAGGTCCCGCAGCTCGATCGCACTCTGGTCGAGGATCTCTACCTCGGCTGTGGCCTGCCCGGCGGAGAGCAGGGCTTCAACCTGGCCCGGGTGGTGGCCACGCTGCTCGGCCTGGACGGCCTGCCCGGCGCCACCATCACGCGGTACTGCTCCAGTTCCCTGCAGACGACCCGGATGGCGTTCCATGCGATCAAGGCCGGCGAGGGCGACATCTTCGTCTCGGCCGGCGTCGAGACCGTCTCCCGCTTCGCCCGGGGCAGCTCCGACGGCCTGCCCGCGGCGGCGCAGGAGCTGGTCGGCGGCAGCTGGCAGAATCCGGCGTTCGCCCCGGCCGTGGCCCGCACCGCAGCGGCGGCCCAGGGCGGCAGCACCTGGCATGACCCGCGCGCCGACGGCAACGCGCCGGATATCTACCTTCAGATGGGTCAGACCGCCGAAAACCTGGCGCAGATCAAGAACGTCACCCGCGCGGACATGGACGAGTTCGGTGTCCGCAGCCAGAATCTCGCCGAGAAGGCGATCGCCGACGGCTTCTGGGAGCGTGAGATCACCCCGGTGACCCTCGCCGACGGCACGCTGGTGTCGACCGACGACGGTCCCCGCCCCGGCGTGTCGATCGAGGCGGTAGCCCAGCTCAAGCCGGTCTTTCGGCCCGACGGCCGGGTCACCGCGGGCAACTGCTGCCCGCTCAACGACGGCGCCGCCGCCGTAGTGATCATGAGCGACACGAAGGCCCGCGAGCTGGGCATCACCCCGCTGGCCCGGATCATCTCGACCGGCGTCACGGCGCTCTCCCCCGAGATCATGGGCCTGGGCCCGGTCGAGGCGTCGAAGCAGGCCCTCAGGCGCGCGGGTATGACGATCGACGACGTCGACCTGGTCGAGATCAACGAGGCGTTCGCGGCCCAGGTGATCCCGTCCTACCGCGACCTGGACATCCCGCTCGACAAGCTCAACGTGAACGGCGGTGCGATCGCGGTCGGCCACCCGTTCGGCATGACCGGCGCGCGCCTCACCGGCACCCTGCTGAACTCCCTGGACTGGCACGACAAGAACATCGGCCTGGAAACGATGTGCGTCGGCGGCGGCCAGGGCATGGCGATGATCCTCGAACGTCTGAGCTGACCCGCCCACGGCGATTGGTTGGCGGTCAGAGGGCCTGCCGGGTTGCGTTGACCAGGTCTGTTGCGGATTTCAACGCTTCGGCGGAGGCGGGGGCGGCGGTCAGGTCATCGGCCAGAACCCGGAGCTGGTCCGGGAGAGTCAGGACGCTTGGCCGAGGGACCGGGCGATGCGCGTTGCCCTCCGCGTCGGCGGCGAGGTCGGCGAGATGTTGCAGCAGGACGTGAACGACATCAGCCCGGGTCAGGACCGCCGTGCCGTCGGCCACTCGTGACGACGCCGCGGGCACAGCTGCGGCCGCCGACGCGGCCACGCCCGACGCCGCCGACGACGCGGGCACAGCTGCGGGCGATGATGACGCGGCCACGCCCGGGGCCGGCCTGGACCAGCGGGATTGTTCCCAGTGGTCGATCTGGTTGAGTAGTCGGTCGGCGCTGGCAGTGAAGTCCTCCGCGGTCACCTGCCGACCCTATCGCCCCGTGGACGGGCCGCGATCGGGTGCGATCCGTGGAGATGGGAACACGGACCTGGCAGGGTGCGGGGCACCGCAGGGGGCCGCCCGGTGTCGGGAGCGACGTCTGGTGCCATGCACCGAGCCGGGAGCGACGTCTGGTGCCATGCACCGAGCTACGCAGAAGAGCCGGCGAAGGGGTGGTGGATGAGATACAGCGCCCGGCCGTGGGGAGACGGCCGAGCGCTGTTCGTCGTCGGTGGGGTCAGTCGCGGGTTCGTCGTCGGTGGGGGTCAGTCGCGGCCCTGTAGGTAGCCGAGCAGGCGGAGGATTTCCAGGTAGAGCCAGATCAGGCCGACCAGGATGCCGAATGCCGCCGTCCAGGAGTAGCGCTGCGGAAGGCCCATCCGGATGCCCTGCTCGATCTGGTCGAAGTCGAGGATGAAGCTCAGCGACGCGACCACGATGCAGACCAGGCTGAAGATGATGCCGATTGCGCCGTTCTCGCGCAGGCCCGTGTTGACGCCGAAGAGGGACAGCACGAAGTTGATCAGCATCATCGCGAAGAGGCCCGCCATGACGGCGATCAGGCCGCGGGCGAACTTCGGGGTGGAGCGGATGACCCGGGCCTTGTAGAGGAACGCCATCAGGAAGAACACGCCGAAGGTGGCGATGATCGCCTGGAGGACGATTGCCTGCTGGCCCGCGATTTCCTGGAAGTACTTGCTGACCAGGCCGACGAAGACGCCTTCAACGACCGCGTAGGTGACCACCAGGGCCGGGTTGGCCATCCGGGAGAACGAAATGATCATGCCGAGCACGAGGCCGACGACGGCCGCACCGATCCAGGCTGCGCCGAGCATCGTCTCGGGGATCAGGTTCCACGCTGCGACCGCCGAGATGCCCGTGATGCCGAGCAGCAGCACGGTCTTGACAACGACGTCGTCCATCGTCATCGGCTGCACCGCGGGCGGAGCGGCCGGGTATCCCGCCGCCGTCGGGTACGGCTGGCCGTAGCCCGGCTGCGCGGTGGGTGGTCCGTATGTCCCGTACCCGGCTGTGCGCTCGCGCTCAGCCGCCTTGCTCAGGCGCGAAAGCACCGGGTTGGATGACTTCATTGTGTCCAGCCTCCCTTGAGGTTGAGGCACTTTACTTTCGTGCTGTTCAAGAGTAGGCGCTGGTGGCTCCTGCCTGGCTCCCCGGGTCGCTGTGAGCAGGCTGAGAGTACCCGATCAACCCGCTGCGATACGAAAGTTCCACACTTGCGGGCGTAGCTGTTCGATCGTGTGCCTTGGCACCGACCCCGGGGCGCGACAACGCCGGCCCCCTCGGCGAGAGGACCGGCGTTGTCGTCATGTGCGGTGGTTCAGGTGCGGTGGGTCACGACTTCTTCAGGGTGAAGTTGGCCGCTGTGGACGTACCCCGGGTGATTCTCAAGGTCTTGGTCTGGGGTTGGTAGCCGTCCTTCGCGATGATCAGTTGCAGTGGGTTGTTGCGGACGTCGAGCCACAGCCCGTAGGTACCGTCCTTGGCGGTTTTGAGGGTGTAGTCCGCGGCCCACGAGTTGATCTGAACCGTGGCGCCGGGGATGACAGAGCCGTCCACCGCCGACGTCACCTTGCCGGTGATCTTGCCCCAGGTCTGTGGGGGATTGACCGTCATGCTGACCGGCACGGTGGCCAGCGGGTACGGCGTGTCGGTACTCAGGGTGAGCGCCGCCGTGTACGTGGCCGGCTGGGTGATCTCGGCGATGCCAGCGGTCACGGTCACGGTGACGTTGGCCGTCGCGCCCGGCTGCAGCGTCACGGTGGTGGGGCTCTCCGACAACCAGGACACGTCGGGGCTCTCACCGCATTCGGTGTAGCCGGGCAGGACTTCGGACGTGGCGCTCGGCGTGCCGCCGCCGGGGCTGCCACCGATTCGGTACAGCCCACAGGCGCTGCCGGAGCGGTACATCGTAAGGTTGGCGTTGGGCAGTGCCGACCAAGAGTCGGCCGTCGGGTCGTAGGCGTAACCCTGGTTGGTGATGGCGGAGCTGACGGCGCCGCCGGACACCAACAACTGGCCGTTGGCAGCCGCGTACGTGGAGCCCCAGAGGCCGATCGGCATGCTCGCCTTCGGCGACCAGCTATTGGTGCCCGGGTCGTACATATAGGTGTTGGCGACCGGGTTGTCGAGGCTATTCCCGCCGGCGCAGTAGATGGTGCCGGCGATGGTGCCGCACGCCTGCCAGGCGATCGAAATCGGGTAGGCCGCGCCCGCTGACCAGGTGTCGGTTGCCGGGTCGTACACCTGGACGTCGGTCGACCCGCATCCGGTCATCGTGCAGCCGCCGATCACGTACAGCTTGTTGTTGAGCACCGCCTGGCCGGCGCCGGCGTGCGGTTTCGGGTTGGTGGCGCCGGTCGACCAGGTGTCGGTGGCCGGATTGTAGATCTCCGTCTTCTCGTCCGGGGCGCCGGTTAGTCCCCAGCCGCCCGAGGCGTAGAACTTTTCCCCGATGAACGCTCCCGCCGGCGCTTCGCGCGGGTCAGCGGCACTGGCCAGCGCCGACCAGCTGCCCGTGTCCGGATCGAAGACGTAGGTGCCCGCGGTGAGCGCCATGCCGTCGTAGCCGAACGCCGAGTAGATCTTGCCTTCGTGGTACGCCGCGGCGTTATCCTGGATAGTCTTCGGGTAGTCGGCGATCGACGTCCACGGCGCGTTCGACGGCTTAGTGTCCGCCGGTGCCCTGCTCGGCGGCGAGCCCGCCGCCTTCGCCGCCGCGAGGGCCGAACCGCTGAAGACCTTGCCGGCGACCCGGTTGAGCGGCGCCCCGCCCGCGGTCTGCGGCTGGACGCCGCCGTGTCGTTCGCCGATTTTCACGGTGGCCGGAGCGTTGCCGGTGTTCTTCAGGGTGAGCGCCGCCGTTGCCGTGCCGCCCCAGGCCACTGTCTTGGCCACGGCGGTCGGGGTGACCGTCACCTGTCCGGCCGCGAGGGCGAAGTCGGCGGCGACCGTGGCGTCGGCCGCGACCGTGACCGTGCTGGTCGCCGTCGTGTACTTGCTCTTGGCCGCGCTGAACGAGTGGCTCCCGGTCACCGGCGAGAACAGCCAGTAGAAGCCGTCGCCGACCGTCGGGTCGTCCGGCGTCGCGGCCGAGATGCCCTTCGCCGCGGGCGCGTCCGGGGTGGTGATCACGGCACCGGTCAGTGGCTTCCCGGTGATGCTGTCAGTGATCTGGCCGTTGACCAAGCCGCCGGACACCGGTACGCAGGTGCGGCTGCCGACGAACACGTTGTCGAGTTGCCACCAGAAGGACCAGGCGCCGATGTAGTGGAACCGCACCTGAATCGACGACGCGGTCGTCGACTGCGGCACTGGCAGATCGAGGTGCGCGGGCCCGCTGAGCGAGGTGCCGCCTTGCTGCCACAAGGTGCTCCAGGTGACACCGCCGTCGACGGTGGCCTCGACGGTGGCGATCGAGCGGTAACCGGCCTTGTATTCGGTGTCGAAGCTGACCCACTGGTTGGCGCTGGTCACATCGATCGCCGGACTGGTCAGCGTGGTGTCCTGGGTCACTCCGGAACCCATGCGGTCACTGTCCACGATGGCGAAGCCGCCGGTGCCGCCGGTGTTGTTGCCGCGGTGACCGTCGTCGGTGAACTGCCAGACGCCGATGCCGCCGTTGTTGGTGACCGTCCAGCCGGCGGGCGCGGTCGGCGCGTCGAACGGCTGTGTGCTGCCGTCCGCGATGAGTTTGTAGCCGGGCGCGGTGCAGGTCACAACGTTGATCGGAACGGCCACATTGGTCGTCGGTGCGCTCGTGCCGACGGTGACGGTCTGCGTGACGGCCTGGTATCCGTCGTACGCCGGGGTGATGTGCAGGGTGTAGGTCTGGTCCTGCGGCAGGCTGAGGCTGTAGTGCCCGGTGTCGGGGTCGGTGAAGACCGGCCCGCCGGGCACACCGTCGACGGTGATCTTGGCGTACAACGGCCAGCCGTGCCCGGAGCCGTCAGTGACCACGCCGCTGACCGTCGCTCGCGGGACAGTCGCCAGCGCGAAGTTCTCGGTGACCTTGGCGTTCTCCGCGACCACCACGCCGGACGTGGTCTTGGTGCGGTAGCCGTAGGCCGAGGCGGTGACGTCGTACGTGCCGACCGGCAGGTGCAGGTCGTAGGCCCCGTTCGCGTCGGTGTCGATCTTGTAGACGCCGGCGGTCACCCTGGCCCCGGCGATCGGGGCGCCGTGCGCGTCGGTGACTGTGCCGAGCACCTGACCGTGCGGCCCGCTGCCGAACGCGGTGCTGCCCGCAGGAGTGCCGAGCCCGGTCGGTCCGTCGTAGCCCGCGCCGGCCGTGCACAGATAGGCCGGTGAGCACGTGCCGTTCATGCCGACGGTCACATCGAACAAGGCGCTGGCGCGGTCGTACGGATAGGAGTTCGGATAGGTGCCCGCGATCGGGGTGCCGGCCACCGCGTACACGCCGGCGATGATCGGAGACGCGGCGCTGGTGCCGCCGTAAACCGCCCAGCCGCCGACGCCGCCGAAGTTCTGGTAAACGGCGACGCCGGTCGCCGGGTCGGAGACGGCCGAGACGTCCGTGACGGCGCGCTTGGCGCAGCCGGTGTCGCTCTGGAAGGCCGGCTTCGCCTCGTAGACCGAACAGCCGCTGCCCGGGCCGCCGGACCCGTTGTGCCACACCGACTCGGTCCAGCCCCGCTCGTTGTCCGCGGTGTGCAGCGCGGTGCCGCCGACCGCAGTCACGTACGGCGAGGCCGCCGGATAGGACACGCCGTAGTTACTGTCGCCGGAGGCGACCGTGACGGCCACCCCCGGGTGGTTGTAGTGGGCGTCGTAGTCGGTGACCTCGGTGGGGTCCTCGCCACTGCCCGGCGTGGGGGAGTAGCTGGTGCCGTAGCTGTTCGTGACGAACTTCGCGCCGAGGGCGACGGCCTCGTCGACCGCGGCGCCCAGGTTGTCGAAGGAGGACGAGTCGGCCTCGATGAGCAGGATGTGCGCCGCGGGCGCGACCGCCGAGACCATGTCGAGGTCGAGCGCGATCTCGGCGGCCCAGCCCTGCTCGGGCGCCGGGTAGGTCGTGCCGCCGCGCTGGTCCACCTTCCGGAAGCAGCCGTTGGCCGTCGTGCATGGGGCCAGGCCGTACTGCTCGCGGTAGATCGCGAGGTCCGCCTCGGCGGTCGGGCCGTCGAAGGCGTCGACGATCGCGACGGTCGCACCGGCTCCGCCGTCGGTCGGCAGCTGGTAGGCGCTGCGCAGGTCGGCCGGGCCATAGCCGGACGGCGGCGCGGCCGCGGGCTGGACGCCCCGCGTCGCCTTGATGTCGTCGCGGCGCAATGCATAGCAGGTCGCCATGCCCGGTTTCGCGGCGCCGCAGGCTGCGCTGACGCTCATCTTGGTGGCGCTGGGTGCTGTTTTCGGGCCGGCCGGGACCGGCGACTGGGCTTGGGCGGCGCACGGCAGGCCGAGCACCGCCGTGGCGACGACGAGAGCCCCGGCGAGCGGCGAGATCCGCGACCGTCGTGGGCGTCGGGAGCAGGTCGAGTACATCGATGTCCCTCCATGCGCAACACGGCCCAACAGCGGGACCGAGCAGTGATCGACATCACTGCCGTCCCCACGATCCGAAGAACACCCGGCCAAGTCAAGACATAGACCAACACGAACCTAGAAGTGGCGCAGATCCGAACCGATTCATACTTGTCAACGGAAAAACCCAAAGTGTATGTACAAGGTGAAAACGTACTTACTCCGAGTCCTGTGAAAGGGCATGCCGATGGCCGGCGCGGCCGGTCGTGACCGCGTCAGGCCGTGGAGCAACGTGCAATCGGTGGAGCGCGGGCAGGTCGATGATCACGCTGGCCTGCCGCTTAACGGTCCGATCATCCCTCTCAGCGACGACGCGGGCGACCTTCCGATCCGGGCGCTCGGCTCCTACTCCCGTCAGGATGCCAAACGCAAGGTCGAACAGTTGCACGCCTTCATCGCACAGAACGGGCACCCCTGAAGAGAACCTCGGACCTCTCCAGCCGCTGTTGGCGTCGGCGCGTTCCTCGCGGCATACTAATGCAGTCGATCTTGTGTCGAACGAACAATACGTTCTGGCCTCCTTGTGGGATCAAGCGAGCGCGAGCAGCCACTCGGCATTGAGGGCCACGTCGTCCCAGCGGTCGCGGGCGGTGATCGCCGGTACCGGCAGCATGCCGCCCACGACCGCGCTGACGGCCTCATCCTTTGCGAAGTCCCCGTCGTACCGGCTAACCCGCAGCACCATTGCCCGCCCAGCGATAGTCAGCGCGTACGCCGTGGACCAGGCCCCGGCTGCCAACGATTCCACAGCGGTCGCTTCGCCCAGCACGGTCCGGGCACGTAACCGGCCACTTGATCGGGACGGTCCACCCGACGACGGTAGCCGAGTACGCAACCACGCATTGTCTGCGGCAGATCAGGATGGCGCCTGGTGGGTCGCCCGCCTTGGTTCGTACCAGGTGCTGCCGACGGGTTCACCCGCCATATTCCAGCTCCAGGAGACGGTCGGGGTGATGCGCATGAAGATACCCGGACCCACCATTCCTACTCGTTCGAATGGTGCGTCGGCATGGCCGTAGATGCGGATCGAACGAGCGATGAAGGGGTCGAGGGACACCATGTCATCGACCACGAGGGCGACCCTCTGGTTTCCGGCCTGGACGTTGAGGAACTTCCGGGTGTCCAGGACGGTCTGGCCGGAACCTCCAACTCAGAAGTACGCGCCGTCGAATTCGAAGGCGAGGGGAACCACATCGGGTTGCTCGTCGGGGCAGAGAGTCGCAAGCCGCGCAATTGGTTGCGATCGCAGGTATGCGATTTCCTCGTCAGTGAACGACATGGAGATTCTTCCTGGCGGTCGGCGTCTTTCCGCGTAGATGCTAGCCCTTCATTCCATTCGTCGTCGCACTCAACTAAGCAGTTCCGCGTGTTGAGTGGTCACCTGCCGGATGCCATGTAGGCGGCGAGGATGTAGTTGGAGCCACCCAGGTAGCGGTCAACGCCGCGTGTGCTACTCACGGCGCTGGGTAGTCCGACGGTTGCCGCATCCGAGACGTCGAACGGCCCCCGGCCCACCGCGCGGTTCTCGTGCAGGTGGGCCGGGGACGACGCGCCCGGGATCAGCAGCGGGGTCGTCGAGATCCACACCGACACCGGCTACGAGTGCGGGTTAGATGATCTGGTCTCGTACGGCATCCGTGGGGCGGGCGCGCCGTCGGGGTCACCGATCAGCCGTTCGCGCCGGGAGTGTCCGGGCCGGTCTGGTCGCCCTGCTGGATGTTGTCGGTGTCCGGGCCGGCCGTCTCTCCGGACGTGTCCGGTCCGGTCTGGTCGCCCTGCTGGATGTTGTCGGTGTCCGGTCCGGCCGTCTCTCCGGACGTGTCCGGTCCGGTCTGGTTGCCCTGCTGGGCCGGGGCGGGGGCCGTCCCGTTATTCGGCGTCGTGGTCCCCGTTCCGCTTCCGGGCTGGGTTGTCGTCACGCTCGCCGGCGGTTTCGCGGGCGACGACGGGTTGGTGGCCGCGGAGGCGACTCCGACGCCGCCGATGGCCGTCGCGGCTACCGCGACACCGACGATCGCAGCGCGTTTGATGAATGGCATCGTGCTGTTCCTTCCTCGATGAGGACCGCACCCGAACGGGGCGGCTGGAACACCGTCGCGCGCGGAAGGTAAGGCCACGATGAGAGGAATCCTCAGGCTCCTTAAGGGAAACCCGAGTTAGCGTCTTGTGATGGGGCTAGGCGGACGGTTGGGCGTGCGGCTGCGCTCGGCTGTGGCCGCCGTCACGGTCGTCGGGCTGGTGCTGGCGGTCGTCGGCGTGACCTTCGTGGTGCTGCATCGGCGCTCCTTGACGGCGACGGTGTACGGATTGGCGTCGACCCGGGCCGAGGCGGTGGCGGCCCGGGCGGCCGCCGGCGACGCCGACGGGCTCACCCAGCTCCTGCGACCACGCGCCGGCGACGAGGCACTAGTGCAGGTGATCGGCCGCGACGGCGGGGTGTTGACCGCCTCCCCGGCGATCACCGGCGAGCCGGCGCTGTCCCCGCTGCGCCCGAAGCCCGGCGAGACCCTCGCGGAGGACCGCCGGCTGGCAGCCGTCAACAACGACCCGTTCCGTGTCGTCGCCGTCGGCGTCGGCACGCCGTCCGGCCCGGTGACGGTGCTGGTCGCCGCGTCCCTGCGTCCCGTCACCGCTGCGACGAACATCGAGCTGGCGGTGCTCGCCGTCGCGTACCCCCTGGTGTTGCTTCTCGTCGCAGCCGCGACCGCCCTATTCGTCGGCAGATCATTGCGGACGGTGGAGGCGATGCGCCGGCGGGTCGCTGCGATCACGGCGCGGCAGCTCCACGAACGGGTGCCGGTGCCGGCACCCGACGACGAGATTCGCCGCCTTGCGCAGACCATGAACACGATGCTGGACCGCCTCGAGCGCGCGGCCATCGCGCAGCGGCAGTTCGTCGCCGACGCCAGCCACGAGCTGCGCAGCCCGCTCTCCACGCTGCAGGTGGGTCTCGAACTGCTCCACGGTCGCCTTCGGTCGCCAGACCGGTCCACCGTCACGGATCTCCGCGAGGAAGCCGACCGGTTGGAGCGTCTGATCGCTGACCTGCTGCTGCTGGCGCGCGTGGACGAGGCGGGGCTGGCGCCCCGGCTCGTGGACGTGGACCTCGACGACCTGGTGAACGCCGAACGGTCGCGGATCGCCGCCCAGCCAGGTCCCCGGGTCACGGCCGACGTGCGCGCCGTGCGGGTACGCGGCGACCGCGGCCAGCTGGCGCGGGCGGTGCGCAATCTGGTCGACAACGCGGTCAGCCACGCCCGGACGACGGTCAGCCTCCGGCTGTACGCGGCCGGCGGTTCGGTTCGGCTGGAGGTGGCCGACGACGGGCCGGGCGTACCGCCGGCCGACCGGGACCGGATCTTCGAGCGCTTCGTCCGGCTGGACAGCGGCCGGGAACGGACCGCGGGCGGCAGCGGGCTGGGCCTCGCGATCGTCGCCGAGATCGTCGCGGGCCATCGCGGCACTGTCGCGGTCGCTGACGCGGCGGACGGAGGCGCGAGCTTCGTGCTGACCCTGCCCCTGCCGGAGTCAGCCGCCGCCACCGTCGAGGCGATACCCGGCGCCTCGGATGGTCCTGATCGCTGAACGGCCGAACGGCTCGTCGATCTTGCGGCGCAGGTAGCCGATGTAGACCTCGACGACGTTGGAGTCGCCGTCGTAGTGCGCATCCCACACGCCTTCGAGGATCTGCGTCCGGGTCACCACCTCGTCGCTGTGGCGCATCAGGAAATGCAGGACCGCGAACTCGCGCGGGGTCAGCGATACCGCCCGACCTGCAAGCGTGACGAAGCGTCGGGCCGGGTCGAGCGTGAGGTCGCCGACGGCCAGCACGACCGGGCGCTCCGGTGCCCCCCGCCTAACCAGCGCACGAAGCCGGGCCGCGAGCACCATGAGGCTGAAGGGCTTGGTGAGGTAGTCGTCCGCGCCCAGGTCGAATGCGTCGACCTCGTCGAACTCGCCGTCCTTGGCGGTCAGCATCAGCACTGGAGTCCACACCTTGTCCGCACGCAACCGGCGGCAGACCTCATACCCGCTGAGCCCCGGCAACATGATGTCCAGCAGGACCGCGTCGTACGCGGTCTCGGTGGCCGCCCACAACCCGTCGGTCCCCGTACTGGCGACGTCAACGGCGAAACCCTCGCCCCGCAGGCCTTCCCGGACCGCGTTGGCTAGGCGTTCCTCATCCTCGATCAGAAGCACCCTCACCCAGTCAGTGCTACCCCGCCTCGCTGAAGCCGCCCTGAGAGCCGGCTCGGTGCCCGAGGCCTAGGAGCCTTCGAATCCCGTGGTCAGCGGTGTGCCGGCCGGCACAGTCGGGTGAATGGCTGCACGGGCGAGGCTTCAAGCAACGGACGACGCGGCACCGGCGGACACGCCGAAGCCCTGACCTCGGCATGGGTCGTCGCCGGCGCGGCGCCGGCGGTGGCCGGCATCGGGATCCTGAGTTACCTCGCAGCGACCCAGGCAAACGGCGTCTTACCAGTGCACGACACAAGTAGCGGTTGCCATCGGCGGCTAGCCGCGCGCTAGCATTGCTATCAGCCCCGAGTGACGAGGAGATGAGGCAATGGCGGCCCTCAGCATCCGCAATCTGGACGACTCCGTCAAAGAAAAGCTGCGTCTCCGGGCCGCCCGGCACGGCCGTTCCGTGGAGGCTGAGATCCGCCTGATCCTCACTGCGGCCGCCACCGAGGAAGAACGCCCGCGAACCGACCTGTTCAGCGCGCTTACCGAGCGGTTCGCGCAGCTCGGCGGTGTGGACCTGGACGTTCCGGCTCGAGCCACACCACCTCGCGCGGCGGACTTCGGCGAGCGATGATCGTCCTCGACACCAACGTCGTTTCCGAACTCATGCGCTCCACCCCTGCTCCGACTGTGCTCGCATGGCTACAGCGGACGTCCAGCACTGGCCTCTACACAACATCGGTTACCGTCGCCGAGATCCGCTACGGCATCGCACGGCTTCCGAACGGCCGCCGCAAGCATGACCTCCATCAGGCGGCCAACGAGATCTTCGCCGCCTTCCCCCGCCAGGTTCTGCCCTTCGACCTCGCCGCGGCCACCGCTTACGCGGACGTGGTCGCCGGCCGCGAGGGAGGTGGCAATCCGATCAGCGGTTTCGACGGCCAGATCGCCGCCATCTGCCGTTCTCAGGCCGCGACCCCCGTCCGCGACCTCGTCGCCTTCGTGCCAGTGGTCGGCGCCAGCCACTTTCTCCGGTGGCGACGAGACGGAGATGCAGCCGGCCTTGGCGGACTTGGTCCCGCTGCTGGTTCGACAGCACCCGCCGGGCTACGGCGAACAGCCACAGCCGAGCTTCCGGGCCGAACGGGATATCAGCGCGGCGCCGCCACGCCACCGCAAACGCCTCCGCGGTGACGTCGTCCGCCTCGGCGCCTGACAGCAGGCGGCGGCGGGCAAAACGCCACACATCGCCGAATAGAGCCCCGACCCACACGGTGAACTCGTCGTGATCCATAACCACCGATCGTCTCCAACACGACCGGGCGGCCCTTGACCAGCGATCCCTGGCGGGGCTGTCCGGTCGAGTGCTTTTATTTGCCCCGTAGGGGCAGTGGAGGTAGGCCACGCCGCGAGCCGCCCGCGAGAGATCGCGCGGATGAGGCGTGCGGATGCCCTGCGTGACTGCCCCGGCACCACAACCCCAAACACCCCGCCAAGGCACTTGACTTGCCGAAACGGCCGCCCGACCGTCGACGCGAGAAGACGACAATCGGCTTTACCCATTCAGGTGACACCCGGATCAAGGGCCTTGACCAAGGAAAACGTTGTTGCGGATTGGGTGCCCGGGGCGGGTCTCGAACCCGCACGCCCTTTTGGGGCAGCCGCTTTTAAGGCAGCCGTGTCTGCCGTTCCACCACCCGGGCCGGGTGCGCCACGTGTCGTTCACCGTAGCGAACCTGGTCCCGGGCGCGGAACCAGCCTCCCACCGTGCCGGTCAGCCAACCCGGCCGGGACCGGCGCCGGGGCGCTGTCGTCGCTCGCCGCGTCGGCGGGTGGGTGAGGTGTCCGCGCGGGCCCCGCACGACTGCGACGTGGGTCAACTGGTACCACGGGCCGTATCGCACATATGTCTGAACGGTTCAGGGGCGATACAGGAGGCGTCCCAGCAGCAGAGTGGCCGTGGCCGCGCCGGCGAGACCGACCAGCGTGGCGATCAGGAAAGCACTGCCGGCCAGCGCGGAGGCGAGGCCGAGAGCGACCACGGTTAGCACCGCCGAGATCAGCGCCACGACGGCCGCCCGGATCAGCCAGGTGCCGACCACGTCGACGGTGAGAACGGCGTCGGTGGGCAGCACGGCGGCGAGCGCGGCCAGAGTGTGCCCGAGGTAGGTCAGGGTCGCGATGGCCAGTACCCGCCACAGTGCGACCCGGGCGTCGTACCAGGTCGTGTCGAGGATCCAGCCGGCCGCCGCGAGGATGATGATCAGGCTCGGGCCGATGCCGCTCGGGGCGACGGCGGGATAGAGCGCGGCGAGCAGGAGTAGCACGCCGACCCGGCCGAAAACGAGATCGGCGGGCCAGGCCACGGTCATCGCGAGGAAAAGACAGAGCGCGATCGCGAGCCGGACCAGGAACGGCACCAGCGTCGCCCGGCTGATCGCGTGCTGGACCCGCTCGAAGCGCTCGGTCAGGGAGCTCAGCATTTCAGCGGCCCCTCGGGGCGGAGGCCATCCGGGCGACGTCGCGCAGCACCAGGTCGAGGCTGCCCGCGCCGGCCCACTCGACCACCGGTACGCCGTGCTCGCGCAACCGGCCGAGCACGTTCTCGCGTTCGAGGCTCCACAGGCGGGTGGCCAGCGGGGTCCACTGGCTGCGCCGCGGCGGTGTGACCCCGGCGGGCAGTGTGTCGACGGCGACCGTGTAGCGGCCGGACTGGGTGAGCTGGGCCAGCAGGTCCGCCGAGCGGGGGTCGACCAGCGGGGTCAGCACCACGACCAGAGCGTCCGAGGAGACGTGGTGGGCGCCGAAGACGTGCTCGTACGGCGCCTGGTCGCTGCTGTCGGCGTGCACGTCGAGCAGCCACTCGAGGACGGTCAGGTACTGCCGGCGGCCGGTGGCCGGGCGCAGCCGTCGGGCGGACTGGCCGTACTCCAGCAGGGACACCCGGTCGCCGCGCTGCAGATAGTGCTCGGCGATGGCGGCGCAGGCGCGGACGGTCGTGTCGAGGACCGAGGCGCTGCCCTTGACCCCGCCGGAGACCCCGACCTCGCCGAGCACGTCGAGCAGCAGCAGCACCTCGGCGTCCCGGTCGGACAGGGTGGAGGCGACGTGCAGGTCCCGCGTGCGCAGCGAAACCCGCCAGTCGATCCGCCGGAGCCGGTCGCCGGGCGCGAACGGCCGTACGCCGGCCAGCTCACCGCCCTCGCCAGGCCGCCGGGAGCGGTGGTTGCCGACCAGCCCCGCGGCCGCGGGCATCGCCTCGACCGCGGCGAACGGCTCGGTGACCGGATAGACGCGCACGTGCCGGGCCGGGGTGACGACCGGGCGGCAGGCGAGCAGCCCGCCGCAGGCCGCGACCCGGGCGGCGGCCGGGCCGACCTCGTGCCGCCCCCACCGCAGTGCCTCGCCAGGCAACTCGATCGCCGTCCACTCGTCGACCGGGACGGTGACCGCGAACGGCCGGTCGGACCTCTCCAGCTTCAGCCAGGGCGACGTCCTGGTCCGCACCACGACCAGGTCGTATGCGATCACGTCCGGATTGGCGACCTGGAGCGCCGCCTCGACGTGGCCGCCCTCGACCAGGTGCTCCTCGTCCGCCTCGATGATCAGTTCAGGGGCGGACCGGGGCATCCGGCGCAACCCGATGGCCGCGCCGATCGCGAACGGGGCGGCCAGCAGCACCAGATCGACCCGGCCGAACGCGACGCCGAGGACCAGGAACAGGCCGGTGAGCAGCACAGCGCGGCCGAGCGCCCGGGTGGGCACCCAGGCCGGCGCGGCGGAGCCCTCGTCAGTCATGCCGCGCGTAGGTGGGCAGGGCGCCGCTGGCCGGAGCTGGCACGGCCTGCAGCACCTCGTGCACCACGAACGACGGATCGACCCGGCGCAGCCACATCTCGGGCCGCAGGGTGATCCGGTGCGCCAGCGCCGGCACGGCCACGTCCTTCACGTCCTCGGGGACGACGTAGTCGCGGCCGGTCATCGCCGCCCGGGCCCGGGCCAGCAGCAACAGGGCGAGCGAGCCGCGCGGGGACGAGCCGACCAGGGTCGAGGCGTGCTCGCGGGTGGCCGAGGTCAGCGCGACGATGTAGCGGCCGATCGAATCCTCGACCGCGACGAGCTCCAGGGCGGCCTGCATGCCCCGCAGCGTGCGGGCGTCCACCACCGGCGCCAGCTGCGACTCCTCCTGGCGCCGAGACATCCGGCGCTGCAGGACGGTCCACTCCTCCTCGGCGGTGGGATAGCCGAACGAGACCCGCAGCATGAACCGGTCGAGCTGCGCCTCGGGCAGCGGATAGGTTCCCTCGTACTCGATCGGGTTGGCCGTCGCCAGCACGTGGAAGGGCGGGTCGAGCCGGTAGGTCACGCCCTCGACCGAGACCTGCTTCTCCTGCATCGCCTCAAGCAGGGCGGCCTGGGTCTTCGGCGGGGTGCGGTTGATCTCGTCGGCCAGCAGCATGTTGGTGAAGACCGGGCCGGCGCGGAAGGCGAAATCGCCCTTGCGCTGGTCGTACAGGAAGGAGCCGGTCACGTCGGCGGGCAGTAGGTCGGGGGTGAACTGCAGCCGGCGGAAGTCCAGCCCGAGCGACTGGGCGAAACAGCGCGCGGTCAGCGTCTTGCCGAGGCCGGGCAGGTCCTCGAGCAGCACGTGGCCGCCGGCCAGGATCCCCGCGAGTACCAGCTCCAGGGACTCCCGCTTGCCGACCACCACGCTGCCGACCGAGTCCAGGACCGCGCCGGCCAGCCTGCCCACCTCGTACGGCGGGAGGGCCTCCACGCTCGCGTCCGTCACCGTTCCACCCTTCGCCCGCTCACAGTTTCTCCAGCCTGTCGACATACCCGGCCAGTTCCCGCTGTTTCGGCGGGCGCCGCACCGGCTGCTCCAGCACCTGCCACAGCTCGTCGCCGAGCAGCTCGTGCGCACGGCGCGGGTCCCCGGCGCGGGTGATCCCGTGCCGCAGGCGCAGCCGCTCGTCGGTCAGCTCGGCGAGTACGGGCAGCAGGCTACTGGAGAAGTGTTCCGGATCGCTCTGCGACCAGTCGAGACGTCGCTCCCACTGACGCACCGCACCACGCAGAGTATCGGTCCCGCCGAAGCGGTAGTCGTAGTCGTTGTCGCTCTCGGTGAGTCGCCGCCCGCGCTGGCCGGCCGGGCTCGGCGGCGGCGACACCTGCGAGACAGCGAGCATGAGCAGCCGCAACGCGAGGAACGAGGCGACGATCAGCACGATCGAGACGCTCATCCCCGCCGAGCGCAGACCCGCGACGGTGACCGTGGTCGCCGCCGCGATCAGCAGAGCGTTCCGGATGAGGAAGCCGGCCGGGGAGCGCTTCTTCGCCACCGGGGGCAATTCCTCGGCGACCGGTTCGGCCGCGAAGGCGAAGAGGTCGTCCAAGCCCCCGTCACTGTCGGCGGTCATCCGTGGGCTCCCGCGCCGAGGTCGGCCCGCAACTGCTCCAGCGCGGATCGGGCCTGGGCGCGCGTCCGGTCGTCCACGGTGTGGGTGGCATAGCGCGCCTCCCGGTAGACCGCGGCCAGCGCGGCCAGCACGCTGGCGTCGACCTGCTGCTCGGCGAGCAGCCGGCCGACCAGGTCGGTGGGGCTGTCGCCGAGATGCCGGACGGTCCCGGCCGCGGCGGCGGCCTGCTCCAGCCGGACCCAGCAGGCGATGACCGCCCGGCGCGGATCCCGGTCGGCGTCGGACAGCTCCTCCAGGCCCGCGTCGAGCGCGGCCACGAGATCTTCCTGCGTACGCGGCTCCGGGCGCTGGGCGACGCGACGCCCCCGGCGGCGGGCGCGGCGACGCGACTGGTCCCGCAGAATGGCGAAGACGGCCAGCGCGACGACCGCCAGCCCGGCGATCACCAGGACCGTGACGGCGGCGGTGCCGATCCAGTCGGGCAGTCCCCCGGTCGCCTGGGCCGCCGCGCCGGTCGGCTCGACCAGGGCGGTCTGCAGCGGGCCGGGTGGCAGCAGGGGTGGCGCGGCCGGCGGGGCGATCGGGTCAGGATCGATCCGGTCCAGTTGCGGCGCCGAACGGGTTGCCGCCAACGAGGTGAGAAAGAGCAGCCCGAGGACGGCGGCCAGGGGCCACCAGCGGCGCAGTGCGGCGACATCCACGAGTGATTCCTCAACGCGATCAGCAGAATCGGCAGAACACGAATCATGCCAGGCCGGTACGACGTTTCGCACTCGTGAGAACGTCGTCGAGCATCGCCGGGGTGAGCCGCCCGGTGAAAGTGTTCTGCTGGGAGACGTGATAGCAACCCAGCAGCTCAGGCGCCCCGGCGACGGCGGCGGCGGCGCCATGCCCGAACGCCGGCCGGGGCACCGGTGGCCGCACGCCGTAGACGGCGGTCATCGCCGGCCACCAGGCGGCCCAGGCGAAGGCGCCCAGCGCGATGACGACCCGCAGACTCGGCCGGAGTAGGGCCAGCTCGCGGTGCAGCCAGGGCGCGCAGGTGTCGCGTTCGATCGGGGTGGGTTTGTTGTCCGGTGGGGCGCAGCGGACCGCGGCGAAGATCCGGGTGTGCCGCAGTTCGAGGCCGTCGCCGGCGGCGACACTGGTCGGCTGGCTGGCCAGGCCGGCCCGGTGCAGCGCGGCGAAGAGCACGTCGCCGGAGCGGTCGCCGGTGAAGACCCGGCCGGTGCGGTTGCCGCCGTGCGCGGCCGGAGCCAGGCCGAGGATGGCGATCGGGGCGTCCGCGGGACCGAAGCCGGGGACCGGGCGGCCCCAGTAGGTCTGGTCCCGGAAGGCCGCGCGGCGCTCGGCGGCGACCTTCTCCCGCCAGCTGACCAGGCGCGGGCAGGCGAAGCAGTCGGCCACCCGCGCGTCGAGGACGCTCAGATCGGCCGCGGCGGCGGCGTGGGCGGCGACGTGCGCCGGGCTACGGCTGGGCACCCACCAAGCACAGCACTGCCGTCGGGCGGACCCGACACCGGGGCCATCCGGTACCGGGCCGGCCGCCGGAGTGGCACCGGGCCATCCGGTGCCGGGCCGGCCGCCGGGAGTCAGCTCGCGCGCTGGAAGTCGAACTCGTCACCGAGTTGCGGGAGCGCTACCTCAGCTGACCGACCACGATTTCGTCGTCACACCGTCAGCATCCAGTCGTAAACCTGGGCGAGGTCTATCCACCGCTGGGCATCGTTGCGGACCTGAAGTCTCCACTCCCCGTCGGCGGGCAGGCCCGACAGGTCGACGGTGCAGTCGAGCACGTAACGGTCGGTATTCGGGTACGTTCCGGCTGGCTTGAGGGCGTGGATGGAGCCGTCCGGCGCGATGAGGTCAACCGCGACGGCGTCGCCGGGCAGGCTGGGGTAGGGCCGGTTCACCCGGAAGTACACCCGGCTGAGCGCCGAGGCGTTCCGGCCGCAGTCGGTGACCGTGATCGGCGTGCTGTCCGTGGATCCGCCCGGCACCTCCAGCCCCGGCGTGTCGTACTTGCCGCAGGGGTTCGGCGTGCCGGCGACGGTCAGCGTGTACGGCGCGGAGGCGGTGACCGCCCCGCTGGAGGTGATGATGGTCAGCGGGTAGGTGCCGGGTAGCGCGTCGGGCGTGATCACGAAATGCACCGTGGCGCTGGCTCCGGCCGGCAGCCACGAGCCGTAGCCGTCGGGGCTGATCACCCCCGCGGGCAGGCCGGCCACGGTCAGGTCCAGCCCGGCGGGGAAATCGCCGGCCACGACGGTGCTGCGTACGGTCGTGGCGACCATGGTCCCCATCGCCCCGGAACCGGCGTCGTCCGACAACGACAGGGTCACCTCGGGCGCCGCGACGGTGAGGGTGAACGTCTGCGACCGGGTCACGTCGCTGCCGGTCGCGACCACGGTGACCGGTGTGCTGCCCAGCGCGGCGGTGACGGACGGGGTAAGCGTCAGGGTGGCTGACGGGTGGGCCCAGGTGTCAACCTCGACATCGGACAGTTCGGTGGTGACCTGGTCCGGCACCCCGTGGACGGTCAGCTGCACCCGTTGCCGACCCGCACCGATCTGCGACAGGTCGATCCGCACGGTCTTCGGTTGCCCGGTCGCCACGGTGAACCCCGAGGTGTCCAGCGCCAGCTCGAAGTCGCGGTCCGGGCCGCCGGTGTAGAGCAGCTTGTTCGGCGAGCCGTCCCCCGGGTCGGCCACGAGGTCCGGTGTCGCCGCGGCCAACAACGCGTCGGCGACCTGTTGCGGGGTGTAGGTCGGATGCTCGGCCAGGGCGAGCGCCGCTGCCCCCACCACGTGCGGGGTGGCCATCGACGTGCCACTCAGCTCGGCGCGTGCCGTGTCCGTGTCGATTCCGGCGGACTCGATCTCGTCACCCGGAGCGAAGATGTCGACGCACGGGCCGTAGTTGGAGTAAGAGGCGCGCGCATCGGTCTTCGTCGTGGCGGCCACGGTGATCGCTTCGGGCGTGCGACTCGGCGAGTCGTTGCAGGCCGGCAGCGGATCACCGAAGTCATCGCCGTTGCCCGCCGCTACGCCGTACGTGACGCCGCTGGCGATCGACGCCTGTACCGCGGCGTCCAGGCTGTCGGAGGGCGGCCCGCTCAGGCTCATGTTCGCCACGGCCGGCTTGATCGCGTGCTCGGTGACCCAGTTCACGCCTTCGATGACCGAAGCGGTGCTGCCCTTGCCGGTGCAGCCGAGCACCCGCACCGCGACCAGCTGGACCTTCTTGGCCACCCCGTACTCGCGACCACCGATGGTGCCGGCCACGTGCGTGCCATGCCCTTCACAGTCGCTCGCGTCGTCGTCGTGATCGTATGCGTCGTATCCGCTGACGGCCCTCCCGTCGAAGGTCTCGTGGCTGAACCGGATCCCGGTGTCGATCACGTACGCATGCACGGCGCTCGCGTCGCCGTCGTAGGTGTACTGCTGGTCCAGCGTGCGGTGGCGCTCGTCGACCCGGTCCAGGCCCCACGGCGGGTCGTCCTGCACATCGGCGACCGACATGACCTGGTTGCGCTCCACGTAGGCCACCGTCGGATCGAGTGCCAACTGCTTCGCCGCCGCCTCGGTCATGATCGCCTCGAAGCCGTGCAGCGCGCTACCGAACGTTCGCCGCATCGTGCCGCCGTAGCGTCGGGCCAGGGCTGCGGGCGCGACCGTACCTGCCGGCTTGAGCACCACGATGAAGCTCTTCGGTACCGCCCGCGCCGCCGAACCTCGGATCACCGCGCCCGGTGTCGGCACCGGTGCCGCCATCGCCGGCCCGCCCGCAGGTACCGCGGTCGCCGCGACCGTCACCAGGGCGCACATGGCCGCCCGCACCGCCATCATCCGCACAGCCACTCCCCCACCAGCGCCCGGACACTGATCGTCCTGAATGTCGGCTGGGAGTATGCCATTGGTTGCCGATGCGGAATCCCCGGGTATCAGGAAGAACCGTCGACAGTGACTCCTGGTCTGGCACCGAGTAGCCGGCCCGGCACCGTCGTTCTATCGGCGGGCGCAACAGCGAAGCGCCCCCACGCCGTTCATACGGCTAACGCGCCGCCCTATCGAGAAAGGTCGAACTCCCCGTTTCTGATCCCACCCAGGAACGCCGCCCAGGCATCAGGCGCGAACGCGAGCACTGGACCCGACCGATCCTTGCTGTCCCGGACCCCGACGACCTCAGGAAGATTCCTGGCAACCTCGACGCAGGAGGCGCCACCGTTGTCACTGCGAGCGGATTTCCGCCAGACGGCACCTGTCATGTCAGCCATGTCCTCGCCGCTTCCTCGATCAAGTCCCCGCCACAACCCAGCCACAACCCGACACACGAATGATCTCCGCAAGCACTGCGGCGCCAGGAAAACACCTCAGGGCTTCCGACAATATCGGGGTCCTCGACAGACTGTGAAGGCGAAACTGGCGTCGATTCGAAGGAGTTTATCCATGGGAACCGCGATGGCGGTTGCGGCCGCACTCTGCCTCGGATTTCTGGCCGGCCTGCTGGCGTTCAAACAGAAGAGTCGCTGGTGCACAGTGTGCGGAGCGACATTCGCATGCCCGGAATCACACTGTGGACAAGATCAAGCATGACCTCCACCGAGTCATCCCGCCCCATCGACCGCCTCGACCTGATACACGTCATGCTCGGCCACCACGACCTACCCCTACTAGGTACAGGTAGATGGCGCTCTGATCGAGGTGAAGGACTTCCGCTACTCCCTCACCGAAAACGCGATAGTCCTGCTCACCGACATTCCACAGTGACCGCCGCCCACACATTTCAGGCCAACCCGAAAGCGATCCCGTCGAGGATGTCATGCTCGCTGGCGACGACGGACTGCAGACCCGAGCGCTCCATGACGATCTGAAGGATCAGAGCACCGGCCCCGATCACGTCCGCCCGGCCAGGGTGCATGACCCCCAGCGCCAGCCGCGCGGCAACCGTCGCGGAAAGCAGCGAAGCCGTCACCTCGGCCACTTCGGCATAACTGACGGTGGAATGGTGGATGCGGCTCCCGTCGTACGAGGAAAGGCCGAGAGCGAGAGCGGTCACGGTCGTGACCGACCCGGCGAGGCCGACCAGGGTTTTCGCGGAGCGGCCGGGCACCGCCGCGAGCGCCGTGTCGACCGCCGCCGTGATGTCGTGCCGCGCGGCCGCGATTTCGGCCGGCGTCGCGGGATCGGAGGCGAAATGCCGTTCGGTCATCCGGACACAGCCGATGTCCACCGAGATCGCCTGTTCCGCAGTGGAAACGCCGGTCACGAATTCGGTCGAGCCGCCGCCGATGTCCACGACGAGATAGGGCGCTTCGGCGGTCAGGCCGCCGACCGAGCCGGTGAAGGAGAGCCGGGCTTCCTCGTCGCCGGTGATGACCTCCGGGTCGACACCGAGGACGCTGTGCACCATCGCCGAGAAATCGGCGGCATTGGCGGCGTCCCGGGACGCGGAGGTCGCCACCATCCGGACCGGGGTGATGCCGAGTTCGGCTATGTCGGCGGCGTAGCCGATCAGAGCGCGCCGGGTGCGGCCGATGGCCGCCGGGGAAAGGCGGCCGGTGCGATCCACTCCCTCGCCGAGCCGGACGATTTCCATCCGGCGCGATACGTCGACCAGTTCGGCACCGTTGACATCCGCGATCAGCAGACGGATCGCATTGGTGCCGCAGTCGATTGCCGCGACCCTCACAGGTGGAGAAGCATTCTCGTGTTTCCCAGCGTGTTCGGTTTGACCCGCTCCAGATCGAGGAATTCCGCGACCCCTTCATCGTACGATCGCAGCAGTTGCTCATAAACGGCGTGTGGCACAGGCGCGCCGTCGATCGGGGTGAAGCCGAAGGAGCCGAAGAACCGGGTCTCGAAGGTGAGGCAGAAGACCCGGGCCACGCCCAGTTCCCGCGCCGCGGCGATCAGCTCGGAGACCAGCCGGTGTCCGATCTTCAGCCCGCGGCACTCCGGCGCGACCGCCACCGTGCGAATCTCCGCCAGGTCCTCCCACATCACGTGCAGCGCGCCGCAGCCGACCAGGGGCCCGTCGGCGGACGCGGCCACCCAGAACTCCTGAACGCTCTCATAGAGCGTCACCGTGGCCTTGCTGAGCAGCCGCCGATCGGCCGTGTACGTGTCGACCAGCGCGCGGATCGCCTTGATGTCGGACGTCCGCGCCCGGCGGATCGCAACCTGCATGGGCTAGATCCTAGGAAGGCTGCCGCGGCACACACGGACTGCCGGTCCACCACGGCTCGATCGCCGCGCGCACCTCGTCGCCGAACGGGTTGACCCCCGGCCCGGCGGCCAGCGCGTGTCCGAGGTGGGCGTGCAGGCATTTCACCCGGTCGGGCATGCCGCCGGCGGAGACCTTCGCGATCTCCGCCACGTGCTCGATCGCCTCCCGGCGGGCCAGATAGTCCTGGTGGGCCTTCTCGTAGCCGCGCGCGAGATTCGGGTCGGTGGCGAGGCGGTCCTGCATGTGACGCATCACCCCGGCCGACTCGAGGCG